>NZ_CP009286.1:2900500-3212500 GCF_000758685.1 Paenibacillus stellifer
AGGAAGTACGCTGAAATCTACTCGGAGTGGTCAACGAACGAAAAGGTGGCTCTGGAGGTCGCGATGGGAGCCTCTTTTGCCGGCTATCGAAGCTATGCCGTCATGAAGACTGTCGGGCTCAATGTCGCTCATGACGCGCTGATGTCCGCAGCTCAAGCACAGACGAACGGAGGGCTGGTGCTCGTGGTATCGGACGATGCCGGACGGATCAGCGATGACTGCAACGACTGCCGTCATTACGGGGACAGCGCCGGGGTTCCCGTGCTCGAACCGTCAGACAGCCAGGAAGCTCTGGAATATATGAAGCTTGCTTTTGAGCTCAGTGAGCGGCTCAGCCTGCCGGTCATTATCCGTCTGACTTCCATCACATGCAAGACACGCAGCACGGTGGACATCGACGACACTTACCAATATCAGAAGGCATTCCGCAAGAAATACAAATTCAGCTATTATGGCGTGCTGGCAAGCACGATGATGATCGGCATGGCAGACTCCTCGAATGCCAAGATTCGCCGGTTCGATCATGATTTTGCCCAGGCACTGCGCAGCCTCAAGGAAGAATCCGCAGACCTTCCGGTGAATGTGCTTGAAATAAACGGCAGTGACATTGGAATCATCACCGCAGGTGTGCCATATGGCTATGTCAAGGAAATGCTGCCGGAGGCTTCGGTCTTGAAGCTCGGCTTGGTCTATCCGCTTCCGGAGCGTCTGATTCGCAGGCTTGCGGATCATGTTAACCGGCTGTATGTCATTGAAGACGGTCATGTGTTCCTCGAGAAGGAGATCAAAAGCCTTGGCTTCGATGTCATCGGGGAGAGCCTGTTCCCCAAATTTCCGGAATCCACATGCTTCAGCCCCGAACTGATATCACAGAAGCTGGGTTCAACAGAAGTCAGCGTACACCCGATCCAGAATGTTTCCTTCCGTCTGCCGATGAATTGTGCCGGCTGCTCCCATCTATTCGTCTATCACATTCTGAAGAAGCATCGAATCGAGGCTTCAACCGATGTGACCTGCGGCGGGATCGGCGTCTTCCCGCATATCGGCGCTTTCAATAACGCGAAGCATATGGGTTCCTCCATCGGGATGGCTCACGGTGTGAACGTGATGAATCAGAGACAAGGAGAGCGGAAGTATGTTGCGGTCATAGGGGATGGCGGGTTCTGGGCAACCGGAATTAACGGAATGATTAATATGGTCTACAATTCGGTAAATTCCACGGTTATTATCGTAGACAATCAATGCATCGCAATGACGGGGGGCCAGAGTCTTCCATCCGGCGATTTTGGAGCTCATTACAATCCGGAGAATCGTCTGAGCATCGCAGAGATGTGCCGGGCGATCGGAATTCGTGATATCCGTACAGTTGATGCCTATGATCTTGAGGAATTGGAAGACGCGGTGCTTGGCGCCGTCAACTCACAAGAAAGCTCAGTCGTCATCGTTCAGAAGCCTTGTCTGTTGAAAATCAAGCCGGATCGGTCCGTATCCGGGCATGTTGTGCAGAGCAAATGCGTTCATTGCAAAAGCTGTCTTCAGCTCGGTTGTCTCGCATTGGAAATTAAAACAACGGATCAAGGCGAGGAGATTCAAATCAACGAAAATCTGTGCGTTGGCTGCAAATTATGCGCCGCAACCTGTAAAAGCGAGGCGATAAGCTATGAGTGCTCCGGATAAAGGAAGTTACCTCATTTGCGGATTGGGTGGCCAGGGGATAGGCCTGTTCGGCAAAATACTTGGCGAGTACTACACCCATCATGGATACGAGATCAAAATCTCGGATGTAATGGGACTTGGACAACGGGGAGGGAGCGTTGAATGTCATTTCAGATACTCGACAGAACGCATTTACTCTCCGCTTATTCCATTTGGTACGGCAGAGGCGCTCATTTCTTTTGAACAAATCGAGACGCTGCGCAATGCCCATTACCTGAAGAAGGACGGGCGGATTATTAGCAGCACGTATGAATTGAGTCCGCCAACGGTAAATACGAGGCTTCAGGCTGATATTCAGGGCAGCAAACGGGAAATCATTCAGCGATTAGGTTTCCCGGTCCGGTTTATTGACGATGCGGAAGTCGACCGGGCCGATCCGGAGTTCAATCGTGTGCGCAATATGATCGCCTTGGCTGTGCTCGCGGAACAGATGGAGCTGGACATCCAGAGCTTGATCGAATTGCTGAAGAACAATATATCTCCCTCATATCTTCAATTGAATCTTAGAGCTTTTGAATACGGGAGACAGTTATTTGAGAGAACGACAGCATACTAACTGCCAGATGAGGTGATGAAGTGAAGCATTCAGCTTCAGAGATGCGGATTATTTCGTTATTGGTTTTTTTGGTTCCTTTTCTAATGGGACTCGGGGTCGATTTATATGTGCCTTCTCTGCCCTCGCTCGTGTCTTATTATCATAGCGATACCGGAACCGTTCAGCGGAGCATTAGCCTGTATATGCTGGGATATGGTGTGGGGCAGATGATGCTCGGAATTCTCTCGGATCGTTATGGGCGTAGAAAAATACTGCTGGGCAGCTCATTGAGCTATGGAATCATCAGTTTGATCTGTATTAGCTCGCCGACTGTTCAAGTGCTCAATCTATGCCGGCTCATCCAGGGCTTAAGCGTTGGCGGGATGGCGGTTGTGGGCCGGGCAATGGTCGTGGATTGTTATAAAGGAAAAGAGTTGGCCAAAGCAACGAATTACTTCGGATTAAGCTGGTCGCTAGGCCCGATCATCGGTCCATTTATCGGCGGTTATTTTGAAGAATATTTAAGCTGGAAAGCCGACTTCTATTTCTTTGGATTGTACGGCCTGATTATTTTTGGTTTAGCCCTGGCGCGGTTGCCTGAAACCAATCAAAATCTGGTTAAGCTGAACCTGAAAATCACGCTCTCGAACATCGGAAAGATTATTAAAGATCCCGTATTCATGGGTATGACGATCATCGGCGGATTCGGTTACGCTTCAGTGGTGCTGTTCAACACGATGGGGCCTTTTCTCATCCAGAATGTTCTTGGCTATTCTTCCGTGATTTACGGTTATATTGCGCTGGTACTGGGAGCTTCTTATTTCTTGGGGTCGATTGGCAATCGGTTCAGCGTGGGCCGTTATCCCATCATGACCTTATTGATCTTCGGATTATCCAGTGCGTTGATTTTCAGCCTGATCATGATTTTGATTGAGTTTGCGGCAGGCGTGAGTCTTCCCGGAACGGTGATTCCGGTTCTGCTGATCGTCTTTGTCTGCGGTTTTATCGTCCCCAATACGTTAGCGCGATCAATGGAACTGTTTGCCCATCTGGCGGGTACGGCAAGTTCCTTGTTCGGCTCTCTGTCGGGTGTCATCGTATCGCTCGTCACAACATTCGCCAGCCATTTAAAGGTCGATTCCCAGCTTCCGATGTCGTTCACATACAGCGGACTGATGCTCATCTCGATCCTGCTGTTTGGTGTCTGCCATTATGTTGATAAGCTGCCGGCCGGCAAAGAAAAGGAGGAGAAACTGCATGTATGAACCGAAAGCCGCGAACCGGGAATTGAGTCTGGTGCTGGGGGATATGGATACCGTTTATCAAGTGTCAACCTATGGCGCCGTGTTCGCGGGAGTATTGGATGGATTTGTGCCTTTGAAGGATTTGAGCAAATGGGGGGACTTCGGCATTGGCAGCATTACGGGACTCCATGGCGAAATCGCCATTCTGGACGGTATCATCCATCATTTTGATGAATATGGGCAGACTCGTTCCATTGACCGAGAGGACCTAACGCCCAAAATGCTACTTTCCTTTTTCAAAACGGATCAGATTGTTCCTTTGCACACAGCAGCCACCTATGAGGAGACGAAGTCTGCGATCGAGCAGGCGCTTCCCTCAGCCAACATCATGTATGCGATCAAGATCGAAGGTCTCTTCGAAGTTTTACGGACCAAATGTTATCCTGCCCAGCCGAAGCCGTATCCCAAAGGGATCAACACCGCTTTATCCAAGCATGTCCGAACGTATCATAACGAGCGCGGAACGTTGGTTGGCTACCTTATGCCGGAACATCTTGGCGAGATTTCCGGGCTAAGCTACCATTTTCACTTCATTACAGAGGACGGCAAGTACGGAGGTCATATGATTGATTTTACACTGATTGACGGAACTGCCTATCTGGATTACAAGCATACTTTGCGGCTCGTTCTTCCCAGCGATGAGGAGTACTACCAAGCCGATTTATCCGATACGATGAACATCCTTCAACAGGTCGTGGACATTTCACTGCAATAAATGCCAGTGTGTAAGGCGAAGAATCCGATGGAGGAGGGGTTTAGATGAAGAACGGTCAAAATGTAGAGTACCGCAATACGGATGTGTATACGCAAGTCAATACAACGGCAGCGCTTGTTGCGGGCGTGATGGAGACAGAGGTTACAATTCGCGATCTGAGTGAGTGGGGAGATTTCGGGCTGGGCTGCACGAAGGGGATGCAGGAATCGGTTCTGCTGCTGGATAATCAGACCTATGTCAATAAAGTAGTCAAAGACGATCAGAAGATCGGGTTATTTCTGCTGGCCTTCTTCGAGGAGACCAATCCGGTCAGGCTTCAGCAGACGATGGACCTGAACGATCTGAGAGCCTATATTGATTCGGCATTGCCGACTCCCAATATCATGTACGCCGTCAAATGCAAAGGCAAGTTCGAATCCATTCAAACGTCTATCCCCTTATCGTTTCAGAAGCCGTATCCGCGTGTCGTTCCCGAAATGACAGACCAATCCATCAATGTTGAAGTGGATAATATCAGCGGCACCATCATTGCCTTCTGGCTCCCGTCATTTTTATCAGGGATCAACGGTGGAGCGGGAGGACTGCACGCGCATTTCATCAGCGATGACCGGAAATTTATGGGCCATGTGATCGATTGCAAAATGACTGAAGGCGTACTGTGGATCGATGCCAAGCATCAGCTGAATCTTCAGCTTCCGAAGGCTGATCCCGCTTTCTATGAAGTTGACCTGAATGGAAATGAGGCCATGTCCAGACGGGTATCGGAATGGATCAAGGAAGGCATTGGAGGCAAAGAAATCCTACCTGGGGCCACTATAAAAGCATAATAATATAAGCTATACTGAGTTTAGTTATACTTGGTGCTTTTTTCCATCTAATGATGGGGCGGAAATAGACCGTGATCCTGGCCAGGGCGGTCTATTTCTTTTTACATATTGAGGTGACTCTTTCAGGTAAGTACAAATGATTAAGGAGCGGGGTCGAAGTTGAATATCGAGAAAGTTGATCTGGAACTTATAGAGGCAGCGCAGAACACGATAAGAAGTTTATACAAAGATGGCAAACATCACATTGGAGCGGCGGTTAGGACAAAAACAGGAAAAATATACACAGCGGTGCATCTAGAGGCTTACATCGGCCGAGTATCTGTGTGTGCTGAAGCGATCGCCTTGGGCAAAGCTATATCTGAAGGCGAGGATGATTTTGCTACGATAGTAGCCGTAAGGCATCCCGATCCGACAGAAGAGGATCAAACCATTGAAGTTGTATCGCCTTGCGGCATCTGCAGGGAATTGATTAGCGATTATGGAGCAGACATACAAGTTATTTTGAAGGGGACCAACCATTATTTTAATAAGAATATACAACAATTATTGCCGGACAAATATGAAAGATGAACAGACAGCAACCAGGAGGAAGCAATGAATACCTGCATATATATGATCAGACATGGAGAATCGCCAAAAACCGAAGGAAATGAAAGAACCCGTGGTTTAAGTGAGAAAGGTAGACTTGATTCGGAGAAAATAATAGAACTTTTGAAGGACGAGGGAATCACCAGCTTCGTATCAAGTCCCTATAAGCGAGCTGTTATGACGATTGAGGGATTAGCCCACTTTTGCGGGCAAGAAGTATCTGTAATCGAGGATTTGAAAGAGTTCATGTTCTCAACCGAAGACAAAGTCGTAGGAGATCAGGAAGTATACGCAATGGTGAGAAAAATGTTTGAAACCCCTGACTATGTACCTCCAATGGGTGAGTCGATGACAGAGTGTCAGCAACGAGCGGTGGCAGCATTGAAGGAAATTTTAACCATATACAAAGGGCAAAGAGTAGCAATCGGAACCCACGGTCTCGTTATGACCCTAATGATGAACCACTTCGATAATCAATATGGATATGAGTTCTTAATGAACACGTCCAAACCGGATATTTACAAGATGGAATTTAATGAAGATACATTAGTTAACATTGATAGAATATGCTTATAGGAATCTGAATAAGGGGGATTCTTGGTGATCAATGATGTGTACACAATGATTTCTAAATTGGCAACGCCCAGGCTGGTTGTAATATTGTGTGTTGCAATTATTTCTCTCTACATCTTGCTGAATTTTATCCTGGGTGTCCCCCAACTCAAACAGTTATCCGGCGGAATTGGAGTCATAGATTCAACCTTTAATTATTCCGCAGACAAAGTCTACACAATGATCGAAGCCTACGGACCCCAAGGGAGAAAAATCCATATTGTACTGGAAGTCGTTGACTTCATCTTTCCGCTTATTTACAGTTTGTTTTTCAGCTTGTCTGTTACCCTGATTCTTCGGCAAATGTTCCCCCTAAATACGTTTACGCAGACGATATGTCTCCTGCCGTTATTGATCATTGTGTTTGAATATGTGGAGAACATAGGGGTATTAGCAATGTTAGTTTCATATCCAAGACAAATGGAAGTACTTGCTGTCTTAACAAATGTCGCTACCTTATTAAAAACACTGGTGACGGTATACTCCTTATTTGCAATACTTGCAGGCGCAATGTCCTGTTTTCTGAAAAAGTATGTAATTTACTGAATCGTAAACGAAGGTGAGTCTATTGAAAATTGAGTATGTAGAGACGGATCTAACCTCACTTGCATTAATCCAGCCATTATGGGAGCGGCTTAGAGATCATCATGCTTCATTGTCGAGACATTTTTCGGAGCAGCTAAGCAGCAATACATTTGATGGGCGATCACGCGACCTGCTCGATAAATCGAGACAAGGACAAATAAAGATTATTTTAGCTCATGATGCAACTGCAGCGGCGAAGATACTGATCGGATATTGTATTAGCTCGATCAACGAGGGGAAGCAGGGAGAGATCGATTCGATTTTTATTCTGGATCGTTATCGGGGTACAGGCATTGGAGATACCTTAATGAGACGAACGCTGGATTGGTTTCAGGAAAATGAAATTCTCGACATTGGCATATCCGTTTTATTTGGAAATGAACAAGCATTGAAGTTTTATGAGAAATATGGATTTTACCCAAGGTCTTATACATTGAAGAACACTGTGAATTAAGTTGTAGGTTGATAAAAGAGCGGCACCATACGGTCTGTTGTCGAAGGAGAATAAGTTATTTGACTGACGGTACGCCATTATCGAGAACGATAGTTAAATGGATAAGGGTTGCCACGTAACCGCTCTTCGCTCAAAAACGGGCAGAAAAGCGTTGTACATTGCTTGAGATATTTTAAGGGTACATCGAGTATAATGAATTAAACATCATCGGTAGGTGGTAAAAATAAAAAAAATAATCTTTACTGGCGGTGGATCTGCAGGACATGTAACCGTCAACATTGCAATGATACCTGAATTCATCCGTGCAGGCTGGTTAACCGAATATATTGGTTCAGTGGATGGTATTGAAAAGCAGCTAATCACATCTAACTTTAATGTTAAATACCATTCAATATCAACAGGGAAGCTACGACGGTATCTAGATTGGCAGAACGTAAAGGATCCGTTTAAAGTGGTGAAAGGGATTATGCAAGCATATCAGCTTATTAAGAAGCAGAAGCCTAATATTGTGTTTTCTAAAGGTGGCTTTGTTTCTGTACCAGTTGTAATTGGAGCTTGGTTGAACAAAATTCCCGTTATCATACATGAATCTGATTTAACTCCAGGCTTAGCCAACAAGCTCGCAAGTCCGTTTGCTAGTCTGATTTGCACTACTTTTTCGGAAACATCATCTTACTTTAACAACCACAAATGTTATTGCGTGGGACCTGTTCTTAGAGATGAATTGACAAAGGGCGATGCTGAACGTGGACGGGCATTCGTTGGGTTTTCAAATATTAAGAAACCTATAATAGTTATTATGGGGGGGAGTTTGGGATCACGGAAGATCAATCATGTGATTCGAGAATCCTTAACACAACTAACAAAGAAGTTTCGAGTCATTCATCTTTGTGGAAAAGGACATCTGGATTCTTCTATTGCTAATTCTGATTACCGTGAATATGAGTATATAAACGAAGAATTACCAGACATATTAACCATGTGTGATTTTGTGATTTCACGAGCGGGTTCGAATTCAATTTTTGAGTTTTTATCTTTAAAGAAACCAATGATTTTGATCCCTCTTACTAAGGAACAGAGTAGAGGAGATCAACTTTTAAATGCTGCTTCTTTTGAAAGCAAGGGTTACTGTAAAGTTCTACACGAAGAACAACTGAATCCTGATAGCTTAATTGCTAGTATATATGAATTAGCAGAAGAAAAAGAACGGTATATTCGAAATATGAGTTCTTTCGAGCGTAATGATGCAGTAAGCCTTATTTATAATCTGATTGTTGAGAACGCAAAGAATGGACTAAATGATGAATAAATAGTTTTTATTTCAAAATAAACACGTTGTACTAAAGGGACATTCTAATTCAATGAAACAGCGACAGACTAGGACTTATTATTCCGTCCATGGCTGTCGCTGTTGACTGGAATTTCAGGGTTAGGCGAATACTCTTATCGGAAAGAGCTGTACCTCTTGTCAGGCCGGGATATTGGATATACCACCTCCGGCTGCGCCGCACGACGGCCTTCACGTTTCCGTGTGGCAAGATAAATCCGGCGAATAACCATCCCAATGACTAGCGCTCCGGTTGTCGTATACATCAGCTTCATGGCAGGTGTACTGCTGTCGGTTCCTATCATTGCAGCATGTAACAACGCCATAATGAAGGTTGGGAGTGCCATGAAGTGAATGATGCGCCAAGTTTTTTTACCAATCGACTTCATCATATCGGAGCTGAGAATCAAAGCGAGCATGAGATAGAAGGCAAGGGTTCCAAGACCTGTCCAGAACGGCTCATGTCGGGATGCGAATGGAATGACGATTTCAAAGAACGAATAGCCGACATATTGGTCAAACACAAGAACCAGCCCATGCACCAGACCGAAGAGCATGCCGAACCATCCGGTCCATTGATGAATCAGATTGAGCTGAGCTCTGCGAGCGCCTTTCGCCCACGGTTCTCCCTGAAGCAATCCGGCGAATATCGCCGCGAAGAGCAACATATAAGAGGTTAACCCGGCAGCCCGTACGGTCGTCCACACGCTTAATGTATCCGCAATACTACTGAACCAACTGTACATATCGTTCCTCTCCTTTCATATCTGCCAGGTAAAATTCCGCCATGCCACCCAGCACAATCGAGCAGTCTTCCCGTACGGCGATTACCGCGCAGTCCGGATGCTGCTCCTTCACCCAGGATACTCCTCGCGTTCCGCCTAGAATCAAAAAGGTCTTCGCCAGAACCTCCGCCTGCCCGAGTGAAGGGCAAATCGCCGTCACCTGAATCAAATCAGAGGTGCAGGGCTTGAGCGTGCGGGGGTCCAAAATATGATGCATTTCCTCACCGCCAGGACCTTTCCATCTCCGTTTGACCCGGCTGCTTGTTGCGATCCCCGCTCCTGTACTGATCGAGAGAGTTGCGATATTTTCTACAGGCTGATAGGGGTGGGCTATGTCGATAAGCCGCTGAGCTTCTCCCCAGATGATAATGTCGCCACCGGCATCGATGGCTCCCTGACGTATACCTCGATTGGCTAGTTTCTCCGCCATTTGTTCGGCGCTCCACCCCTTGGCGAAACCGCCCAGATCAAGCGAGATGCCCGGCTGAAGCGTAATATTTCGCAGCTCTAAATCCAACTCCAGATAGGTATCCAGAGGAAGAGGAGTACGCGTCTCCGGTGCTTGAATATGGGTTGCCGAGAAGGCCGAAGCTGAAGTGTCGGGCGCTTGCTTATCCAAGAGCTCGAAGCTCTCCCGGTATCCGGCATTTTCCAGCGCTCTGCCCATGAACGGATTAAAAACACCGTCCGTTTCGCGGTAATACCTAGCCGCCTCCGAGACGGCCTGAAAGAGCAGCGGGGAGGCGGCAAAGGCTCTGCCTGAAGCCTGATTGAGACGGGACAGCTCACTGGCAGGCCGGAACCGGCTGAGCTGGGACTCGACGGAACGGAAATACTTCTCCGCTTGAGTCTCAGACTCTGCCGGCAGTCCATACAGGTAAAAGTCAGTGTTCATCGCTTTAAAATGTTTCATTCCGCAGTCCCCCTTCCGGATCAAGAAGCGCGTGTACGCATTCGGCCGCTGTCCTGGCTATCCGAGGACGAATTATCCGAGAAGCCCGAGCCGGAGGAAGATCCGGAATCGCCGGAGGAATACGATCGGCCCCGGCCTGGGCCGAAGCCTTGATCTGTGCTCGAACCGCTGTCTGTTCCGGAGTCCGAGTCGAAATCCCAGCGTGGCTGATTCTGGCTGCTCTCGAAGATGCTGCTGTCCTGCTGAGTTTGGTTAGAGGCGGCAGCGCTGCCTGCATCCGCCTGGTTCTGATTGCCGATATATCCGACGAAGCCTGTGAACAGAAGAACTCCCGATACGCCGGTCAGCCATTTCACCCATTGTTGTTTTTTCATAGTGTCCTCACCCTCGTCTTTAGTGATAGCTGAATTTTAGACGCAATTGGTGAAAAAATGGTGAAACCTCTCATGAGCTTCTTTTTCATGTGAATTTCATCATGGCATGTTATCCTGAGTTCAGGATTTCTTATTGAAGAAGGAGACGCTGTTCATGAAGATACTGCTGGCAGAAGATGACCGGCGGCTGGGTGAACTGATTGCCCATATGCTGAAGAAGAAAGCCGAATGCGCCATTGATTGGGTGACGACCGGAGAGGATGCCTACCACTATGCGGCTGAAGCCCAGTACGATGTGCTTATTCTGGATTGGATGATGCCGGAGGGTGACGGCTTGGGAGTATGCAGGAAGCTGCGGCGGGATGGATACAGCGGGGCGGTTCTGATGCTCACTGCGAAGGACAGTCTTCAGGACAAAATCGAGGGGCTCGATGCCGGAGCCGACGATTATCTCGTGAAGCCGTTCGAAATTGACGAATTGCTTGCACGTATACGGGCGCTTACCCGCCGCAATTTTGCGCCGATTCTGGAGCAGGTGATGAAGCTGGGCGAACTGGCGCTCAACCGGACCGCTCAGACGGTGAAGCGCGGCACCGAGTCCGTCCAGCTAACACCGCGGGAATTCCAGCTGCTTGATTTACTGGTCCAGAACCCAGGGATCGTCTTGACGCGAGAGGTCATTCTGGACCGAATTTGGGGGCTGGAGAGCGATGTCGGGCCCAAGACGATAGATGCCACAGTGAAGCTGCTGCGCAAGAAGCTTGGCGAAATTACGGATGAGGACTGGATTCAGAGCGTTCGGGGGGTTGGATATAAAATTGATAAAGAGAAGGTTCACTAATCGGCTTCCAAAATGGAGATTATCGGCCGGCAAACCGCCAGATAACGATGTCATCCGGTTGACGCAGCGCAAGCTGACGATTCGTTATAGCGCCGTTCTGATCGGGTTTCTGCTGTTATTCATCGTTACGGTATATTTGCTGCTTCATTACCTCCTCATGAATCAGCAGAAGCAGCAGTTGAACAGCTGGCTTGAGCAGCAGGTGTACTCATTGCATGAAAGCCGGGAGCATGGTCAGGGTAAGAAAGGCTTCATCGGAGGCGGTGGCAATCCGGGTGGGGGAGTACGCAGCGGCGGCAATGAGATCGCAGGATTTGTCGCAGACACATCGGGCAATCTGCTAGCATTGAATGCTGATACCTTGAACCTGGTTAGTGAGATCGAAAACGCCATGAAGGATGTTTACTCTGATTCTTACACATCTGTAGGTGAGGCGACCGAGTACTGGACTATTTGGGTGGATAACAATGAAACAACTGCAGCGGCGGATCAAGACAACGGCGGTGAGTCAACCGCAGAATCCGCTCTAGTAGGCGGTAAAAGCAAGCTGCTTGTCGCCGGACGGGCAATTGTTGAGGAAGGGCAAATGCTTGGTGTAATGTATGGAGCCAAGGATATAACGGCCCAGCATCGATTGTTCCAGTGGTTGCTGGCTGTGCTCGCAGCAGTCGCGGTGCTTTTTGCGGGACTTGCTGTATTTTTGAGCCATCAGATGTCTTCCAAGGCCATGATTCCGGTTAAGCGATCTTTCGCCAGACAGCGGGAATTTGTCGCGGATGCGTCCCATGAGCTGCGGACCCCACTTAGCGTGCTGTTGTCCTCAGTCGATGCGCTCGAAATGGAAGGGGTGGGCGAAGGGGAGCCATTTGCCCGAAAGGTGCTGCACAATATGAGAGATGAAGCCAAGCGCATGATCCGGCTGTCGGACAGTCTACTGACGCTGGCGAGGTCGGATTCGGGTGCGGCGACGCTCCGGATTACGGACTTTGATCTTGGGGCGGTCGCCGAGCGGATTGCGGATTCCTTAAGACCAATGGCAGTTTCCAAGGAGATTACGCTCCGTTATGAACGAACAGGGCCGCTTCCATACTGCGGCGATTCAGAGCGGTTGTCCCAACTGCTCGTCATCCTGCTGGACAATGCCATCAAGTATACACCTGATGGAGGGCTAATTGAGCTCTCGGTCTTCCAGATGGAGGTCAAGGGGCAGAAGCTTGTTATTGAAGTGCGTGATACCGGGATCGGCATCAAGCCGGAAGACCGGGAACGGATCTTCGAACGGTTCTACCGCGAGGAGAAATCGAGAGCCCGGGAGCTGGGCGGTCATGGGCTAGGACTTTCAATCGCCAAATGGATTGTTGAAGCCCACGGCGGAACGATTGAGGTGACCAGCACTTCCGGGGAAGGCAGCATCTTCAGGGTAGAGCTTCCGAACCTCCGATAATCCATGATATGGCACAGATATCGATCATTTGGCTGTGAGTAATTGGCTCAGAAGATTCTTATATGCTATAAAAAAATAGCCGGCCGGCCAAGATATGATCCTTGGCTGGCCGGCTTCACTATTGGGCAGGCAGCAGCAAGTCCTTCGAAACAACATCGCTTGAATTCATATTGACAAGCAGGGGGGTAACACCTATAGTTATATTTCAGTGAGAGTGAGAATCATTATCGCATTATTAGTGGATTTAGAAAGGGGATAATCATCATGAGAAAATGGCTGACACCTGCGCTTCTGCTGTTGATGGTAGTACTAACAGCCTGCGGAAACCAGGCGGCGAACAATAACGCCGCAGCCGGAACACCGGCTCCGAGCCAGGCCGCCGAAGCATCCGCGGCTGCAAGCAGTGCACCGGCAGCATCCGCCCCGGCTGAAAGCGGAACGGTTACATACGAGTCCCAGACTGGACCGATCGGAATTCCTGCGAACCCGCAGCGGATCGTCGCCCTGACTAATGCGCCCAATGTGATTTCGCTTGGCGGCACTTTGGTCGGAGTTGATGAGTGGACCGGCAAGAATCCGCTCTTCACGGATAAGCTCAGCGGAGTCAAGGTCGTATCGGAGGACAGTCTCGAAGATATTATCGAGCTGAAGCCCGATCTTATCATCGCCGGCGACTATATGAAGAATCTGGACAAGCTTGCTCAAATTGCGCCGACAGTAGTGTACACTTGGGGCAAGCTGGATTATTTGAACCAGCAGATTGAAATCGGCAAGCTGCTGAACAAGCAGGCGGAAGCGCAGGCCTGGGTCGATGACTTTAAGCAGCGCGCCGAGGCGGCTGGCAGAGAGATCAAGGCGAAGATCGGAGAGAATGCGACGGTATCCGTCTTTGAATATGATGCCAAGAGCTTCTATGTATTCGGGAATAACTGGGCGCGTGGGACGGAAGTACTGTACCAGGCAATGGGTCTGAAAATGCCGGCAGCGGTCGAGAAGGACGCGCTCGGTCCGGGCTACTACACGCTGTCTAATGAGACGGTCCCGCAGTATGCCGGCGATTACATCGTGCTTAGCAAACCGGCAACGAACAGTGAGAATGCCTTCTTCTCGACGGATACGTGGAAGAACATTCCGGCCGTCAAGAACGGGCATGTGATTGAAATTGAGACGGAGAAATCCACCTACAGCGATCCGATTACGCTCGACTATTTGCTGAAGGTCTTTACAGATGGTTTTCTGGCTAAATAATACTGACTTAAATATTGTTGCGTGTGCATAATAGATAGGGCATAAATAGGCAAGCCGGCCGGTCGAGGAGACAATCCTGACCGGCCGGCTTATTTGTTGTTCCTGATTATTATATGAACAGATTATGTCCAGCCTGGTCCGCCTGGCCCAGGTAGTAGCCGACTCCGCCGATGCCGATATCGTCGATCAGCTCTTCACGCTTAATTCCCATTAGATCCATCGACATTTGGCAGGCGACGATTTCAACGCCCTGGTCGAGTGCGCTCTGGATTAGCTCTTCCAGTGACGAGACATTCTTGCTCTTCATCAGGGAGCGGATCATTCGGGGACCAGCTCCGAGCATGTTCATCTGCGACAGCTTCAGCTTCCGGCTTCCGCGCGGCATCATGGCGCCGAACATTCGACCGATGATGTCCTTCCGGACCGGGACCTTGCTGGATTTGCGAATGATGTTGAGACCCCAGAACGTAAAGAACATGGTGACCTTCTTGCCGCTGGAGGCGGCGCCGTTCGCGATAATAAATGAAGCGATGGCTTTGTCCAGATCTCCGCTGAAGACGACCATCGTACTGGCATTGCGCGCCGTGTCCTGCTGCTGAACAGACTCATTCTGCGGCATCGTGCCGTCCTTTCGCAGATAAGCTTCGATCGTGCCGCCTGGCAGCTTGGTCAGCCGTTCAAGCGGATTGCGCGACATGCGGGCCCATGCCTGTATGTCCTCATAGAAGCCGGGATCGGTGGCGGTCGCCTTCAGAATCTGGCCTGCCTCCAGCTTGTCGATATTCTGCTTCACCTGAATAAGCGGACCGGGGCAGCAGAGACCGCAAGCGTCAAGCTCGGCATCGGCCTTTAGTTCACTGACGGCGGTAGCCGGCTTAGAGCCGAAATCCGCCTTAATGACATTGCTGCCTGTATCCGGTTTGACTTCCTTCTCTGCCGTTACAGTTTTCCCGCCTGTCGGATTGGTTGGAGGAGTCGGCTTCGGGGTGAACTGGGTCATTTGGTACGTTTTATAGCCACCGGTGAGATTTTTGACGCGGTAGCCTTTCTGCTTCAGGATACGGGAAGCGGTATAGCCTCTCAGCCCAACCTGGCAGTATACCCAGATTTCCTTGCTGTGGTCCAGTTCGTTCAGCCGGTTCCGCAGTTCGTCTACCGGAATGTTGACGGAGCCTTCGATATGACCGTTCGCATGCTCCATTGCTGTCCGGACGTCAACCAGCATTACGGATTCCGGGTCAAGGTCCTTCAGGTCAGAAGGAACGATGACTTCGGTCAGTCCGAGAACGACATTCTCCGCCGTATAGCCTGCCATGTTAACGGGGTCCTTGGCCGAAGAGTAAGGAGGAGCATATGCAAGCTCCAATTCCGCCAAATCCCGAACCGTTCCACCGAACCGGATGACGGCGGCGATATCGTCAATTCGTTTGTCCACACCGTCATTGCCGACAGCCTGCGCTCCGAGCACCTTGCCTGTGGCGTCAAAGATCAGCTTCATCGACAATGGCATAGCTCCGGGATAATACGAAGCATGGGAGCCGGGATGAACATATACGGTTTGATAGGGAATGCCTAACCGATTTAACGTTTTCTCGTTGTTACCCGTAGCCGCACCTGTCAAATCGAATACTTTCAGGATCGAAGTCCCTTGAGTGCCTTTATATTCGGTGCGCAGTCCGGCGACGTTGTCCGCCGCAATCCGCCCCTGCTTGTTGGCCGGTCCTGCAAGCGGCACAGCCGTCTTCTGTCCATTCACGAAGTCAACCACTTCAACAGCATCGCCGACGGCATAGACATTCTCACAATTGGTCATCATATGCTTATCGACGACAATATGTCCTCTCGGACCGAGCTCCAGTCCGCTGTCCTTAAGAAAAGCGGTATCCGGCGTCACGCCAATGGCAAGCAGAACCATTTCACTGCGGAGCGCCTTGCCGCTGGACAGTGATACTTCGACCTGGGAGCCTTCTTCCTTGAAGCCCTGTACCCGGTCGGAGAAAATCAGACGGACGCCATGGTCCTCAAGCTCCCGCGACAGAACAGAGGACATTTCCGGGTCAAAGGGAGCCAGCAATTGGTTGCCCGCTTCAATCAGCGTAACCTCAAGCCCTGCCTCTCGCAGATTCTCCGCCATTTCGACTCCGATGAAGCCTCCCCCGATGACCACGGCTGAACGGGTTCCTTCTTCAGCGACAATGGATTTAATACGGTCGGTGTCGGGTATGTTGCGCAGCGTGTAGATGCGGGAGCTGTCGATGCCCGGAAGTGCCGGCCGGATCGGCTTGGCTCCGGGAGACAGGATCAGTGCATCATAGCTTTCTTCATAGATGCCGCGTTCGCGGCTGTTAACCGTCACTGTGTGATTCGTGGGGTCAATGGAGATCACCTCGCTCTGAATCCGGACATCGATATTGAACCGGCTATGCATTGCCTCAGGCGTCTGCACTAGAAGCCGCGAGCGGTCCTGGATGGAGCCGCCGATATAATAGGGAAGTCCGCAGTTAGCGAATGAAATATAGGCGTCCCGTTCGAACATGACAATATGTGCTTCCTCGTCCAGTCTGCGAAGACGGGCAGCGGCGGATGCGCCACCGGCCACTCCGCCGACAATCAATACTTTTTTAATCATGCTGTGATTCCTCCTTAAGCAGTAGTTGAACCAGACGTATAACTCTTTCGTCTTTGACTGAATAGTAATTCTCCAGACCGTTGCGCTGTGTCTCGACTATGCCCAGAGAGCGAAGCTTCTGCAAATGCTGGGAAACAGTCGATTGCGGCAGCTCCAGGCATTCCTGCATATAGGTCACGTTGCAGCTGCCTTTGTCGATGAGTCCTTTAATAATGCACAATCGTACCGGATGGGCGATTGCTTTGAGCAGCTCGGCGCTCTGGGTATAGGCTTTAAACTGGTTATCCATGAACAGGTTTCACCTCGAAGATGCAAAATTTAAAATCAATTCAATCGATATATCGTAATATTACGATATTAAGATCAGAAAATCAAACCTTATTTTTAATATTGATTATTGCGCCTGTTCCGGAGCCTGTTCGCAGCTGATCCCCATAAATGCTGAAAAATTTCCGAATCCTGACGCCAGGCTGTGCCTTGGAATGCGGTTCACGCATAGATTGTTCTATACCGGGCACGAGGTGAGTCTATGAATTTCGAGGAGATCGCTTGCTTAAGCTACAGTGTTATTTTCAGCCTAGGTCATAACTGTCTGGCTGCATCGGAGCTTCGACGGTCCGGACTGCGGATGCAGGCGGGTCCACTGGACTGGTTGTATGCGCCAGATGCTCGAGGAGTAATGGACCTGCTGACAGCCGATTTTCAGGATTTTTTTGCCAAACCGAATTTGGAAGTAACCGGGATTAACCCTGAGTCCCAATGTTATATGGTGGTAGACAGAAAATATCGGATGGTATCCATGCATGATTTCGGAGTGGGGAAGAACAGCTCAGATGATCTGAGGGAGTGGGAGAATGTCAATCACAAGCTGAAGCTCAGGTCGGAACGGATGTTAACACATATGAGGACGCTGCCTTACATGTTATTTATCCGCACTGACACGACTTATGAAGAAGCGGTTGAATTGTTCTCCATACTGGAGCGAAAGACAGGTGGCAATGCCACTCTGCTTGTTATCAATCATGCGCCAGGCATACAGACGCCTACCGATCTGAAATGTCAGACCGGCAGGATCTGTATGCTGCAAATTCCGCAAGTTCCGGATATGTTCCTGGATAATCGTCCGGCGTGGGATCAGATTATGGGCAAACTGAGGACTGTTAACCAGTAGGTTATCCTTGCAGGTTGCCTTAAATTCGCTTAGTTCTGCTCATCAGTCAAATAATAGTCCAGTGTTCGCTTTATGCCTTCTTCCAGCGGCACTTCTTCCCGGTAAGAAGTCAGGCGAAGCAGTTTGTCGATAACGGGAGCCCTCCGGGAGACGCTGCCGCGGGGAGAAGGATGAAGTTCGAGCTGTCCCTTAATGCCGCTAATGTCCATCATCATTTCGGCAAGCTCCAGCATACTGAGTTCTTTCGTGCCGCCGACGTTGACCGTCTCGCCTGCGGTCTCGGACTCATGAGCGCAGAGGACAGTTGCCTTTACCGCATCATCGATATACATGAAGGAACGGGTGTCCGTATATCCGTATAGCTCGAACCGGCTCTCATTTAGCCGGCGGGCGAAGTCGGGCATTACATGCTTGTCGCCCATTCTCGGGCCGTATACATTGTGATAGCGGATAATGGTGAACGGAAAGCCTTTGGAGCTGCCCGCCTGATGCACGAGCACCTCGCCGTGAAGCTTGGATGCGGCGTAAGACCATCTGGGATTGCCGGGGTCCGGAATGACAAGCGGGACATCCTCGGCTGTAGGCACCGGCCAGTTAAAGGAATCGACAGTGCCCGCATACGTTTCAGAGGTGCTGGCGTACACGAACCGTTTCAGACCGGAATCCGGGCGGCCGTAATAATCAATCAGATGAAAAGCAGGAAGCGTACAATGGCGAAGAACCTCATACGGACGCTGATAGAAGTTCTGCGTGCCGTTGAGAGCCGCCAGATGAAACAAATAATCTACTTGCCCGGGCAATTTCCGAACCTCTTCAGGCCGGGTCAGATCGACGTCATAGGCTGTTACATTCGCTCTGGCTGTAAGCTCTTGGTACAAAGAATCCTGTTCCCCGCGGACATGATTATCTGCACATATTACAATATTTCGCGAGTCCCGGCTCAAATACTCGGCCAGGTGGTAACCGATAAAGCCGGCTGCGCCGGTAACGAGATACACGCTCATTGTTCCTCACCATCCATTCGGGCACCCAGTGCGATATATTTGAATTTGCGCACATCATTGTCTCTTCCCTGGAACAGGTTCCAGAAATCATATACGATGGCCGGAGACGCCATGGTACCGGCCAACTGGTGAAGCGGCATGGACCGGAACACCGGATGATTATTCTGGATCACAGCGACATGCGTACCTTTAAAAGCATCTTCCAGCGTATTGGCGACCTGGACGCCATCAAGGGACAGCTTCGCCAATTTGCCCGGACTTATGACAGGGTCAAAGATACGAAGGGCTGCATCCGGGAATTGCTTCCTGATCGCTTCAATCAGCGGGAACGCCATACTTCCCCGGAGATCATCGGTTTCCGGACTTCCTTTGAAGGCCATTCCCAGGATCGCGATTTCGGGCTGGACTATGCCTTTGCCGTCCGTGTATGCCCGAAGTATCTCCGCAATTCGCTCAGCCGACCGGATCGGGAGCTCCTCGTTGATTTTGCGCCCCGTGAGTGTAAGCTTGGGAACCACATTATGCAGCTCCAGACTTTCAGCGAGGATGTAAGGGTCTTTCTCCAGACAAGGTCCGCCGACCGGGCCGGGAGCGGAAAGATTGCATCGCGGGTAGTGAAGCGTAGTAGCGTGGATAATCTCGGACATATTGATGTTAAGCGGCTCGCAGATCAAAGCAATTTCGTTCGCAAAGGCAAAATTCACATCGCGGATCGTATTGCTCACCAGCTTGGCGAGCTCGGCTGTTTCAAGCGATCCGACTTTGATCACTGTCGGCGTAAGAAAGCTGAATAAACGTGCTGCCCGGAGACATGCGGACTCTGTCAGACCGGATACGATCTGTGGCAGGGTGGACAGCTCCGACAACGCCTTGCCCTCAACCGTACGCTCCGGACAGAAGGCAAGATCGACCGAAGTGCCGCCCGCCTGCAGAAGCGGAAGAACGGTATGGCGCGTTACGCCTACCTTAACCGTAGAACGGAGTATGACCATATCGCCGTCCTTAAGTACGTCGGCCAACTGACGTCCGACCTCCATGATCGGCTCAAGCCGGATTTTTTTGTCTGGACCGACGGGAGTGCCTACCGTGACGATGTAGGTCCGGATTCCTTGATCTGCCGGAATTTCTTGGCTTACCTGGATTCGCCCGGATTTCAAATGCCGGATCAGATGTTCCTCCAGGTCTTGTTCATAGAAGCCGGGTTTCATCTGGCGCAGCTGTTCAAGTACAGCTTCCGCCTTCTCGACCCCGTAAATTTGGAAGCCGGCATCAGCCAGGCCTACCGCCAGCGTAACACCGACGTATCCCATTCCTATTACTCCGATCACTCGGTCTTCATAAATAACCGGTACAGGATTCATCTCGCTCTCCTCCACATTCATCTGATTCATCTGCTTAAATTTGCTTGTTCATTCAGTTAATGCAAGCTCAAATCGCTTGGACAGGGCTGATGCCGCAGCAATTATTAAAAAAGAATGACTTCAGGTTGGAAATGTGGCGAAGCCTGCATATATATATTCTTTGGTAAAGTAAATCGCCTATGAAGGGAGGAGTTGAAGTTGGTATTCCACGCATGCACCATCATAATGGCCAGCCGGATTTCAGAGGCTCGTGAACTGTCCGATTCTCTGAAGCGCGTCTATCCGGATTCCGAATTATGGGTATTGCTGCTGGACGGGGAAGAGGTGATCAATTATGGCGGAGAGGCACGTCTGCACGTTCTGAATATGCAGCAGATTGGCGTTGCCCGGCCGCAAACCTTGGCTTTTCGTTTCTCCATGAGCCAGTTAACGGCTGTACTGCAGCCGCTGCTGATCGATTATCTGCTCTCGGTCCGGCAGCTTGACAATATTCTATATATAGACGGCTGCCTGCGAATTTCGGGTTCCCTTCCGGAATTGATGGACTCCATGAACCGGGACAGCGCCGTTTACGCCTCAAGATCGGCGGACGACCTCTTTCCGCTGATTGGGATAACCAGTCAGGCCCAGGGAAGAAAGGCGCTCGCGAAATGGAGAAGCCGAATCGAGAACAGGGTGCTGAATGACTCTAGTGAACCAAGCATGAAAGTAGAAGAGATACACAAGCTGCTTGTTGATTCAGATATTTTAAACAAGATCAGCCTGAGTCCCGGCCGAATATCCCAAGTGGCTTCTACACTAACGTACCGGAATCCGGCAACCCCATATGTTGAGCCGGATTTATACAAATGGTCCCGATTCTCGAATGGTTTTCCGATTCCCGATGTGTTTCGGCTGATTTATGGCTCTATCGATCCCCATGGCAGCCGCTTTATCAATCCGTTCGATTCGAACTCTCCGGAAGAATTTCTGCGTTGGCTGAAATCACCGGTAAGCATGAAGACATCCGTTCCTAACCTTCTGTATGAAATTTATTGGCTCCGGGAAGATGTCCGGATGGTTTATCCCGACCCGCTGGGACAAGATGAAGCAGCATTTACGGAATGGGGCACAAATAACACCCAAACCGAATACGGCATTGCTTCCGATTTCTTCAAATGCCCGTTCGGCAGCCTGGAATGGGCGCTTGCGCCTGTTCATCCCGGCACTGTGCTGCCCAATCTGGTCTATGAAATTTACCGTACACGCCCGGATTTACAGAGTGTGTTTCACGATCCCTTGGGCCAGGACGCCGTTCACCTGCTGAAATGGGCGCAATTCCGGATTCCGGCGGAGTTTAGTCCGAATTTCGAATGGCTGCCCGAATATATCGGAAATACCAAGGAGACGCCGTCTGATCCTCAAGCACTCTTGGCATGGGCCCTGGCTCCGGTTAACCCGCAGGTGCATCTTCCGAGAATGGTTTATGAAATGGTTCAAAAGCGGCCGGATTTACAGCAGGCGTTTCCCGATCCTTTGGGCAAAGATGAGGTCCGTCTGTTAAAATGGGCGCAGGTTCATCTACAATTGCATCATCCAGAGGAACGCCGCATTCATGAGCGTTTTCAGCTAAGCGGAACCTCGAAGCCGTTCTACAGGCATAGCCGCTTCCCTTTTATCTCGCTGGATTCGGGGCGTGAGCGAGGTATTAATCTGATCGGTTATACCCGAACGGAGAATGGGGTAGGAGAGGCCAGCCGGATGGCAGCGAGGGCGATCCAGGCTGCTGGTATTCCATTCGGAATGATTCATATTCCTCTGAACGGAGCCCAATCCGAAGATCGCTCCTGGAGTCATATGGAAATCACGGACTCGCGCTATTCGACGAATTTGATGTATATCAACGCTGATTCGGTTACCGGAGTGTATCACCGCTTGGGGTGGAATTTTTTTGCCGGCAACACGAACATTGCCTTATGGCATTGGGAGCTTCCCGAATTTCCGGATACGTGGTCCTCTTGTTTTGAAATGCTGGATGAGGTCTGGGCGCCTTCCCGCTTTGTTCAGCAGGCCATTCAGGAAATCTCTCCGATCCCGGTTATCCGGATGCCCCATGCGGTGAACGTGGAAGTTCCGCAGTGGAGCGGCAGAAGCTATTTCGGACTTCCGGTGGGCAAGTTCCTGTTCCTGTCGATGTACGACACCTGGAGCTTTCAGGAACGCAAAAATCCCCAGGCTGCCATTGAGGCTTTCCGCAAGGCTTTCCCGGAGCCGGACAGCAATGCGGGGCTTGTGCTGAAAGTGAATAATGCGAATTCGATGCCGGAGCAGTTGGAGCAGCTGAAGCGCAGCCTGGCGGGTATCCCCAATATTTATTTGATCGAGATCAGCCTGACCCGGCCTGAAATCAACGCACTGATTCATTCGGTAGATTGTTTCGTTTCACTGCATCGTTCGGAAGGCTTTGGCATCGTACTGGCAGAGGCCATGTATCTGGGTAAGCCGGTGATCGGAACCCTGTGGTCGGGGAATACGGATTTCATGAACGCCGGCAATTCTTGCGGGGTCTCGTACCAACTGGTAGAGCTGGATGAAAGCTATGGTCCCTATTCAAAAGGCCAGCGGTGGGCGGAGCCCGACGTGGAGCAGGCCGCTTACTTCATGAATAGGCTGGTGAGCGATGCGGAGTGGAGAAACAAAATAGCTGCCAAAGGGCAGCATACGATTCGAACCGAGTTCTCACCGTTGAAGGTCGGGGCAATGATGAAGAAGCGGCTGGAGAAATTAAAGCGGTTATAGGGTAAAGTGGCTGATGTCGCGGAAAAGTGCGCCGCAGGCTGATTACATCATGTCTGCGGGCACACCGTGCTGTTATTTGACATCGAATTTCCAAACGCCGGGGACGCCATTGAACAGATCGGGATGCTCTAGAGGCGCATGGCGCTCAAACCAGGCTTGGTAGTTAAACCCGCTTGCGGTTTCAAAGGGATTGGTAAAGGCGTTCTGAAGATCGATGCGTTCCCGGTATAGCCTGCGGTGCAGTGCGGTGATCGGCATTCCGTTGTCGAAAGAGCCGAAAGCCCATTTGATTTGGGTTAAGTAATCTGACTTCACTTGGACCTGGGATTCATACCACTGGAGCAGAGCAAGGACCGCGTCCCGGCTTGATCCCGCATGCTTGAGCACCTGGCCGAGGTGAGCGCCGCTGTCCCACCCGGTGAAATGGTAGAAGCCCAGCGGCAGGCCTTCAACATAAAAACCGCTCTCCACCGTACCGGTCAGATGCCTTGTTGGAATATTCCAGGAGGCTACATTGAAGCGGGGAGAGCGGAGGATATGGACCCCGTCGAAATAGATCGGAGCCAGATCAGCCCATTTCTGATCCGTCCACATTCCGTTCTCAGGCTCCGCCCGGCAGAAATGATACAAGCGGTCAGCCCACCAGTCGGCAAAGGCGCGTCCGTTCGCATCGTTTCGGACTGCCGCAAAACCGAGGTTGAAGAGACCGTTGCGCAGGGTGCTGAAAATTTCGTGTTCAATGACCGATTCATAGGTCGGCGACGGCTTCAACAGATGCGGTGTCAGCGCAATGCTGGAGCTTGCGAATTCATGAAGCAGATCGTCCAGCCTGCTGAATACGACGATGTCCGGATCGAAATACAGAACGCCGTCGCAGCCGGGCTGCCGGAACAGAATCTTCATGACAAACGGTTTGATAGCGGTGCTAAGCTCCGTGAGGTTATGCTTGAACAACCACCGGACGGTGTCCGGGATTTCAAGCTGACCGATCGTAATGATGCTGTCAAAAGGCTCGGCTGAGGGATTGAACGACTCCGGGAGCCGATCCGTCAGCGCCAGGTGAAACCGGATCTCCGGATGATGCCGCTTAACGGACTCGCAGAGCACCCTGCATTTGGGCAAGTAGTTGATGGCGGCGCTTGTGAAGGCATGCAACATGAATACCCCTCCTGAACATGTTCTTGTTATTATGGTATGTGCCGTATCCATATCCGCTTGGGTTGCTTCGGCATCTAAGATTGTCCCTTGCGCTATTTAGGCGGACATGTGCGTAGCGGGTTCGTTCAGATGAGGTCGGAAGCTTGTACAGGCTGTGCAATCCAAGGAACGACGCTCATTTAGTCCGGTGAAAGTAAGTTTGTCCGGTGCAACTTAGTTAGTCAGGCCCTATTTTTTCACCCCGGTAAAAAAACGTTTCTCTAGACCCACATGAATGGCGGCTGTTAGTATTAGTTACCATAGAGGGTGTAGAAAGGGGAACCCGGGGTTCATGGATCAACAACAGAGGTACCATAATTTGAAAATGGGCGAACGGGGCGCAATCATCAGTATTGTCGCTTATATCGTTCTGTCCTCATTAAAACTAATAATCGGGGTGGCAGCAGGCTCCGAAGCGCTGAAGGCGGATGGTCTTAACAACGCAACGGATATTGTCGCTTCGGTCGCGGTGCTGATCGGGCTTAAGCTTGCCCAGAAGCCGGCGGATGAAGACCATCAATACGGACATTGGAAATCGGAGACCATTGCTTCGCTGATCGCTTCGTTCATCATGATGGCGGTCGGCCTGCAGGTGCTGTATCAAGCGGTTGTATCCATCTTTGAGAGCGGCGGCGAGCCGCCGGATCCCATCTCGATGTGGACGGGCTTGTTCTGCGCCGCTGTCATGTATGTGGTATACCGTTACAACCGCCGGCTTGCCGGACAGATTAACAGCCAGGCGGTCATGGCAGCGGCCAAAGATAACCTCTCTGACGCGGTAGTCAGTATCGGAGCGGTAATCGGGATCGCAGGCTCGCAGCTGAACATGCCCTGGCTTGATCCTCTGACCGCCGTACTGGTCGGTTGCATCATCTGCAAGACGGCTTGGGATATTTTCCGGGAGGCCTCCCATCATTTGTCCGACGGCTTTGACGAGAGCCTGATAGCTACATACAAGGACATGATTGCGAAGGTCAGCGGCGTTCAGGAAGTGAAGGATATCAAGGCGAGAAACTACGGAAATAACGAGGTCATCGATGTCATTATCGTAGTGGATGCGGACACCGAATTTCAGAAGGCGCATGAAATCGCCACACAAGTCGAGGAAGAGCTAAAGAAAGTACCGGTCATCTACGAGGTGAACGTTCATTACGAGCCTGCCGAGCCAGTGGAAGACCAAGAAGGGGGAGGGTTGCGTTAATGCTAATCCTTCCGCATCTTGGCTCGTTGCAAAGTACAGTTGTCATATGCGGCTGCCCGCACACGAAGATGTAATGCTCCTCCAAGTTGGGGGAGCATTTGTTGGATTTAGACGTCGCAGAAGCCGTGTTCCGGATCGATCAAGGTCAGATGATGGGTATTTCTCCTTATTCGGGAAAATAAGAAGGACCCCTGCATTTTGCTGGAGTCCTTGCATGTATTCCTAAAAACGTTGATGTCATTATTTCAATAAACATCGCGTACATATCTTTTCTCCTGAGTCATGGTCTTCAGGTAATCTCTGGTCTCGTCCTCGCTCATGCCGCCATGCCGGGAAATGACGGTCCGCAGCGCGGCATCCACCTCCTGCGCCATTTGCGAAGCGTCGCCGCAGACATAGAAATGGGCGCCGTCCGAAATCCAGCTCCACAACTCTTCGCCATGCTCCAGCATGCGCTGCTGGACATAGATTTTCTCGGCCTGATCGCGCGAGAAGGCGGTGACGAGACGGTGCAGGAAGCCCTCTCTTTGCAAGTCCGCCAGCTCATCCTTGAAATAGAAGTCCTTGTCCTCGTGCTGCTCTCCGAAGAAGAGCCAGTTTCGTCCCCGCGCACCGCGCTCCCGCCGTTCCTGAAGGAAGCCGCGAAACGGCGCGATGCCGGTTCCGGGTCCCACCATTATCATCGGCGTATCGGGACTTACGGGAGGCCGGAAACGGGTATTTCTCTGGATGAAGACCGGTATCTCCGTCTCCGCTGTCGCGATATCGGCGAGGAAGGTCGAGCAGACGCCTTTTCTCGGGTTTCCGTTATGACTATAGCGAACGGTGGATACTGTAATGTGAACCTCGCCGGGATGGGCCTTCGGGCTGGACGATATGGAGTACAGCCGGGGCTGGAGCGGCTTCAGCAATCTGAGCAGTGAGTCCGGGCTAATTGAAGAAGGGAATTCCTTCAGCATATCGGGCAATTGCCGCCCGTACAGCCAATGTTTCAGCCTGGTGCTGTTCTCGCTCTTCAGCAGCTCGCTCAGTTGGGCGCTTTCGCTTGCCCTTTGTACATGCCGGAGCATCTCAGGAGTGATTCTGGCGATTTCGTAATGCTGCTGCAGCGCCTGGAAGAGCGGCATATTGCCCTTATCCGGCAGCTCAACCTGTGTATCGGGATTCAGGTGTAGAATATCGAGCAGCTCCAGGACCAGTTCAGGACAATTGACCGGCCAGACACCTAGAGCATCGCCAGCCTCATATTGAATTCCGGCACCGCTGATATCGAAAGCGTAATGCCGGGTTTCTTTGGCAGAGCTATCCCGGTTCAGCAGGCGGCTGTGAACAATCCGCGCCATCACGGGATGCTTCCGGTTGTATCCTATATCTTCCTTAATCTGAACCGTATCGTCGATCGACAAGGAGGTGGCGGCCACCGGAGATAAGTACTCTTTCACCTCGTTCTCATCGCTCATTACAGCCGCGGCCATCATCGTCCAGCTCTCGGCCTGATCTTCATAATCCGTATCGCAGAGCAGGGTATCCAGCATCCTTCCGGCCCCCAGCTTGCTTAAACGGTCATCCAGCTTGCGGCCGAATCCGCAAAATTCGTCATAGCTGGTATCGCCTAGAGCCAGAATCGCATATTGCAGCGAATGCAGGGAAGGGGCCTGATCAGTAGATAGCTCTTCAAAGAAGCGGACGCCGTTGTCAGGCGGATCGCCCGCTCCGAAAGTGCTCGCGATGAAGAGAACGTACCGTTCTTGCGGAAGCGCGGACAGCTTATAGTCGCTCATACAGGTCAGTTTGACTTCAAATCCTGCGGCTTGAAGCTTCTCAGCGCAGCCGGAAGCCGCGCTCTCGGCGTTCCCTGTCTGGGATGCCCATAGAATCGTAACCGGAATCCCTGAAGAGGCAGGTGCAGACCCTGTGTCTTGAACAGGCTGCACGGTGGCAGTGCTCCCAGTCCGTGAGAACAATCCGGCAAGCATTCCATTCACCCACAAGCGCTTCTCCGGTTCAAGCGGCGCGTCCTGCGGCAGAACGGGAACTCCGGCTGATGTGGAGTGGGAATCTGCCCGGAGGCCTGCCATGAAGCCGGTCAAATAGATGGCATCCTGCCGGTTCAATTGGAAGGCGGAAAGCGCCGGAAGCTGCAGGGCATTCTCGAATGCGTCAAGCAGAGTGGAATATACGGATTGATTCATAACAGGATTCACCACCTTCACAGTTTCTTCAGGTTCTATTGGCTGCATTATAGTGATGGCCGGGGGTCCAGAAGGAGCCGACAGTGCAGCTGCCGGTATGGCTGACTTGGCCAGTGAAACGGCGCCGAACTTCACCTCAGGCTGGAGGGACAGGGGATCGACTGCGTCGCTGGTTATCGCGTTGACGGTTAGATCCTCGCCATACACATCGTTCCAGTGAAAAGGGGCGAAGCAGCTCCCCGGACTCACCCGATCGGTAATAACAGCCGGCAGTACGGCACGGCCCCGCCGCGATCTGATCTCGACAGGGTCCGTGTCCCGCAATCCGAGCTGCTTCGCGTCATCCGGATGAATCTCAATGAAAGGACCCGGATTCAGCTTGTTCAGCTTCGGAATTTTGCCGGTCTTGGTCAGCGTATGCCATTGATGCTGAAGCCGGCCCGAATTCAGGACGAACGGGTACTCCACGTCCGGCATTTCGGAAGGCGGCATGTAAGGCCGCGCCCAGAAGACGGCTTTGCCTTCCGGAGCAGGGAAGATAATCCCTGCTTCCTGTACTGCTATCGCTTCATCCACGGCCGACCCGCTCCGATTCGTCTTGACATAGCGAATCGGATTGCGATTCTCCGAGTCCGGCGGGCAGGGCCACTGGACGGGCGCTGTCCGCAGGCGCTCGTAGGTCGCGCCCCGGATATCATAGCCTGTCTGCGGATTCCACGCTCCCTGAAGCTCCGCGTACACTTCCGCTGCCGATTGGTAAGTGAACGCGTCTCCGAAGCCCATTTCGCAGGCGACTCTCGCAATGATCTCCCAGTCAGGCATCGCTTCTCCGGGCGGTTCGACCGCTTTCTGCATCAGGGTCAGATTGCGCTCGGAATTGACCATTACACCCTCGCCCTCCGCCCAAAGCGCGGCAGGGAGCATAATATCCGCGTACTTGTTCGTCTCCGTATCGAAGAAAGCGTCCTGGGTCACGACCAGCTCGGCAGCCTCAAGGCCCGCGATGACCTTGGTTCTATTGGGAACCGATGCCACAGGATTGGTGCAGATGATCCAGCAGGCCTTGATCTCGCCGGCTTCCATCGCTTCGAACATGGAGACGGTGCCCGTCCCGGATTCCTGACGAAGAGTTCCATGAGGAAGACGCCACAGGTCTTCCGTGAACCTGCGGTCGGCTTCCGACAGCAGTGACCGCTGTCCCGGCAGACCGGGACCCATGTAGCCCATCTCGCGGCCGCCCATTGCGTTCGGCTGGCCGGTAAGGGAGAAGGGCCCGCTGCCCGGAGTGCAAATGGCTCCGGTCGCCAGATGCAGATTGCAGATGGCATTGGTGTGCCAGGTGCCGTGGGTGCTTTGGTTCAGCCCCATGGTCCACAGGGACATCCAATTGCCGGAATTCCCGATCCATTCGGCGGCCTTGACGATTTCTTCTTCAGGAATTCCGGTAATTGCGGAGACTTTGACCGGAGGATAGTCTTCCAGAAACGCTGGAAGGCTGTCGAAGCCCGTTGTATGGGCTTGAATGAACTCATGGTCGGCATAACCATTCTTCAAGATCAGGTGCAGAAGACCGTTAAGCAGAGCCAAATCAGTACCCGGATTGATCCGCAAATATAGATCGGCCTTCTCTGCTGTGGCCGTCCGTCGGGGATCGACGACAATCAATCTGGCACCGGCTTTGATGCGGTCCATCATCCGGAGGAACAGGATCGGATGGCAGTCCGCCATATTGGAGCCGATCACGAAGAAGAGGTCGGTCCCATCCATATCCTCATATGACCCTGGCGGGCCGTCAGCGCCCAGCGAGAGCTTATAACCCGTGCCTGCGCTCGCCATGCACAGTCTGGAATTGGATTCGATATGCCGGGTGCGGATGTAGCCCTTGGCAAGCTTGTTAATCAGATATTGCGCTTCAAGCGACATCTGGCCGGATACATAGAAGGACAGGGCATCCGGACCGTGTTGGTCCAGAATGCCCCGCAGACGGCTTGCCGTCAACCGGATCGCGTCCTGCATCAGGATTGAGGCAGGCTCGTTATGCCGGTCCGTTCGATAAAAAGCGTGCTCCAGACGGCCCGACTCTGTAAGGGCTGCCGCGGCGCTTCCGCCTTTGGTGCAGAGCCGGCCGTAATTGGCCGGATGATTCTTGTCGCCGGTGAGCTTGACCACGCGGTCTCCGGAGACTTCAAGTACGATTCCGCAGCCGACGCCGCAGTAGGGACATACGCTTTTCACTTGCCGTGTGGTCATAATCATTCACCGCCGATCATGGATTTAGAAGTTGATTCCGGACTCCGCCTTGGCCCAGGTTCTTCTCCAGGAACGGGTCACGGCGTAGAAGACAAGCGTCGTAATCAGGACGATTGATCCGACAACCAGGAAGCCCGTCACCTGGGAGCCGGTGGACTGCTTCAGCGGTCCGAGCACATAGGTAGGGAGCAAATATCCTCCCAGGCCGCCGGCCGCACCGACAATTCCGGTAATAACCCCGATTTCATGGGAGAAGCGCTGCGGGATAATCTGAAAGACAGATCCGTTGCCCATGCCGAGGCAGGCCATCATAATGCTGGTGTAGAGAAGCATCACAAGGAAGGAGCCCGGCATGGAGGCGATCAGAAACGCGCAGACCGAAATGATGCTGTACAGGACAAGCAGGAGGCGCATGCCGCCGATCCGGTCTGCGATCCAGCCTCCGATCGGACGGAAGAAGCTGCCTGCAATGACTGTAATGGTAACCAGATAGCCGACTTCGACTTTGGATAGACCGCCGGAATGTACATTGTCGCCGTAAATATCATAGAAGAAGATGTTCGCATAGTTGGCGAAGCCGACAAACCCGCCGAAGGTTATGGCGTAAAATATGGAGAACCACCACGTATCGGCATGCTTGAACACACTCAGGTAGCTCTTAAGCGGCTTCGGAGCAGGTGCGTTTGGAGCGTCTTTAACCAGAACTGCATATACGATCATTACGATTGCGAGCGGAATTATGGCAAATCCGAAGACGCTATGCCAGCCGTATACCTGTGCGATCTGGGGTCCGAAGAAGGTAGCCAGCGCTGTTCCGCTGTTGCCCGCGCCTGCGATGCCCATCGCAAGACCCTGATATTCAGGAGGATACCAGCGGCTGGCGAGAGAGAGGGATACGGCAAAGGCAGCGCCTGCGATGCCAAGCAGAAATCCGATCATATGGACCTGCAGCAGGCTGCTTCCGCCCAGCCATCCCCAGAGCAGAGGAAGGATAGTAAGTCCCATGCCGGTCAGCCCGGCCTTTTTACAGCCGATCCGGTCCGCCAGAATGCCCATCGGAATCCGGAACAGCGAACCGCCAAGAACGGGGATGGCGACCATCGTAGCTTTCTGGGTATCCGAAAGTCCGAAATCCTTCGTAATGTAGAGCGAAAGAGCGCCGCATATGACCCAAATCATAAAGCTGACGTCAAAGTACAGGAAAGCGGACAGTAAACTCGGCGAGTGGCCAGCCTTTCGAAAACCTTTCTCCATGTAAAAATTCCTCCCATTCCTTTTTCTGTACGAATGATCTTTCCGGCATTTCTAAGCTGCTGCGACTGAAGCAAGAAAACGGTTTGACGTTCACCCCCGGGCCAATAATGAGCGGGCATCAGGCAAAAAGGGGCCGACTGACAGAACCCGCATGCATTTATGCGGATCTTGTTAATCGGCCCCATTGCCATTGCAGCCACGTCATTGTGGCTGACTGATTAATTTCATTCAATTGTGGGATGCACGCTGGGCTTCCGGTCACATCTTTGTGAAGAAGACCGAGCGGCTGATGTAAATCGTATAATGACAATATAAAGAGAGCTGGATTAAATGTCAATAACCATGACATAAAAATTTAAAATAATAATAATTTAACGACTTTTTCAGCAAAGTTCAGATTTTTGAGTTAAATTATCTAACATAAAATTGGAATTCTTTGTTCTTGTCAAATGAATCCTCTCTATATTAGTATATAACCATTCGCTTATATAAAGGGGGATCTCATGGAATCAATCTCGGATATCGCGGAGGATTTAAAGCTGCTGGGGGACAAGACGCGTCTCCAGATACTCTCCCTTCTGAAAGAGCGGGAGTGGTGCGTGTGCGAGTTCGTTGAAGTATTTGACATCTCGCAGCCTGCAATTAGCCAGCATCTTCGAAAGCTGAAGGACCGCGGGATCGTGAAGGAGCAGAAAAGAGGGCAGTGGGTTCATTACTCGCTGAATGTTCAGGACAAGCCTTATATCTCGGCCATCCTGGAGCTGACACCGGGCTCCGACATTATTTTGACGCAATTGAACACAAAAGCACCGAATGCATGCTGCGATTGATGCAAAACGCTCAACTGGGTATAGACTGGAGGATTTTCGTTGGTAATTCTCGCAATACTGATTTTTGTGATTACATTAGGATTTGTGATCTGGCAACCGCGAAAGCTGTCCATCGGCTGGTCGGCCAGCGGCGGTGCTGTCTTGGCTCTTGTTTCGGGAGTAGTCAGCTTCGGCGATGTGGTGGACGTCACCAGGATTGTCTGGAACGCTACCTTTGCCTTTGTGGCGATCATCCTGATTTCACTCATCCTCGACCGGATCGGATTTTTTGAATGGGCCGCTCTGCATATGGCATACGCAGCAAGAGGCAACGGCGTTCGCATGTTCATATACGTCACGCTGCTGGGGGCGCTGGTATCCGCGTTCTTCGGCAATGATGGAGCTGCGCTGATCCTGACTCCCATCGTGCTGGCCATGGTCCGGGCCCTGCGCTTTGAAGAGTACAAGGTTGTTGCTTTTGTAATGGCGAGCGGCTTTATCGCGGATACCACGTCGCTTCCGCTGGTTGTCAGCAACCTGGTCAACATTGTCTCGGCTGACTTCTTCGGAATTACGTTTCTGGAGTACGCCGGTCACATGCTGCTGCCCAATCTGTTCTCCCTGGCGGCCAGCATACTGGTGCTGTATCTGTTCTATCGCAGAAGGATAGCGGGAAGCTTTGACAGCTCAATGCTGCGGGCTCCGGCTGACGCGATCAAGGACCCGGCCATGTTCAAATTATCATGGTTCGTGCTGCTGCTTCTGCTTGTCGGATATTTCGTCAGCGAATTTCTGGACATTCCTGTATCTGCGGTGACGGGGCTGACCGCACTGTTCTTTCTGTTCATGGCGAGAAAAAGTCCGGCTGTGCACACAAAAGAGGTTATCAAGGGCGCGCCTTGGAACATCGTCTTTTTCTCGATCGGCATGTATGTCGTCGTGTATGGTCTGCGGAATGCCGGGCTCACCGATGTGCTGGCCGGCATCATTCAGAAGGCTGCTGATCAAGGACTGTTCGCTGCGACGATGGGCATGGGCTTCTTGGCAGCCTTGATTTCATCGCTGATGAACAATATGCCGACCGTGATGATTAACGCGCTTGCAATTCATGCCACACATACCGGAAATGCGGTGAGAGAAGCTCTGACGTACGCGAACGTCATCGGCTCCGATCTGGGGCCGAAAATTACGCCGATTGGCTCGCTGGCAACGCTTCTCTGGCTTCATGTCCTATCATCGAAGGGCGTGAAAATAAAGTGGGGGACGTATTTCAAGACAGGGATTCTTCTTACCGTCCCAACGCTGTTCATCACCTTGCTGGGATTGTATTTGCGGCTGATCTTATTTTAAATGCTAAAGGAGTTATGAAAGATATGGAGAAGAAATCCATTTATTTTTTATGCACAGGCAATTCCTGCAGAAGCCAAATGGCGGAAGGATGGGCCAAGAAATATCTGAATGACGGCTGGAACGTGTACAGCGCCGGGATCGAAGCGCATGGGCTGAATCCGAAGGCGGTGAAGGCGATGAGCGAGGTGGGAATCGATATTTCAACGCAGACCTCCGATATCATCGACCCGGAGATTTTGAACAATGCTGATATGGTCGTTACGCTGTGCGGTGACGCGGCCGACAAATGCCCGGTTACACCGCCGAGTGTCACTCGTGTACATTGGGGATTTGACGATCCGGCCAAAGCGCAGGGCAGCGAAGAGGAGAAGTGGGAAGTCTTCCGCCGCGTTCGCGATCAGGTGGGGGAGCGCATCAGACGCTTTGCCGAAACCGGGGAGTGATTCTGAAGAAGAACCCCGTTCCATATCGAAGTGTACAAGTCCTTGGCATCTCAGCCAGGGGCTTGTTTTGTGCTGGGCGGCAGGAAAGAAAATGAGGATTACGAATCGTAAGTTATGAGAGCAAAATCGGGGTCTGGACGAACGATATTTTTCTCAGAGAACAAATAAATTACATATAGTCGGAGATAGGCTTATCCTCTTTACGAATAGTCAGATTATGTTAGGATGAATGGCAAAAGGAGGAGCATCATGGATGAACTGGATTTGAAGATAATCGAACTGCTGGAGCAGGACGGGCGAATTTCACATGAGGAGATCAGCAAGCAGCTCCATATGTCCAGGCCGGCGGTTCATCAGCGTGTCGCCAAGCTTGAGAAGATGGGGGTCATTCATGGCTATCGGGCTGTTATCGACTGGAGCAAGCTAGAGCAGAAGATCAAGGTACTGATTTTCGTTAAGGTCAAATGCAAAAATTTCAATGAAATCGCACAGCAAATCAGCAGTTTGCAAATCGAAGGAACCACCATCATCGAAAGCCATCGACTGGCCGGTGAGTGGTGCTTGTTGCTCAAAGTAAGGGTGGTCGCCCCTGATGATTTGACCCGGCTGCTTGACTGCATGGTTCAAATCCCGGAGGTGAAGGAGACGTCTACGACCTTTATTTTATCGACAATATTTGAGAACGGCCAAAATTGGCTATGAGGAAAAGAGGCAAGGAACAATGAATACCGTTCAGACGGATTTGGCAAAAGGCAAAAACGCAGCATCTTTTTTATCGGTTGCAGCGGCTCTTCTTATGGTCTATCTGTTCTGGGGAGGAACCTATCTCGGCATGAAGATCGCCATCGAGAGCATGCCTCCGTTCCTGATGGCGGGCGCCCGTTTCATGACGGCTGGGCTGATCCTGTACATCCTGTCCAGAGCGCAAGGAGCCCCGAGACCTGTGGCGTTAGAATGGCGCAATGCCGGAATAGTCGGAGGATTGCTGCTGCTCATGGGCAATGGGGGAGTCGCCTGGGCGGAGCAGCATGTCCCATCAGCCATCGCTTCACTGGTGGTGGCGACCGTACCGTTATGGATGATCCTTCTGGGCAAGCTTCGCGGGTCCAACAGACGTCAAAGTCCCTTCGTATATGTGGGGCTTCTGCTTGGACTGGCCGGGATTGCCGTGCTTGTCTTGCATTCCGGCGGGTCTGCTCAGACCAGGCTGAGTCCCCTCGGCCTAATCGTACTGATCTTTGCTTCGATTTCCTGGGCGGCAGGCTCCCTGTTCTCGAGGAGCGCCAAGCTTCCCGTATTTCCGTTAATGTCAACGGCTATCCAAATGGTGGCTGGCGGCGCCCTTCTGCTGATCCTGTCCTTTGTAATGGAAGACTGGTCCGGACTTCATATCTCAGAGATTTCCGTCCGTTCATGGGCTGCATTCGGTTACCTGGTCCTGTTTGGCTCGCTACTGGGGTACACGGCATACATATGGCTGCTTAATAACGCCGATCCGGCGATTGCTTCAACCTATGCTTTTGTTAATCCGATTGTCGCAGTATTCCTTGGATTCTTCGCCGGGAACGAAGCGTTGACAACCAACGTCTGGATCGCCACATTTCTAATCGTTGGAGCCGTCGTCTTCATCACAAACGGGAAGGAGAAGCAGAAGTAGGCCGGAACAGATGGAAGCTATAATATTTCTCTTGCCCATCCATAATCATGGACTTATACTTTAATGCTATAGGGTTCATGTGATTAAATGATTAAGAAGCAGGGACCGGCGCCAGCCAGGTTTCTGCTTTTTTACGAGGAAAGAAGGCAGAGGGGTTCATGATAGTCACCCAAATGATCATTCTGTTCGGTCTCATCTTGGTTGGATTTATCGCACACAAAACCGGCATTATGGATGCCGAGAGCAACAAGAAAATTTCCAAGCTGCTCGTTAACGTGACGATTCCGGCTCTTATCATCGCTTCGGCAACCGGACATGAGATGGAAGACAAGTCCAAGGTATTTCTGGTTCTGGCCGCTGCGGCGGCGATGTTCGTTGTTACTCCCTTGATCAGCATTTGCATCGTACGAAGGCTCAAGCTGGAAACTACATATGAACTGATGCTGAATTACAGCAACCTGGGCTTCATGGGGATTCCGATAATATCGGGCATTTATGGCGGAGAATCTGTCTTCTTTGTCTCCTTGTTCATGATGGTCTTCAATGTCAGCCTCTTCTCGCATGGCGTATATTTGTTGCAAAAAGGGACCGGGGGCCGGCTCAATCTGAAGAACATGCTGAACCCCGGCATTGTGTCTTCCCTGATTGCAGTCGGCATTTTTCTGTTCGAGATCCGGATTCCGGACCCGCTGCTCCAGCTCTTCAATTCAGTCGGAAGCATCACCTCGCCGCTGGCCATGATCGTGATCGGTTCCACGATGGGTACAGTGCATTTTAAGGATGTCGTGCGCGATAAAATGATGTACTTCTATACCTTTCTGAAAATTGCGCTGTATCCTCTCATCATCTGGTTTCTGTTTCATTTCTTTATCCATGATCCGATGATTCTCGGAATCGCGGTGGTGCTGTCCGGTCTTCCGACGGCCGGGAACGTATCCATGGTCTGTTCGGAATATGACGGGAATCTGCATCTCGTAACAAAAGGGACGTTCATGACCACTCTGTGCTCGCTGTTTACGATCCCGATCTGGATGATGATATTCTGATTGCCCGGCACTCAAGAATGCTCTCAGGTGATTCTCTTACCAACAAAACAAGGCTGCTCCGGCCGTCATGAATCTCATGACAATGGCCGGGAGCAGCCTTGTTTTGTTGAAGCTAGAAGGGTTCTAATGAGCTAAATCGACTTAACGGTTTTCCACAAAATCTCCCGCCTGAGTCCAAGAGGGTACACATGCCGTTCCAGAAAGGTCAGCATAGGTGCATTGTCGGCTTCCACGAAGAAGATCCCTTCCCGGTAGCTGCTGTCGCCTGCGGCCCGGCGAAGCATTTCGGCTAACAAGGCCACACCACGGCCAAGCCGCTGATGCTCCTCTCTGACGAACATCGTCTTGAAGAGCAGGGTATCCTGGCTGAATGCCTCAACAGTCAGCCAGCCGGCGAGCTGATCTTTCCGGCGGACGACGAGGCTGCGCTGGGCATCGATGCCGCTCTCCCCGGCAAGCGGGTTTAGAATGGACGGATACCAATTATCTTCACCGCTGCGCAGCAATTCCCGTTCTTCCGGCGTCAGCGTATGAAAGGGCTGAATGGAGAAGGAGCGCGGCAGGACGAGACTTCCCACCCACGGGAGCTTCTTCGCCAGAGAAAGCGGGCCGGTGGCGGCATGAATCCCCGCCTGCGGCTCGGCAAACCCGCAGACGAGCAGGAAGTCAGCCTGTTCCGACCTCAGGGACAGATCTTCCAGATACTCGGCGCTTAAGAATGTAATCCCGATAGTCCGGAGTCTTCGTTCCAGCTCGGCGATCAGCTTGCTGCCGACTCCTTGCCGCCGTAGAGATGGCGCAACGGCGACGCCCAGGAGTCTCGCTGTCGGCGTTCCATAGCCTGAAAGAACAGCGGCTGCAAGACCGGCCGGAACTCCCAGATGATAGGCGCCAAGCGCCAGTACAGTAGAAGGGAGCTGCTCACCGCTTAACGATCGAAGCTCCGCCGGTATCCATTCCGCAAATTGCGATGGAATGGCTCCCTTGAAGACGGTGAACCGGACTGCGTTACTCATGGCAGCGGATTTGGGTTCACCGGAATGAGCAACTGGTTGACGAGGGCCATATTGTTGGCACTATCATGCAACCCGGTAATCGACAGACGGAATCGACCGATGAGGGATGAATTTGCGTTCAGCCAAGTATTTTGCAGAATCAGAGTAATTTGATTACCGGAACTCAGCGGTGGATTGTATATGAAATCTACACCCTGATTCAAGGTAATGACATCGTTGCTGAAGTCGCCGCTTGCCGAGTATTCCAGCACCAGGGTTGTAGGAGGATCACTTGGGTACGCAGTCAGCGGTTCATCAAAACCAAGGACGATGCTGCCGTCCTGATAGACTGAATTTGTAACAGACGGCGCAACCGAATCGAACAGTACCGGAAGAGACACTTGATCGACGATCTGGCTGTTGTCGGTCAGGGTAAAGTGTAAGGCATGTGCGGCATTCGTATCTATCGGCAGATTAAATAATAGACTGACGCCATTCGGCGAAGAATTTGATGTTACTGTCACATCATTGTTCTCCGATGTCAATTCCAGCTTGCCTACACTAGTACCGTTGCTGCTGCGAACGTCGAAAATGTTTCCGGACAGATAGGAAAGAGTCTCGACTTCCTCACCACGCTTGATCTGCACAAGCTTGGCGATATTTCGTTTGTTGTATCCTTCGTAATAAGAGCCCATCATATTAATCTGATCCGTAACTACGATTGGAAGACCTAATGCCGGATTGACTACAAAAGAGGAATCCGGGGCAATGGAAATGGACAACAGTTGGATTTGGGCAGCGTTGAACACAATAATAGCCTGATTCAATGAATAGGCTGCCGATACAATCGTGTCCGGTATGGCATCAGAATTCAACTGAACCGCGATTGCGGAGTTGATTGCCGCCTGGAAAGTCTCGATTGCCGCGCTTGGATATTGTCCGTTGCCGCTGCCGGCAACCGCCTCGTTAATCAGAACAGTCGCGTTATCAATCGCTGTATTGAGCTGATCGATTCCGGTATAGATAACTGTCGAATACAGAAGGGCCGGGGATAACTTACCCGATAAACTCCGGAGCGTATGATCCGGGCTCGACGGCTGATAGGAGACGATTAACGAATCGCCAGCCATTAATTCAAAGGGCAGAAGGATTGTAATGCTGCTGCCGGACACAGCAATATCCCCGTCGCTGATCGTAATCGGGAAAGAGCTTTGACTATCCAGAACCGTAATAGTGAACTCTTGTGCAGAGGGCTTGTAATCGGGATTCAAGGACTCGCTGTAGGCGAGATTCAGCGTTTCACTGTCCTTGAAAGAGATCACAGGCGGTGCCAACTGCACAGTGGCTTGAGCCAATTCGATCGGAGCCGAAGGAAGAGAGAGGTTGCCTGCGGCATCAACGGCTATCACTGTGTAAATGCCGGTCTGAAGTCCTGTTGTGGAAATTGACGTAGCCGTGTCCGGCTCGGCAACTGAAGCCTTTACTGCAAGCTCATGGCTCACCAGATTCTCCAGCTCATCCACAGTAGTGATTGACGTTCCGAGCGGAATCAGATAGACAACCCCTGTCTCACTGCTCTTGACGGTAACCGCTTCCCCTTGATTGACCACAGGCTCAGACAGCACCGTCAACACCGGCGGAATCAGATCCGAAGGGTTGGCAGGCGTTGGAGTTGCTGTTTCTGACGGGCTCGGCGTAGCTGTTGGTGTCGGTGAAGGAGTAGCGGTTGGTGTTGGTGAAGGAGTTGCCGTTGATGTTGGCGTCGACTCTGTTACCGGCGTAGAAGTCTGCGCAGGAGTCGGGGTGGCAGTCGGCGACGGCGATGCGCTTGGTGAAGCCGAAGGACTAGCCGCCTGCGACGCGCTCGCTTGTCCGGCAGCCTGCTGCTGCTGCGTCGTAATAAAGCGGGACGCGACCAGCGCAACCTGTTCACGGGAAGCATTGCCTCTTGGGTTGAAGGTTCCATCAGCGTTGCCGCTGATCAGGCCAAACTTCAATGCTGCTGCAACCGCATCTCTTGCATAATTCGAGATAGAAGACGCATCCGAGAAGGTTAAATTACCGCCCGCGCCTGCAGACTCTTCAGTAAGACCCAGCGCGCGAATGAACAGAACCGCCATATCCTGGCGGGATAGCGTATTTCCATAACCGAAGTTCCCATCACCCATACCTTTGATTAATCCGGCCTTAACCGCCGCCTCGACATAGTTGAAGGCATATCCGCCCGAAGGGACATCCGAGAAGGTCGGCAAAGCGGGTGGTGAGCTGACATCCAGTTTCAGCGCTTTGGCCAAAATAACGGCGAAATCCTGCCGGCTGATCTGACCTGTCGGGTTGAATTGCCCGGCTCCGGTACCATTTATGATTCCCTTGTTCGCAAGCTCCAGGATGGCATCCCTGGCGAAAGAATTGTTGATGTCGCTGAACGTCGTATCGGCCGCAAAAGCCGTCTGCACAGAAGAAGCTAGCAGCGCTGCAGTAGTCATGACTCCAAATAACCGTTTTTTGCTCAAAAGTTATTCCTCCTAGGGATTATGTAGAAGCTTTCAGACATGAAGCGAATCATTCCACCAGCTTACTTAATATATCGAATTTAATATATCAATTATTTATATTAAAATGATTCTTTTTTCCTAGAGCATGTGTGCAAGCATGACAATCAAGAGGTTCATTTTTCATTCATTGACTAACCCTTTCTCCGACTCTATACTACAGATGAAAGTGTTTTTAAAACCTAAGGGCAATGTTTGCCACTATCGTTCATTAGCGAATGATGAGCACAACCCCGTTCAACCTACAGGGGAGGTGCTCTTTTTTTTATACTTTTTAATAATTATCAGGAGGTAACTATGTTAAAAGAAGCAGTATATCATCGTCCCAAAAATAATTTTGCCTATGCGTACGACACGAAGACACTGCATTTAAGATTGAGATCCAAGAAAAATGATCTTACTGAAGTAAACTTAATCCATGGCGATCCGTATAGTTGGGCCGAGGACGGAGTGGTGTCCGATACCGTTCCAATGAGTAAGCTTACCTCGGATGAGCTGTTCGATTACTGGTTTATCGCAATTTCGCCGCAAAATAACCGGTTCGTCTACATGTTTGAGCTGCATGATGGGGAAGAAGTCGCTATTTACGGCGAAAAGGGCTTTACTTCTTCTTTGGACGGCAATCGCTTTTTCCGTTTTCCATACTTGAATGCGATTGATGTGTTTGACGCTCCGGCATGGGCAAAGAGCACCGTGTGGTATCAAATTTTCCCTGAGCGGTTTGCCAACGGAAATCCGGATCGCAAGACGAATGTGAATGGGCAATGGGGAGATGTTCCGAAGTCGGACAGCTTTTTCGGCGGCGATTTGGAAGGGATTACACAGAATCTCGATTATCTTGTTGAGCTGGGGATCACGGGGATTTATCTGAATCCGATTTTCGAGTCGCCAACGAACCATAAATACGATACGACGGATTATTTGAGAATTGACCCGCAATTCGGTGATGAAGAGACGTTAAGAACGCTGGTGAAGGAAAGTCATGCCCGCGGTATTCGCGTTATGCTGGACGCTGTGTTTAATCACTCCGGCTATGGATTTGCGCCATTCCAGGATGTATTGAAGCACGGGGCCAAGTCTCGTTATGCCGATTGGTTCCATATTTCAAGCTTCGGGGAGAATGGGGAACCGCACACTTATGAGACATTTGCCTTTGTTCCGGATATGCCAAAGTTTAAAACCTCCAATCCGGAAGTGAAGGAATACCTCTTGAAGGTTGCCAAATACTGGATAGAAAAATGTGATATAGACGGCTGGCGGCTCGATATCGCGAACGAAATTGATCATAAGTTCTGGCGGCAGTTCAGAAATGAAGTTAGAGGGTTAAAGGACGATCTCTATATCATCGCCGAGGTGTGGAACGATGCAATGCCTTGGCTGCAGGGGGATCAGTTCGACTCGGTAATGAACTATCCGTTCACTGAGGCGGTCATTGATTTTGTAGCTAAGCGCAAGATCGGTGCGGAGAAGTTCGCTAACGAGCTCGTCAGTCATCTTCAGCTGTACCCCGACAACGTCAATGAAGTGATGTTTAATTTGCTTGGAAGCCATGATACAGCGCGAGTATTGACAGAATCTCAAGACGACAAGTCGAGATTGAAGCTTGCTTTTCTGCTGCTGCTGACTTATCCCGGAAGTCCGAGCATCTATTATGGGGATGAAGTTGGATTAACGGGAGACGGCGACGATTTTGCCTATTACCGCAGATGCATGGAATGGGACCCGGAGAAGCAGGATCAGGATTTGCTGAGCTTCGTCAAACGGTTAATTCGTATAAGAAAGACGAACAGTGCATTGACCGACAATGCCCGTTTCAGCATCATTGAGGCCAACAACGACTCCGGACTGCTTGTCTTCTCGAGAGGAGAAGGGCAGCAGAAGATCGTGGTAGCTCTCAATAACGGAACGGCTTCTGTTAACGTTGCACTGCCGGGCGACTTGGCGAAGCAGCGGATCGTTGATCTTTGGAGCGAGCAGCAGAAAGTACTGGAGAAAGAGGCATTAAGCTTTGCGCTTGAGCCTATGCAGTTCGTAATATACAGCGTGGAATAATCGAGTATATTCGGTATGACGAAGATAAAAAGTCCTGCATTCACAAGAATGCGGGACTTTTTGTGAAGAAGAAGATATACAATGTAATGAGGATTAGAATATTTACAGTTAGAATACTAAGTATTGGCACGATAACATAATTAGAATTCTAACTATAAGTCATAAAGATAATTAGAGCGAAACATGCAGAACCGCAGCCGCAGTGAAGAGACGGAAGTTGTTGTAGTATTCATCCGGTGGGAATCCGAGGAAGCCTGGAAGAGCTGGGAGAAGAGTCCGGCCCATATTGCGGGACACAAGAACAGTCACAATCAGGAGAAGCCGGAATATTTGCTGAGCACCGAAGTAACCATGTATGAGGTTCAATAAATCGTTCTGCATGGCTTAGCCAAATAACAAAGCCGCACCAGGTGCGGCTTATTGTCGATTCGGCTGCAGGAATTCGGCTCCATTAGAGGTTCAGAATCATCTTGTAAATCCCCGGTTCGGAGCGGAATCCGAGCAAATCCCGGTTGATTCGAAGCATCGGACCGTTCTTGGAATCATTGTGTGTTCTCAAATAAGGAGAATCTAGCTCTGAAGCGGTTTCAATCGCCAGCAGCTTCAAAGCCAGCGCAATCCGGCGGTTCCGGTATTCAAGGAGTACCCCGGTATAATCATGATACATTCCTCTTGTCTGTTCATTGCGCCGCATTGCGGCTACACCGACATAACGGTCTCCGTCTTTGGCGATATGTATCCATTCCGGGCTTGTATCGCTCTGCTGCAAATTCCATTTTCTCCACTCCTCGAACCAGGGGAAGCTGCCGGTATATCCCGGAATATCATTATGAGTCGTCTTGTACAATTCATGCAGCTTGCGCTCTTGCTCTTCGCCCGGCTCGCTCGCCAGAGTGACGAAGGTGATGCCGGAAGCTTCCGCTTCCTTGATTGCATGAAGCAGCGGCTCACCGTTATACGTAGACAAGTCCAGAACGGATTCGAACGTATGCCGCTCGGTCTGATAGCCCAGGCGTTCGGCAAAAGCAAGGGACCGGTTGTCGGCATCCCGCACATGGCTGACGAGACGCGAAGCCTTAACGCCTCGTGCCCATTCCAGAAGCACATCATACATTTCTCGGCCAATTCCCATTCCACGGTAATCCAGATGAACCGCAAGCGTAAGAGATAACAGACCGGGTGTGGTCCATGGCGCCCGCCAAATCATCGCATAAGCCAACAGATGGCCGCCTGCATCCTCCGCCACCCATTTCGGACGGTCCCATCCCGTCAATTCTCCTTGCTCATTGTAGTCCAGCTGTCCGGGAGGAATCATGTCCTCGGCTTCCTTAAGCTGTTCCGCCGACACAGGCTCCGGCTCGATCATGCTCAGCAGGAAAGCCGCTTCCTTGAAATCCTCCGGCTCCCGAAATTTTCGTATAGTAAACATTGGAATTAGTTCCACCTCCATCCTCTATATAAGCATAATCCGGATTGCCATGTCTAATTAAAGTTCAGAGGCAGTTCTTTGGAACATTTTTTCTGAACTAAAATGCCCTTTCGCGGAGATATTAAGGTACAGATCACGTTAAAGAAAGCCACGGTAAGCACTTTTCAAAGTTAGGTGGAGAGTTATGAACCGAGTGAAACGGATAATGAGTATTCTGATATGCGTCGTTATTCCGGTATCCCTGAGCATGGTGTGCACTCCAGCGCAGGCCGCGGCCAATCCCTCCGAGCAGGAGAACGAAGTAGAGTCCGTGCTTGAGACCATGTTCAAGGAACGGGCCAAGACTCTAGTCACTCAGGATATGCCGGCTATTGAAGCTTTCTATGATAAGGAGAAGGCTAGCCGTGTGGCATACTGGCATGAGCGGAACCGCTGCAGCTATATGAACAAATGGGCGGAGAAGCGGGATGTGAAGCTGACACATGCCGATAGCTCGATCCGGATCGTCCGGAAGAGCGTCCATCAGGAATATGCGAAGATCTCTTTGGTGCAATCTGAACAAATCGGGTATACCTATATGAAGAAATTTTTGCCCGAACAATTTTTCGGAGTCGGCACCCGGCACTTTATTACTCTTAAGAAGACGGATGGGGTATGGAAAATCTACCGGGAATGGTATCTGGACCCTCTCGACGAAAACCCCGACAAAATCGCGGATGGCACACTGCCTTCCATTAACAAGGAAGCTGATGAATCGGAGCATAACGGCAGCACTTATAAGCGCAAACGCGCCGTGCAATATGCCAATAAGTATGCAGGGGCAGCCTGGGGAGCTGGAAACCATCATCACTATAATAAAAAATATCTCGATTACACCGGCAAAGGCGGAGATTGTACGAATTTCGCTTCTCAGGTCGTCGGAGACGAGAAAGAGGGGGGCGGCTTATCACATAAAGGCGGCTGGCTATATTTCAAAGGAACCGGTGGAACGCGGACATGGGTTCATACCGATTCATTCAGCCATTTTTTGACGTATTCAGGCTATGGAAGACTCATTAAGCAGGGTAGGTACGAAGAGGTCGTTGCACCATCGTCCAAGCATCCGAACGGAGCGGTCAGTGAACTGAAGCCTGGGGATCTGATCGCATATATACCGAGAAATAATGACATCGATCACTTTGCGGTTATCGTAGGCTTCAACGATTACGGATATCCGATGGTCAATTGCCACACGGCTGACCGTTACCATGTCCCTTTTGATCTCGGATGGGACCGCAACACCCAATATCGGCTGATTCATATCAGAGATTAGCCCAGGCTAATGCTGACAAGCCCGGTATAACGGAAGAGGTAGTCTCATACAATGGACATCATGAGAATTCTGTTATGCTGGAGGCAATATGACAATACCCCGGCTTGTGCAGCAATCCGTAATCCGGGTCTGCGCGATACTTCTGGTGAAAGGAATCGGTCTCGCCGGCCGAGTCACTCTTACCCGTATGGTCGGACCCGAGGGGATCGGCCTGTATCAGATTGCCTACTCGTTCTATGGATTCGCTCTGATGCTCGCAGGAGGTCTTCCGACCACGTTAGCCTTAGCGACCGCGAAGAGGCCGTCGCATGGCTGGACTTTTTTCATAATCTTATCGCTTCTGGTCGGTCCTGTGATTGGATTGGCCAGTTTAACCATGTTTCTTTTAGCTCCCGTAATAGCCGACCTGCTAGGGAACCGCAATCTGGAATTCGCCATTAGAAGCCTCGCGCCGGCACTGGCGGCTGTCACACTGTTAAGCCTGCTGCGAGGGTATTTGCAGGGATTAAAACAAGTAACCGTCATAGCCGTGTCCGAGGTTGTGGAACAATCGGTCAGGTATGCCGTCTTGCTCCTGCTGGTCTGGCAGCTGCTGGATACGGGGATTGAACGAGCTGTCGGCTGGGGTATGTATGGTACTGTCTCCGGCGCTATCGCAGCTTTCGCTATGCTGACCCTGTTTCATGCCTTTTCGCAAAAACGTCTTCCGGCAGCAACCCATGAACGTTCGCTTCCGGCTTCCTGGTTCATCAAGACTTCGCTTCTGATCTCCGCGACTCGCTTGCTCATTCCCGCCTCTGAGTTTATCGATGCGCTGCTCATACCGAACCGGCTGCTGTCGGCCGGGTACAGCATCTCAACAGCTACAGCGATGTACGGCGTCATATATGGGATGGGGGTGATCGTGGTCTATACTCCGACTCTGTTGACCGGAGCGTTAAGCCATACGGTGTCCGCACAGCTTGCAGCCGCCTGGCAGCAGGGCAACCTGGTCCGGTACCGACGCCTCTCCCGAACCATTCTTCGCGCCGCCTGGCTCTGGGGGCTCATTTCGGGCATCTTTTTGTATGAGTGTGCGGACGAGCTTTCCTTCTATATTTTCAATACGGCAGAAGCCGGAATCATCATTCGGTATTTGGCTCTCATTCCAATGATTGTCGGTTTCCGGGAAGTCTCCACCTGTATCCTGTGGGCAAGAGATAGCCAGAAGCAGCCGCTTGTCGGTCTGCTCACGGGGATAGGCTGCTCTGTTGTGCTGCAATATATTCTGGTCGCCATACCCGGCTGGGGTTATCCTGGAGCCTGCATCGGCATAATGACGCTTGAGTTGGTCGCGTTAATGTCGAACATGAGCTGGCAGAACCGTATACACAGCACACGAAAAAGAAACCTGATGCTGGCCCTCGTGGATTTAGTGATCATCGATACATTTTACTGGGGGGTATCCATGACCTTCCATCCATCACCGGAAACGGCGGGCCTGCTTCGGTTCCTCTTCATGAGCCTGTTCTATTTCACAGGATCGGGTTTGTACATGTACCTCCGGTGCATCCGAAAGTCCTTGCTTTAGGGGGAAATCATATTACTCGCTCCCCTATATGCGCATGGCAGGTCCAAAAAATTCATAATGCAGCCGGCTGTCCGGCATGCCCAGTAATTTGAGCTCCGAAATGACGGACTCCATGAACGAGACCGGCCCGCAGACGTAAACATCGCCGGAAAGATCCGCATAGGTGCTCAAAACATCCCGGTTGATTCGTCCATCCGGTTCTTCCGAGTAGAACACCTTCCACTTCGAATTGCTCATCCGTCCGGCGTATTCTTCGATATCCTTCCGAAAAGCTCCGAGCGCTTCGTTGCGGGCAGCATGCAGGAAGACGACAGGGCGGTTCGGGGTTAACGAGGATATGGTTTCGAACATGCCGATCATCGGGGTAATGCCGACTCCGGCAGAGATAAAGGCGACCGGTCCGGTCTTGCCCGTATCGAGAACGAACTCGCCGGCAGGCGGGCTGACCTCAAGGATATCTCCTTCCTGAATGTCGTCATGCAGATAGATCGAGACACGCCCGTTCGGATCGTTGTCGGCTTCCCGTTTGACCGAGATCCGGAATTCATCCGGCTTCGGTGCCTGGGACAGGCTGTATTGGCGAATCATGCTGTAACGTTCACCCGGAATAGATACACGGACTGAAATATATTGGCCTGGCTTGTAAGACGGAACGCCGCCTTCGTCAGCAGGCTTGAGATGGAAGGAGACAATATTCCCGCTCTCCTGCACTCTGCGGCTAACAACAAAACGCTTGAAGAAGTTCCAGCCATGCTCCCGTTCTCTGGATTCCTTATACATACCTGCTTCAACACCGATGAAGGCATCGGCAATGACGCCATAGGCTTCTTGCCAGGCTCCCAGAATTTCATCCGTAGCCGCCTCTCCAAGCACCTCCTTGATCGCCTTCAGCAAAAATTCGCCTACGATCGGATAGTGCTCGGGCTTGACGCCAAGACTTACGTGCTTATGCCCGATCTGGATGACGGCCGGGATAATCGCTTCCAGATTATCAATATGAACCGCTGCCGCGTATACGGTATTGGCGAGTGCGGTCTGCTGACGGCCTTTGGCCTGATTGGCATGGTTAAAAATATGAAGCAGCTCGGGATGCGCTTCGAATAATCTGCTATAGAATACCGTTGTAATGGCGGTACCGTGTTCGGCAAGCACCGGGGCCGTGGACTTCACAATATCTTTCGTATGTTGAGATAGCATTTAAGTTCCTCCTTGATATTTGGTCCATCAGTGACGGGTCTAGGATAACTCTGTGCGAGAACAAGGACGTGTGATCACGATCACACTAATTTCGAAAACTGTGATATATGTCACATTTTTTACATAAGGAAAATTTAGGGTTCAAGATTTGAGATAAGTGAAAAGAAGTACTTTTTGAAAATGTCATAATGATATTGACGAAGGGAAACTATAAGCGTATGATGAGGGAGTCTCGAATTGCACTGAATTTAAGTAACCACATAAATAAATGAAACTAACGGGAGGAATGGAAGTGGAGTCATCAACTTTTGTGTTATTCGGCGCTACCGGTGACCTGGCCAAGCGGAAGATTTACCCCGCTCTATACAATTTGTTCGTTGACGGGAAATTGCCTGAAGCCTTTGCTGTGTTCGGCTTGGGCAGACGCGAATGGAATGATGAGTCATTCCGTGTGCAGGTGGAACACTCGCTTCGTACGTTCTCCCGCCGTCCAATTTCGGATGAGAAGCAGCTTGAAGCTTTCCTCCGTGTATTCCGGTACAGTGTTCTCGATGTCGGACGGCTGGAGGACTTTACCCGGCTTCTGGACAGAGTCCAGTCGGTCGAAAGCGAGCAAGGGATTGCCGGGAACCGGATGTTTTATTTATCGGTAGGTCCCGAATTCTTCGGACCGATTGCCGCCAATATTGAAGCAAGCGGCCTGGGCGCTGTAAAAGGCTGGAAGCGGCTCATTATCGAGAAGCCGTTCGGACGCGATCTGGAGTCGGCAAGAGAACTGAATGCTGCGTTAAATTCCGCTTTTTCCGAGGATGAAATATTCCGGATCGATCATTATCTTGGCAAACGGATGGTTCAGAACCTGGAAGTGCTGGAGTACTCCAACCCTGTGCTGAAGGCGCTCTGGAGTAACCGCTATATCGCCAATGTGCAGATAACCGCCAGCGAGACCGTAGGCGTTGAAGAGAGAGCGGGCTATTATGACAAATCGGGCGCGCTGCGCGATATGTTCCAGAACCATATGCTGCAGCTTCTCATGATGACCGCCATGCAGCTTCCGAAAGGCAGCTCGCCTGTCCAGGTCAGAGACAAGAAGAGACATGTGATGAAATCGCTCCGTCCGCTGACAAAAGAGGAAACTGTCAACGAGATCGTTCTCGGGCAGTACACGGAAAGCATGGTGAACGGAAAAATATCCGCAGGCTATAAGAACGAGCCCGGAATCCCGGTAGACTCCCGGACGGAGACGTTCATTGCGGCGCGCCTCTGGATCGAAGATCCGGTATGGAGCGAGGTTCCTTTCTATATCCGTACCGGCAAGAAGTTGAAGGAGAAATCGACCCGGATTGTCATTGAATTCAGAGAGCCGCTGCGCAATCCGGCCGAGAAGAAGGAGACTTCGCCGAATCTGCTCATTGTGGAGATTAGTCCGAATGAGGGAATCACCCTCCAGGTCAACAGCCGCAACCCGCTGAAGAAGGGAGAGCTAGAGCCGATCCGGATCACCTACAAGGCGCCGGGCGGAGATGTTCCTGAAGCGTACGAGAATTTGCTGCATGATGCCTTCCGGGGCGACGCCACCTTCTTTGCCCATTGGGATGAGGTAGAACTCTCGTGGCAGTGGGTGAAGCCGATCCAGGAGGCGATGGAGGAAGGATTGATTCCGCTTCGTGCCTATACAGCTGGTTCGAACGGTCCTGAAGAGGCCCGCGCACTGCTCGGCAATGATACGTGGTGGCTGGATGGAGATATCCTGGAGACAGAGCCGGGTAGTGTTTCTGAACAGGATAATACAGAACAGGATGACACGGTGCAGAAGCTGAAAGAAGGAGCTTAAACGCTATATTAATCGCGATAGAAGTTTCATTTATGGAGGGATTGATATGAAAGTCGGTTTGATCGGTTTGGGTAAAATGGGACTGAATCTTGGCAAAAATATGTTGGAGCACGGCCATGAACTGGTCGCTTATGACCTGAACTCCGCAGCGGTGGAGGAGATCCGGCAAGCCGGAGCAGTCGGAAGCACCAGTCTGGCTGAGCTTGTCTTGCGGCTGCCGGCTCCCCGTGTGCTGTGGATTATGGTTCCGCATCAGGTAGTGGATGCGGTGCTGGATGAGCTGCAGCCTCTGCTGACAGCTGGCGATATTGTGATCGAGGCCGGCAACTCCCATTACAAGCAGTCCATCGCCCGCTACGAGCGGCTGAAGGAATCCGGCATCCGGTTCATGGATGCCGGAACATCCGGCGGGATGGAAGGCGCCAGATATGGAGCCTGCTACATGGTCGGCGGTGATGATGACGCATGGGAGACGGTTATGCCGATCTTCCGCGATACGGCAACGCCGAACGGCTATCTGCATGCCGGTAAAGCCGGGAGCGGACATTTTCTGAAGATGGTCCATAACGGTATCGAATACGGCATGATGGCCGCGATCGGTGAAGGCTTCGAGGTGCTGGAGAAGAGCGGCTTCGATTTCGACTTCGAGCAGGTGGCCCGCGTCTGGAACAACGGCTCCGTTATCCGCTCCTGGCTGATGGAGCTGATGGAGCGCGCGTTCTCCAAAGATGCCAAGCTGGATGAGATTAAAGGGATCATGCATTCCTCCGGCGAAGGCAAATGGACGCTGGAGACAGCGTTTGATCTGCAGACGGCCACGCCGGTTATCGCGATGTCGCTCTTGATGCGCTACCGCTCGCTTGAGAGCGATACGTTCACAGGCAAGGTCGTCGCCGCGCTCCGCAACGAGTTCGGCGGACATGCTGTGGAGGCAAAGTAACGGTCAGCATTGGCTGTTTTGAATTGAAAATAAGTCATGAAAGCTTATTGGCGGCCCGGAATTATCCGGGCTGTCTTTCTTTTAGGTACAGAGACTGGCAGCATGTAAGCAGGGAAGTATGGGGCGGGCATTTCCAGGGCGTGGACATGAAGCATTATGGTACACTAGTGGAACCAGCATCACTCCACGGGCAGCGCGCCCGCCGAAAGACAGAGGAGAATGGAAATGACTGAAACAACCCACAGCTCTCGGATTACCGAGCCGCTCATTAAGTCGTTATGCGGCATAAGCTCCTATCGAAAAGGCGAATCCATGCGGCGTGCCGGGAAGGTGACCCTGTCCTTGTTGGAAGCAGGAGTCGACGGACTTCGCTATGAGGCCGCCATCAAAGACAATGGCGTCTGCCGGGCCGCCGTTCATATCGAGCCGGGCGGTCAGGTGACTGCCGAATGCGCCTGCTCCATCGGCTTCGCATTTGATCAATACTGCAAGCATGTGGCTGCGGCGCTGCTGCAGATCATGGTGCTTCAGCGTTTTGAAGAGGAAGAGACGGAGGAGCGTCTGCCGCAGGAGTCACCGAATAACGGAAGCATGCCGTCTGAAGGAAATCCGCAGCTTGTGAACCGGGTTCTGGAGCTGTTCGGCAGACAAGCATCGTCCCGCACAGGCCCCAGAGCCTTGTTCGAATCCAGGGAACTCCTGACGGCTGAAGTTACGATTACTCCTTTTCCGCTTGGCGTAAGGAGGAATTTGCTCGGCGCCGAACTGAGAATCGGCCCGGACAGACGATATGCCGTGAATGATATCCGGGAGTTTCTGACCCGGTATGAACAGGGACAGGCGTATGCCTGTTCCAGACATTTTGCGTATGAACCGGATTTGCACTGCTTCTCTCCCGAAGTCGATGCTTTCCTGCGACGGCTTATTGAGGTAAGACGAAGCGAGAAACTGCAGCGCGAAGCGGCGGGCGCTTTCTACACGGGGGAAATCAACGAACCGCGAAGACTGACGATCCCTCCATACGCCTGGCCGGCTGTCAGCACAGCGCTCGGGCAGCTTCCGTTCGTTCAGGTGCAGCATGATGAGTTAAGCTTCGATGGATTTGATTGCTCCGAAGATGTGCTGCCGCTCCGGTTCCAGTTTGATCAGGAGGAGAATGAAGGCATTTCGCTTGCCGTGCATGGGCTTCAGACGTTAAGAATGCTGGAGGAATACGGCATGGCACTAGTGGAGGGCCGTTTCTACAGGTTAAAACCGGAGGATTGCGCAAGACTTGCAGGGCTGCAGCGTATTTTCACCGGAGATGCGTATGGAACTGGAAATCTCAACATAGCCCCGCGCGAGGCCGAGCCCTTTATGGAACGGGTCGTACCCGGCCTGATGAAGCTCGGAGAGGTCCGGATTGCCAAGAGTGTCTCCGACCGGATGGTTCAATCCCCGCTTAACGCGAGAATTTATCTGGACCGGGTTAGCGAAAGGCTGCTTGCCGGTCTGGAGTTTCAATACGGCGATATTGTAATCAATCCATTGGAGCAGGAAGGTTCGCGCGGCGCAGACACGCGCATTCTGATCCGGGAAGGGGAGAAGGAGGCGCGCATCCTGGAGCTGATGGAGACTGCCGGATTTGCCCGGACCGAGAGCGGATTTTTCATGCAGGATGAGGAACTGGAGTATGATTTTCTGAAATCAGTTATGCCCCGGCTGGAACAGCTGGCGAAGATATACGCCACTTCGGCTGTCAAAACCCGCCTGTTCTCCGGCTACTCCCCACCCAAACTTTCGGCTAATCTGGACGGACGCACGAACTGGCTTGAATTCCGGTTTCAGATGGATGGGATTCCGGAATCGGAAATCCGCGGCATCATCGAATCGCTCAGCGAGAAGCGCAGATACCATAAATTGTCGAACGGGGCCTTGCTCCCGATGGAGGATGAGGAGTATCAGGAGATTATCCGGTTTCTGAACGAGGTTGCCCTGCCGAAGGGTGAAATCATCGGTTCGCGGTTTCGCCTGCCTGTGGCTCGTGCCCTGCATCTGATCGAAGATAGCGGCCGGGAGCGGGGAGGCTCCATCAGCCTCGGCAAGCCGCTGCGCCTGCTGCTGGAACGGCTCCGCAATCCCGACCTTCTCGATCATCCGGTTCCGGAGACTCTTGCCCCGGTTCTGCGCGATTACCAGCATTTCGGCTTCCAATGGCTGAAGACTTTGGCGCAGTACGGCTTCGGCGGCATTCTTGCCGACGACATGGGACTTGGCAAGACAGTTCAGAGCATTGCCTTTCTGGTCTCCGTGCTGCCCGAAATCCGGGCGAGAAAGCAGCCGGCGCTCATCGTATCGCCGGCATCGCTTATGTACAACTGGCTCAGCGAGCTGCGCCGGTTCGCGCCGGACATCCGTACGGCGGTTGCGGACGGCACGCCGGCCGAGCGGAGCGCCGTACTCAAGGAGGCCGGCAGCGTTGACGCCATCATCGTCTCCTATCCGCTGCTGAGACGGGATATCGCCCGCTATTCGAAGCTGACTTTTCATACGCTGATCCTGGACGAGGCCCAGGCGTTCAAGAACTACACGACTCAGACAGCGAAGGCGGTAAAGTCGCTTCGGGCCGAATGCCGGTTCGCGCTGACCGGAACACCGGTCGAGAATTCGCTGGAAGAGCTGTGGTCGATCTATGATGCCGTATTTCCCGGCCTGTTCCCCGACCGCCGTGCATTCGGGGAGTTCAAGCGAGATGAAGTATCCAGGCGGGCCCGTCCGTTCTTGCTGCGCCGGATGAAGCGTGACGTGCTCCAGGAACTGCCGGAGAAGATCGATTCGGTGCAGGTGTCCGAGCTGCTGCCGGAGCAGAAGAAGCTGTACACAGCCTATCTGGCCAAGCTCCGGCAGGAGACGTTGAAGCATCTGGACAGCAATGATTACCATCAGAGCCGTATCAAGATTCTGGCCGGTCTGACCCGGCTTCGGCAGATCTGCTGTCATCCGGGCTTATTCATCGAGGACTACAGCGGACACTCTGCCAAGCTCGAGCAGCTCCTGCAGATTGTAGAGGATTGCCGAAACGCGGGCAGACGTCCGCTGATCTTCTCCCAGTTCACGGAGATGCTGGGCCTGATCAGCCGTGAGCTGGTAACCCGGGGTATTCCGTTCTTCTACCTGGACGGCAATACCCCGGCTCGGGAGCGGACGGAGTTGTGCAGCCGATTCAACGATGGGGAGCGCGAGCTCTTCCTCATTTCCCTTAAAGCTGGAGGTACTGGCCTAAACCTGACGGGAGCCGACACGGTCATTCTGTATGATTTATGGTGGAATCCCGCAGTGGAGCAGCAGGCCGAGGACCGCGCGCACCGCATTGGCCAGAAGAAAGTCGTGCAAGTCATCCGCCTGGTCGCGCAGGGAACCGTTGAAGAGAAGATGTTCGAGCTTCAGCAGAAGAAAAAGACGCTGATTGACGAGGTCGTCAAATCCGGCGGAGAATCGCTAACCTCCTTGACGGAGCAGGAGATCCGAGAACTGCTGTCCGTATAAACGCATCAGGACTGACGCTTTCTGCTTGCTGATCTGCGCTTTTAGGTGGACAGAAGGGTGATGACCAGCAGTTCGTAGAGAACGAGGGTCAGGATCAGCTCATCGTTGCTGTAGGGCATGCCGAAAAATGCGCGATGGCCGCTTGGGTTGCGGACAGCCAGGTGAAGCAGCCCTCTCTCGCAGCTTACGATTCTGCCCACAAAGATCTGGCCGTCAATCGTTTCGATTCGGACAATCCGGTTGGAGTATTGGCGGCATAATTGGTGAAGATTGCTGCGTATGGCCTTGACGTTCTGGACGGAGGGGCCGTCCGCCTGATACAGAACCTTGCCCATTTGTGTTGATTGCACAGGCTGATAACTCATATCCTTCACTGCCTTTCTCGCGCTTATGATGAATCTGTACTACGGTACGTAGGTCGATGACCCGATGATTGTGCTTATGCCTAGACATAGGATGAAAAAAGCAGCTTGCGGCGAGACGCAAGCTGCTCTTTGGCTTGATAAGCGGTATGGATTCTGGATAAGAGGTATGGACCCGAATATAAGCTCAGCTCGTGCAAGCAGACAGGCAGATGTTCACTTGTTGACATCCCACAGCTCCGGTGATAGGATAAAAATCAATCATTTTAAATTATAACTAAATTTGTTGGTTTTGTCGGTAATTCAACTGGCCATTGACCATTCCCATGGAGATGTGTGCTTGATTTCCCACGCAAGTCCGTACTTGTACGGTATGCGGGAGAGAGAGCATGCGTCTTTTTTTATTTGATGCGGGAGAGTTGGGGGCAAATCCGGTGAGCCGGCAGAACGGGGAGAGGAAGAAGGAGGGGCTGTCATGACGAAGAGCTTGAATCTCACACTGAACGCGGATGTGCTTGTCATTGGGGGCGGACCCGCCGGAGCCTGGGCTGCGCGCAGCGCGGCCGAAAGGGGAGCTAAGGTGGTGCTGGTCGACAAAGGTTATTTAGGCTCAAGCGGCGCTACTGCGCCCGGAGGAACGAATCTGCTGTACCTGCCTCCGGATCAGGAGCTTCGGGAGCAGGCCGTACAGCACCGGCTGAAGATTGGAGGAGGACTGGCGGAAGCGGGATGGATTCATCGTGTGCTTGATCAGGTCTACATCAATCTTGAACTCGTCGAGAAATGGGAATACCCGTTCGTGCGTGACGAGAACGGTGTTCCGCAGCGTGACCATCTGCAGGGACCGGAATATATGCGGCTCATGCGGAAGATGGTCAAGAGAGCAGGCGTTAAGGTTCTGGATCAGGCTCCGGCTCTGGAACTGCTGCTTGATGGATACGGTGTAGGCGGAGCCAGAGGCGTTCTTCGTCAGGAGAACCGGGACTGGGAGGTCCGCGCGAATGCGGTCATTATCGCTACAGGGGGCTGCGCTTTTCTCAGCAAAGGACTTGGCTGCAATGTATTGACCAGAGATGGTTATCTCATGGGCGGAGAGGCGGGAGCCGAGCTGTCCGGCATGGAATTCTCCAGAAGATACGCTCCCAGCCCCGCCTTCGGCTCCAATACCCGGTCAAGATTACTGGGGTGGGCAACGTATTACGACCAGCATGGGAATGAGCTAGGCGGCCGGCGCGGCGAGGATTTTCTGGCGGAGCAAATGCTGAAGGGGCCGGTATACGCCATTATGAACAAGGCAGATACGCCGGAGAAGCAGGCGATTCTGCGTTCCTCCCATGCGATATTCTTCCTTCCATATGACCGGGCGGGGATCGATGTCTTCAAGGAGCCGTTCCCTCTGACGCTCCGATATGAGGGAACGGTAAGAGGAACCGGAGGCCTGCGGATCGTCACGGACGATTGCGGCACCACCGTTCCTGGGCTGTATGCAGCCGGCGATGCGGCAACCCGTGAGCGAGTGACGGGTGCCGCTTCGGGCGGCGGCGCATTTAACGCCTCCTGGGCGATCTGCTCCGGAACCTGGGCCGGTGAAGGGGCGGCTGCTTACGCCGCGTCAGGCAGATTCAACGCTTCGATCCGCAATCTGCGCCCGGCAGGCCGATACGGCTTGTCCCCGGGAGAGGGAGCCTCTTCGGACGAAGTCCGCAAGAGCGGTGCAACGCCGACTCGTGAACTGGTGAAGCGAATACAGGATCAGGTATTCCCGCTCAAGATCAACTACTTCCGCTCGGAGCGCGGGTTGACGCAAGCGCTGGCGAAGCTGAACGAGCTGTGGCCCGAGGTCAATCATCAGATCGTGTCCAATGTGCATGACCGTCTTCACGCGCGAGAAGCCGCTTCTATGGCGGCGACAGCCAGATGGATGTACACGGCGGCTCTCGCCCGGAAGGAGAGAAGGGGAGAGGGACTTCATGTCCTGCAGGAGTATCCGGATGCGGACCCTGAACAACAGCATCGGCTGCTGGTATCCGGTCTGGAGGAAATCCGTGTTGGAACAGATCGTTCCTTTCTGGCACCTGCCAGCTTCAATTCAAAATCGGTTCATAGTCAGGAGGCGGCGGTAAAATGATTGAACTGGTCAGCTCGGAACGCTGCATTGGCTGCAATTTATGTGTAAAGGTGTGCCCTACCAACGTCTTTGACCGGACGGATCAAGAGCCGGTAATCGCCCTGCAGGAGGATTGCCAGACCTGCTTCATCTGCGAAGCGTACTGTCCTGCCGATGCGCTGTACGTTACACCGTATACAGACGAGGTGATCGGCGTACAAGAAGAGGATTTGGCCGAGCGTCAGCTGCTTGGGAGCTGGAGAGCAACGATTGGTTGGGCTCCCGGCCAGATCAAGCTGGCGGCCCGCGACCAGACGGCCTTCATCGACCGGATTCTGCCCCCTCGGACAGAGAAGCCGGCGGGCGTGTCGGATGTCAGGGGGATCAGAGGGAGATAGTAGTCGCTGCCTCGAAGCAACGCACACAGACTGAGGCAGCGCCATCAGTCGTATTCGCTCACACAGCGCGGATGTATCAAATTGTACAAAAGCAATCAAGGAACAGCGTAGTTCGGCAGGCTGCCGGTTATCTGTTCCGTGACGTTATGTGAGCTTACTGCACCGCTGGACCAGCGACGGGGTTGGCTTGCGCTGCCGGTCTGCTCTAATGAAAATGCCGCCTCGGCCGAGGCGGCATTTTCTTGTACGAATTGGGATTGAGAATATCATTATTCGAAGCTTAAGCAGCATTGATGATGCGGCTGAAGTCTTCGCAAGCGAACTTTACGCTTCCTGTACGACCGCCTTCTTCAAGGCCACCGGTTTCTTGCTCTGCTTGATGAAGAAGCTCAGCAGCAGGCCGATCAACCCGATGCCGATGATAACCAGGTAGGCATTGTTGATGCCCTGAATCGAGGCTTCCATAACCATATGTTCCTGCGAAGCGCCCTTTCCGCTGCCGGATGTCATCATTTCCATGAAATGCGTTTTGGTCCGGCTTGTCATGACGGTGACTAACAGGGAAGTGCCGACCGCACCCGCCACCTGCCGGATCGTATTGGAGATCGCGGTTCCGTGGGCGTTAAGCTTCGAAGGGAGCTGGTTGAGACCTGCTGTCTGAATCGGCATCATCAGGAGAGCCATGCCGATCCGGCGGCCCGTCGACATCAGCACCAGATAGGTGTAACTGGTTGAGTCGGTCAAATTAATGAAGCCGAGAGTGGTGGTGATCGTAATGATCATACCGATGACCGCCAGCCACTTGGCTCCGAAGCGGTCAAACAGCCTGCCGGTAACCGGCATCAGCACACCCATCACAAGCGCGCCGGGAAGCAGCAGAAGTCCGGATTCCAGGGCCGTGTAACCTCTGGCATTCTGGAGATAGAGCGGCAGCAGCATCATATCTGCGTACATGACCATCGTAACCGCGACATTGATCAGCGTTGTCAGGGAGAACATGTTGTACTTGAATGCCCGAACCGATCGTGGAGAGGATAACGCTCAGGATATCGATCCTGGTCGCAACTTTCTCGGATACGTTTCTAAGGTAGACAAACCCGCATACAATAACCAGAAGGGCAAGCGGAATCATCCCGTAGAACATCGTCTCCCAGGCATAATTCTCCAGAATGTAGCCTGCAAGCGTCGGTCCGATTGCCGGTGCGAAAATAATAGCCAAACCGACCATCCCCATGGCGGCGCCTCTTTTTTCAGGAGGGAAGAGGGTCAGAATAACATTCGTCAGCAGCGGCATGATGATGCCTGCTCCGGCCGCTTGAATCATCCGGCCCGTAAGCAGCGCCGGGAAGCTGGATGCGAAGGCGGATACTAGAGTACCCGCCAGAAAGATCAGCATGGAAGCCTGGAACAGCTGCCTTGTCGTAAAACGCTGCATGAAATAAGCGGTGATCGGAATCAATACACCGTTAACCAGCATATAGCCTGTGGTCAGCCACTGGGCGGTTGTTGCTGAAATGTCGAAATCAACCATCAGCTTGGGAACGGCAACGCTCATAATCGTTTGGTTCAGCGTTGCAAGAAAAGCGCCCAAAATCATAATGAATAGAATTGGCCCTTTCTTGATGCCGTCAGTTGTTTTTTCTCTTTGTCCACTCAAACCGCTCCATCCTTTCGTATCTCTCTCTTGTTTAATTTACACTGTGTTGTATAATAAACGTGGCATAAACTAGAGTACTCCGGTGGCCTTAATCTGACAAGCGACAGTTTCGCCGGAAATGTTGAGTAGACGACAGAGTTATCCAATGTGTAAAAGAAGCGGCACATATCCTACAAAAATCAAAAGATTGTAGTCCGTAAAAAGGAGAATAAGAATGGAGTCCCCCAAAAATTCAACAGATCCCCGGATTTTACGAACTCGCCAGCTGATTCGCGAAGCTTTCATCGAGCTTCTGCAAGAAATGGATATCGAGAAAATCACCATCAACCGTATCGCTGAGCGGGCGACGATCAACCGGGTCACCTTTTATCTGCATTACAAAGATATTGTGGACTTAATGGACAAGATGGCGGATGAGATGATCTGTCATCTTGAGGGAATTCTGAAGCAGGAGCGGCAATCGCTTGATGCAGCCTCGTCAGACGACTGGACGGCATTGGTTCGACTGCTTGAGCATATCGCGAAACACAGCAAGTTCTACAAGGTCGTGTTGGCGTCCAGACGAACGCCGGTCTTTACAGAGCGTCTCTTGCGGCTTCTGTCGGAATTGGTTACTGAGAGAATGGAACAGAGCGGAGCCGAAGAGTCGTTACAAAATGCCGGCATTCAGAGGGATATCGCCATTTGGTACCATTCATCAGCCTTGATCGGATTAATTGTTTCTTGGCTCCGTAAAGATACGCCATATTCAGCGCATTTTCTGGCCGACCAATACAACCGGCTTCGTTCCCAAATCAAAAGCAAATAAACGGCAAAATGAAATAATTAAATTTTTGACTTGATTATCTGTTAAATATACTGTAACTTAAATAACGTAAGTACATGCAGAAACATAAGAGGGAGAGAGAATCATGTCCAAAGTATTATTTCTGAAAGCTAACAACCGCTCCATCGAGCAGTCGGTTACCGTAAAAATGTACGACGCATTCGTAAATGCATACAGAGCTTCCCATCCAGACGATCAAATCACAGAGCTGAATTTGTTCGACGCGAACCTGCCTTATTATGACGAGCAAATGATGACCGGCCTGTATAAGCTTGCCAATGGTTATGAAGCAACTGCTGACGAGCAGCGTCTGGCGGATCTGGCCAATACTTACCTGGATCAATTCCTCGGAGCCGATAAGGTCGTTATCGCATTCCCGCTCTGGAACTTCACCATTCCGGCGCAGCTGCTGACTTATTTCTTCTATCTGAACCAGGCAGGCAAAACATTCAAGTACACGGAACAAGGTCCGGTCGGACTTGTCGGTGACAAGAAGGTTGCTCTGCTGCAAGCCCGCGGCGGTGTATACTCCGTTGCTCCAATGGATGGACTTGAAATGTCCCTGAACTATGTGAAGAACACACTGGGCTTCTGGGGCATCCAAAATCCGGAGGTCGTCGTGATCGAAGGACACAACCAGTTCCCTGACCGTTCGCAGAGCATCATCAGCGAAGGCCTTGCCGAAGTTACGGCTCTGGCCAACCGTTTCTAATCGTCCCGATCTTTCTAAGGAGGAACCATTGCGGTTCCTCTTTTTAGTTTCTGTGGAGCATAGGCTCGAGAAGATCACCAACGGAGCTTATTGCATTTGAATGGTAAAAAAACATATACTATCATTGACCGTGCGAGGCGCGGTTATTTTTGTTCCGGCGCAGCTTTCGGAGCCCGGCATCACTGGTATGAACAGGCTCCAATTGAACTGGATGACCATCGCGGGAGGACTTATGAACAAGACAGGTAGATCTGCGGGCGAACAAGCCATCTGGATCAGTCTTATAAGCAATATGTTTTTAACGGGCATAAAAATTGCAGTCGGCGCTCTGGCGGGAAGCCAAGTCTTGGTCGCCGACGGCGTACATAATGCGGGCGATGTGATCGCAACGATTGCGGCGCTTGCGTCCACCAAAGTTGCGAACAGGCCCAAGGACGAGAGCCATATGTACGGACATGGCAAGGCTGAAGTCATCGGCTCTGCCATCGTAGCCGTGATCATGATTATCGCGGCGTTCTTCATCGCCTATCATGCCGTGCTTTCAATCTCCCACCCGGCCTCGAAGCCCAGTCTGATCGCCCTTATCGCTGCGGCTGTATCCCTGATCTGGAAGCAGTGGCTGTATATATATTGCAATCGCCTTGGACGCTCCATTAAGAGCAAAAGCCTTATGGCAACAGCCCATGATCATCTTGCCGACGTGTATGCGTCAATCGCGGCGGTTGCCGGAATCGGGCTGGCTCTGATCGGCAGTTGGCTCGACATCGCCGTTCTGAGCTATGGCGATCCCGTTGCCGGCATTATCGTTTCCTATTTTGTTATCCGCCTGGCTTATCATATGGGCAAGGATGCCATCGACATTCTGATGGAGAAGTCGGTTTCGGTTGAACAAATCCGGGACTATGAGGCGCTCATCCTTACTGTCCCCGAGGTGAAGCGTATCGACCGACTCCGGGCCAGAGAATTCGGACAATATATCATGCTGGATGTGCGCGTCGGAATACCGGCCCAGTTGACGATCCAGGAAGGGCATGACATTATCCGCAAAATCAAGGCAGCTATCATGCATGAGAACGCCGATGTTGAGGAAGTGCTGGTACATTTGAATCCCTGGTATGAGAATGAACAACCGGAGGGCACTAAGCATGAAGGAGCGAAGCCGGATGGCATGAATCCGGAGGCTTAAATGAAGGATCAGATATCCATCACCAATATCGTCGTTCGGATGGGCAAAATACCAAACACCAACAAACCGTTAAGCCAAATTGTGGCCTAACGGTTTGTTGGTGTTTATAGGTTGTTGAAGTTCTTCATTAATTAATACGCAGCAACAAGAAGGAGAGCGAGCAGGGATACGGCAAACACCGTGTAATCCGCCGCTCTGAAACGATACAGGCGGATGGGAGTGCGTCCTGATTCTCCCTGGTAGCAGCGTGATTCCATCGCCACAGCCAGATCCTTCCACGCAGAATCGACATGACGAACAGCGGCATCAGCATCGGAAGGACGCCGCCAAACCTCGTGATGACCACTCCGCGTTGAAATCCGCCGCCCCGGGCCAGCTGGGATTTGCGAATTTTATCAAATTCCTCTACGAGAATGGGAAGAAACTGACCCAGAGAACGGTAATTCCCTGTTCCCGGTTCATCTTGTGAAGGAGATCAAATAGGGAGCGGCGGGACTGGAGATCCAGGCCGGCCGTCGGCTCGTCTAGAATCAGCACCCCGGGCTCCAGCACCACAACTCCTGCAATGGCCGCCCGCCGCTTCTCACCGCCGCTGAGCTCGAAAGGACTGCGGTCCTTAAACTCGTCATAATCGAGCCGGACAGCCTCCATCGCCCGCCGCACCTTGGCTTCAACCTCGCCCGAGGCCAGCTTCGCTGCCCGAAGTCCGAAAGCGATATCTTCATATACCGTGTTCGCAAACAGCTGATGCTCGGGATATTGAAAAATAAACCCGACCTTGTCGAACAGCTCGGCACTTTTTGTGAGATGAGGATTTCTTCCGTCAAGCTCAACACTTCCAAGCGAAGGGGCGATAAAGCCCTTTACGAGCTGAAGAAAAGTGGATTTGCCGGAGCCGGATCGCCCGGCCAGAGCAAGCATCTCGCCTTTGTTAATGGTCACCCCGATATCGGTCAGGACGAATGGAGGGGCTGCCGGTTTTCTTCTTCGCGCTTTGCTGTATGAGAAACTGATGTCGTTTAATTCGATTTGCATAGCAGTCTCCTTAATTCCTGAATGTCCGGAGCCGAAGATACCTTGACGCCCTGAAGGCGCAGCCGCTCACCCAATAGGCGGGAATAAGGCAGTTCAAGACCGCAATCCGATAAACGCTCTGGGTCTGTGGCGAGCTCATCGGGAGTGCCGGAAGCGGCAATTTCGCCTTCGCGGAAAATGACCCAACGGTCGGCATCCATGACCTCATCCATATGATGCGTGATGTAGATCAAGGTGAAGGGGTGTTTACTTCTGACCTCATGCAGCGTCTCCACAAATTGTCTTCGGGCTGCCGGGTCCAGCATGGAGGTGGCTTCATCCAGGATCAGATAACTAGGCGCCAATGCAAGAACAGCCGCCAGCGCCAGCTTCTGCTTCTCGCCACCCGACAGGCCGCTGACCGGCCGGTCTTCGGGAGCCTTTAGCCCGACAAGACGGATCGCCCAGGCGATTCGGTCTGACATCTCCTCATGCGGCCAGCCGATGTTGGACAGTCCGAACGCGATATCCTCGAAGGCAGTCAAACCGACCTGCTGGTTCTCAGGATTCTGGAACACAATTTGCACCAATCGGCGGATAGAAGGGATGGCTGCCGGATCTTCTGTTGAGAGGCCGTCGACGATCACCTCTCCCGCAGATGGTGTCTCGATGCCGTTAAGCAGGCGGGTAAGGGACGATTTGCCGGAACCATTGCGCCCGAGCAGGGCGATAAATTCACCGGAGTCGATATCCAGCGACACATTGGATAATGCCGGCTTGCGGCCGGCATTATCATCCTCGCTGAATATCTGATAATCAAAGCTGACCTCATGAATACGAATCATGAGCGATCGCCTTCTTTCGGAGATTTGTCCGTATGGACGGGACCGAATACACTCCCCGGATCTTCGGGATCGCAGGAGGGGCTGCCGGAGATGCCAAGACCTCCGACTATGGTGTAACCATGATCCTGATAAGTCTTCAACTGCTCCACGACCGGAAGCAGGATATTACGGTTGTGGCTGCGGAACTCGGGCGTGTCGTATTCCTCCACTGTCATAGGCGGACGCTCCGGTCCGAGAAAGGTGAATTCAGGGCAGGGCAGCTGATAGATCCCGTACCCCTGCTCGTAAGTCCAGTCGACTGCCGCTTTCATTATGCCGGGACTGCGAGCTTCGCCCTCCACGACTGCGTTCTGGTTAACGACGCAGTGTGAGGCGACGATGATTTTTTTACTACGCTGCATTGGAGCTGCGCTTCTTCGAGTTGGTTCTTCTGATGATGGATTGCGGCAGATTCTTCACAACATAATAGACAAGCAGGGCGGACAGGATTTTGTCGATCAGATTCTCACCAAGACGCGGAAGGAATGCCGCTGCGAACAGACTGGTTCCGGCCTGCTTCAACCACAGAACCGCGACGTCCTGGACGCCTCCCGTCAATCCGCCGAACAATCCGATCGCGATAACAGAACCGACAGCAGGGCATAGAACGCCGAGAATAATGCCGGAGATCAGCGCAGAAGAGAAGCGATATCCGTTCTTACGCGAAGCGTATCCGACGACGAGACCGACGATGATATTGACAAGTGCAAAGGGAATGGCGGTATAACCGGAGGTTACACCGAGAACGAGGTTGGTCAGAAGGCCAACGACCGCACCCCACAGCGGACCGAAGATCGCGGCGATAAAGATCGTGCCGACCGTGTCCAGAAACAAAAAGGGGATTTTCAGATTGCTTACGAGAGTGCTTGCTATCACGTTGATCGCGACGGCCAGCGCACCGAGAGTAATGACTTGAGTTCTTGGGTTCATTTTTTTCTCCTCCTGAATGTTGAATCCTGATTTTCAAAACTACACCAAGTTGTTAACTCAAGCCCCCCTTTGTACATAACGAGCGCCGGACTTCATATGTCTCACGCTTCAGACGAATCAATTACCGAGTTTGTTAATTGGTATAGTTGTATTTAATTTTAAATACAAACTTCTCACTGTTAATGTCAGATATTTCTAAATTGAAAAAAAATTTCAATGATTTTTCCTAACAATGAATTGATTTTCATAGAGGGATATAGTAGCTTTAAAGAGAAGTAAAAAATTCCATTTGAAGAGGAGAGATTGGTATGGAACAAATGTGTATGCAGATGATGGGGGCAATGTGTATGGAGGATATGATGAGCAAGATGAAATGCATGAAAATGTGCATGGAAAAGATGTCCGAGATGGACATGCCCATGGACACAGAAATGATGATGTCTAAAATGCAGGAATGCGACGAAATGATGACAATGATGATGAAAATGATGCGCGACATGATGCAGACTTCAAAATAAGAAGCATCGTACTAAATACGCAGCAAGTCATACGCCTAACAAGATACGAGTATGTAAATTGCTTGTGATTCTTGGGCTGAGCAGACAACTGCATGCCTGTCTTATAAGTGATACCTCAGCTTACCCTTCCTTATAGAACCCCTGGATTTTCTTCGATGCAGCAATACGCGCCAGTTTCAATTCCCAAATTTCTTCAATCCATTTACTCTTCATTCCGGCATTCGGGACTTCCCGAAGATTCGAGAACAACGCAAGCAACTGATCATTGATCCGGTCAAAATCCTTCCACAGTTCCTGCAGTTCTTCATTTCTATCGTAGCCTTCGCCAGCAACAGTTAATTCCGACAAAATCTCAAGAATATCGGACTGCCACTGAACATCGCCAATCTGCTTCGCATAATTCAACAAGTCCAGATAATCGTCAACCCGGCGGGCGGGAAAGATGGTTTGATTGCTGTATCCCATAACTGTTTCTCCTTAAGTGCTCTTTACCTAGTATTATACTCGGCTTTATTGGAAAAACAATAGGTTTTTTTGAAATTCACAAAAACGGCTTACGCCGTTCTTGCTTTTTTTCTGCGTGATGCTATCCACTTATCCAAATAGTATGTGATACCGGAAAATACAGCCATTATTCCTGTATAGGTGAACAGAACCATATACCAGCTTTCGCCGCCGGATTCACGACCGCCAAACCCGCCTCCTCCTTCACGTTTCCTAAATTCGCCTTTGTCTCCCATTCCATTGCCTTCGGTTGAACCGTTTACCGTCCCTTGGAAGGAATTGGCCGCTGAATCCGGCGCCTTCCGGAATTGTGACCGGTCCATGCCTCCATGTTCCATAGCGCCTTTGCCAGATGCGGCCGAAACCGTGAACAGGCCCTGAACCATCTGCAGCTTGGAGAGATAATTCGTCTGATAAGCTTGAAAGGCGCCAAACACAAGCACCAGCACCGCTGTACCTGTCATTAATGCTCTGGAGAGCGGTTGGGGCATTTTCATATGCAGCAGCTTCTGTGTAACCTTGATCACCCAATGCCAGTGGATACCGATGTGTACGCCGATCAATCCAAGCGCCAGATAGGCGACGGCCATGTGGGCGATCTTGAACCAATTCTCATTCATAAATTGAAAATTCGGCAGCACTACTCTGGATATGACCAGTCCGCTAAAGATGACGAGTGACATGGAGAGCAGCAGCAGCACGTTCAGCAAGTAGCTGAATCTTGTCCGGGCTGGAAGGGACTTGTCAAAGAGGCGGACCGTAATTTTCTGAACAAACTTCCAATTGAGCGCAATATGGACCACAAAAGCAAATCCGATCGCAATTCCGGCAATTTCGTGAAAGGCCAGTCCGCCGAGCACTCTCGTGTTGTAAAGGAGGGCAAACGTGATCCCCATCAGAAGGTCCAGCGCCAGTTTTACATACGACTTCTTATTCTTCTTCATCTTCGTCTCCACCTAAAAGTATGTATTTGTTGAGAAACCGTCCCAATCAAAGTCGATTACCCTCAACGAAGCCATCTTAATGTCGTTTGGTGAAAATTCGGTGAATTGGCGCAGCCGAAATGCTGCTTATACGTCATGTCTTGTGTATGCTTCGAAATTCGATAGGCGTCATCCCCTCCTGGCTGCGAAAGCACTTGCTGAAGTAGCTGGTCTGGGAGAAGCCGGTCTCCAGCGCGATCTGCTTGACCGGAAGACCGGTGGAAGCAAGCAGCTGCTTCGCCTTCAGCATCCGGCATTCCAGCAGAAAGTCCGAAAACGACATGCCGAAGATCACATTGAACATCCGGCTGAAGTAGTGGGTGCTGTAACCGGCGATGGACGCCGCTTGCTGCAGACTGACCGGTTCATTACAGTGGGCGCGGATAAAGTTCGCTGCCGCCCGTATTTTATCAGCGGCTATGTTGACCGGCTCATTCAAACGGGCTGCCCCGGATTGCAGCCGGGTCAAGAGCCCGTATAACGTCGAAGCAACTGCGAATTCGTTATCCACTTCAAAGTTCCTGCCCAATTGCAGCATCGTCTCCACCAAAGTCTCGAACGGGGAAATGTCCGCTACACCGAACAGCCAAGGCTCGTCAAGCCCTTTGCCATCCAGAAGCTCCTCCAGATGAATTCCGTAGAAATGCACCCAGCGGATGTCCCACGGATCATGGTGATCCGAACGGTAAATTTGCCGCATTCCTGGACCGTACAAAAAGCCCTGTCCCCGGGTTAATTCATAAGTCCTGTTGTCGGTGTCCAGATAGCCTTTGCCAGATAGCACAAGATGCAGATTATAACGTTGGTCCAGATTGTTTTCTGTTGTACGGTACATCCGGTTAACGCTGTGTTCGGGATATTCGTTGTACCCTCCGACAAAGTCGGGATAGCATACATGTCTTGGGAATACAGGTTTGGGAAAAAAGATATGCTCTCTCATCTGGCACCTCGCATCAACACAATATTATTACAATGGCTTTTAATAAAATCTTGAATGCATTACATTATGAATTTCTTCGATGACAATATATTAATACATATCGCATCTTTTTGCCGTTCCTTTATAGTCCTCTGTCCACTAGAATGAAGTCGAGAATATGACAGGAGGCAGAACTGGATGTCCAAATCGATACAGCTAAACGAATTAACGCTTGGCGTTTGTTATTATCCGGAGCATTGGCCGGAGGCATTCTGGGAGGACGATTTCCGGAGAATGCGGGAGATGAATATCTCGGTGATCCGGATGGCGGAATTTGCCTGGGCGATGCTGGAACCGGAGGAGGGACGGTTTGATTTCAGTTTTTTTCAAAAAGTCCTGGATTTGGCGCATAACTATGGATTAACAGTCATTATGGGGACTCCGACCGCTACGCCGCCCGCTTGGTTGACACATAAGTATCCTGAAGTTCTGAATGCCAACGTGGAAGGTGTGTTGTACAGACACGGCATGCGGCGTCATTACAATTACAGCAGTCCGGTATACATAGAGTTGTGCAGCCGGATCGTGCGAAATATGGCCTACGCCTACAAGGATCATCCCGCCGTCATCGGCTGGCAGATTGATAACGAGCTGAACTGCGAGATGAATGTCTTCTACGCAGAAGCGGATCATACCGCGTTCCGGGAATGGCTGAAGCAGCGTTACGGTTCGCTGGACCGCTTGAATCAGGCGTGGGGAACCGTGTTCTGGAGCCAGACCTATACCGATTGGGAGCAGATTTATCTTACCCGTCCTCTGGTCAGCAGTTCGCCGAATCCGCATCTGGCGCTGGATGAGAAGCGCTTCATATCCGCGAATACGATTTCGTTCGCCAAGCTCCAGGCCGATATTATCCGCGAGTTGGCGCCGCAGCATTGGATTACGACAAACGGGATGTTCGGACATCTGGACAGCCATGAACTGACCGACCAGGCGCTGGATTTCTTCTCATACGATTCGTATCCCCAGTTCTCGACGATCTTTCCCGGTGATGACGAGCAGCCGCTGAAAGACCGATCCTGGAGCATGAATCTCTCCATCGTCCGGTCAGTCTCGCCGAATTTCTGCGTCATGGAGCAGCAGTCCGGTCCGGGCGGCTGGGTGGACCGCATCGGGATGGGATCACCGAGACCCGGACAAATCCGGCTCTGGACCTATCAATCAGTTCTGCACGGAGCCGATCTGCTGCTGTATTTCCGCTGGCGTACGGCTACGTTCGGCACTGAAATCTACTGGCATGGCATCAACGACTATCACAACCGGCCCAACCGGAGGGTGAAGGAAGTCGCGCAGGTAGGCGGTGAGTTCGCCAAAATCGGCGCAGCGATAGCCGGAACGAAATACAAGGCGGAAGTCGCCATTTTGCAGGACTATGATAATATTTGGGATGGAGAACTGGATTCATGGCATGGAGCGCTGAATTGGCAGAGCAAGCTCTCATGGTTCAAGCAGCTTCAGTATCGCCATATTCCGGTGGATCTCGTTACGCTGCGGCCCGGGACATCGCTTGACGACTTGACTCCTTACAAAGTGATCGTCTATCCGCATGCGGCAATCATGACCGACGAAACGGCAGACCTTCTAAGCCGGTATGTGGAGCAGGGCGGACAGCTCTTCTTCGGAGCGCGCACCGGTTACAAAAATCTGGACGGCCACTGCAAGATGGACCCGTTCCCGGGACCGGTTGCCGGATTATGCGGGATCACGGTCGAGGATTTCACCTTAATCAAGGGCAGCGTAGCTCCTGCAGAGCTGAAATCGGAAGTTCTGTCCCTTCCGGCAGGCGCAACTGCAGCAGGCTTCAACGAGGTGCTGGCCATTTCGGATGAAGCGACAGAAGTGATCGCCGAATATGCGTCCGAATACTACGCGGGCAGCCCCGCATTTACACGCCGTGCGTATGGTCAAGGCCATGCCTGGTACTTCGGCGCTGCATTCAGCGAACAGGTGGCCGGTGCTCTGATCGAGAAGCTGGGTCTGACCTCTCCCGCCGCAGACCTCGTGACCTCACCCGCTGAGGTTGAGCTGGGAATCCGGGCGGCTGACGGGAAGCAGTATCTTTTTGCGCTGAATTATTCGGACAAGCCAGTTCTCGTGCAGCTTAATCAAGCAGCCAAGGATCTGTTAAGCGAAGCCCTCATGGAGCATGAGGTTGAGATGCCGCCGTATGGCGTACTGGTCCTGGAAATACTGAACTCATAACGGCATCTGAACATTTTATTAATATCATCAAAAGACGTAAGCCCTTGGATATCCAGGGGCTTTGTTCTGTTCTGCCGAGGCAGCACATCAGCAATCGCGTCTTAATGCAATCTTAATGTCAGGCCGAAACTTGTAATACGATGCTGATTTTGCACATGCTATACTAACACTTATTAGAAGTGTAATGAGGATAGCGGAAAGCGGGCTTAAGATGACAGCGAAAAAAAAGTACGGCGGTGTCCAGCCCGTGCGGCTGGATGATCAGCCCGCAGCAGCCAAAGGGCGGGGGAAGCTGAGTATATTTATCGGCTATGCGCCGGGCGTCGGCAAAACCAGCGCCATGCTGAGCGCAGCCCAGGAGGAACATAAAGACGGAATCGATGTCGTTGCAGGCTTCGTTGACGCTCACTCAAGGCCCGATACGACCGCTCTTGTTGAAGGTCTGGAGCAGCTGACGCCAAGGATACTCTCCGGGCAGGGAAGCCCCGTCCATGAATTTGACCTGGATCGCGCGCTAAGCCGAGGGCCCGAGATTCTGCTGCTGGATGATCTGGCTCACAGCAACGCGGCGGGATGCCGTCACAAGAAGCGGTATCTGGACGTGGAGGAGCTGCTCCGGGCAGGCATCGATGTCTATACGACACTCAATGTACAGCAGATCGAGAGCCTGGCTGATATTGTAGCCGCAATAACCGGATTCCCTGTTCAGGAACGTATACCGGACAGCGTATTTGACAGCGCGGATCAGGTGAAATTGGTCGATATCGAACCGGATGATTTGATCGACAGGCTGAATAAAGGCAAGATATATCCCGATATTGAAGCGCAGCGGGCCGCAGAGGTGCTGTTCACCAGGGAAAAACTGACTGCTCTGCGCGAAATCGCGCTTCGCAGCACCGCAAGCCAACTGAACCGGATCGCGATCCAAATTAGCGAGCAGGCTTCCAGAAATGAATACGATACTAAGGATCATATCTTGGTCTGCCTCTCTTCGGCGGAGTCCAATAAGAAAGTAATCCGTACGGCGGCGAGAATGGCAGAAGCCTTTCACGGACGCTTCACCGCATTATTCGTAGAGACGCCGGAGACGATGGCGCTGAGCGCCAAGAACAAAGAAGAGCTGAGAAGCAATCTGAGACTGGCGGAACAGTTGGGCGCCCAGATTGCAACCGTATATGGCGAAGACATTCCCGCCCAGATTGCGGAATACGTCAAGACCAGCCAGGTATCCAAAATTGTATTGGGCCGCTCGCCTAATAAAAAGAGAGGGTTCGCAAAAGCAAGCGTGGTCGATAAATTGACGGCGCTCGTGCCGGGTGTCGAGACGTACATCATTCCGTACCAGCAGCCTGCCGGTTCAGGAAAGCTATCGAGGCACTCCAAGCCGCTCCGTCTGTCTCCGGCCGACCTAGGCAAGACAGCGGTCATCATCGCTGGCTGTACCCTGATCGGACTTGACTTTCAATACCTGGAAGTAAAAGAAGCGAATATCATTACGGTGTATATACTCGGCGTCCTGCTCAATGCGATGATCACGAAAGGACGGCTGTACAGCGTAGTGTCTTCGTTACTGAGCGTGCTGGTGTTCAATTACTTTTTTACGAAGCCCTATTATTCGCTGAGAGTGTACGATTCCGGCTATCCGGTGACTTTCCTTGTCATGCTGGCGGCTTCCTTTCTGACGAGCACGCTGACGATGCGGGTGCGGGATCAAGCGCGCCAATCCGCGCAGAAGGCTTACCGCACAGAGGTTCTGCTTGAGACAAGCCGGAATTTGCAGCAGGCCCAGGACTTTCAGGCGATTGTCGGCGAAACAGCGCGGCAGATGGTGAAGCTGTTGGACCGGACGGTTATTTTCTATACCGCTTCGGATGTTGGGCTTTCCAAGCCGATGATCTATCTCAAGAACGATTTGTCCAGCCTTCCGGACATCTATATCGATGAGAATGAACGGGCGGTCGCCGATTGGGTCTATACCAATAACAAACGCGCCGGTGCGACTACGGATACCTTCTTCGGCGCCCGCTGCCTGTATCATGCCGTGCGCGGCGGAGAAACGGTCTTTGCGGTTGCCGGAGTCGTAATGGAGCAGGAAGAGCCGCTGGACGTTTTTGAGAAAAGTCTATTGATTGCGATGCTCGGGGAATGCGCACTGGCTCTTGAGAAAGACAGGCTTAACGAGAAGCAGCAGGAGATCTCGATGCAGATTCGGCAGGAACAGCTGCGAGCCAACCTGCTCCGGGGCATTTCCCATGATCTGCGCACTCCGCTTACGAGCATCACCGGAAATGCGGGAATCCTTATCGGAAATTCCGGCGTGCTGAGCGACGAGCAGAAGACAAGCCTCTATACAGATATTTACGACGATTCGATGTGGCTGATCAATCTGGTGGAGAACCTGCTCTCCATCAGCCGGATCGAGAACGATTCGATCCACTTGAATTTGCAGGCGGAATTGGTCGATGAAGTCATTTCCGAAGCTCTGCTTCATTTGAACCGTAACCGAGAGAAGCATATCATTGAGACGGATGTGGAAGATGAACTGCTCATGGCCCGGATGGACCCCCGCCTCATTATTCAAGTGCTGATCAATCTGGTGGACAATGCCATAACCTACACCCAGGTTGGTTCCCGCATCAGGATTTCGGCAAGGCGTGAGGGGCGATGGGTGAATATTGAAGTGGCTGACGACGGGCCCGGTATTACGGATGATACGAAAACCCGTCTGTTCGAGATGTTCTATACGGCGAACAATATTCGCGGGGACGGGCGCCGGGGCCTCGGCCTTGGTCTTTCTCTGTGCAAATCTATTGTCAACGCTCATGGCGGTACGATAAATGTCAGAGATCAGGTTCCAAGAGGAGCCGTGTTTTATTTTACCCTACAGGCGGCAGAGGTGAATGTGTATGAATAAACCCTTTATACTGGTCGTGGAGGACGACAGACCGATCCGCAAGCTGATCACGACTACACTGGAAACCCAGGGCTATCGGTATCATACGGCGGAGACGGGCGAAGCCTCGATCATCGAGGCGGTATCCCGGCAGCCGGATTTGATGATCCTGGATTTGGGTCTGCCCGACATGGATGGAGTGGATATCATCCGGAAAGTGCGGGCCTGGTCGAACCTGCCCATTATCGTAGTCAGCGCCCGCAGCGAGGACCGCGACAAGATCGAGGCGCTGGATGCAGGCGCGGACGATTACCTGACCAAGCCGTTCAGCGTGGAAGAATTGCTGGCAAGACTTCGCGTCAGTCTGCGGCGAATCCGCTATGACAGCGAGAAGCTGATGAAGGATGCATCCACCTTCGTGAACGGTCCCCTTAAGATCGACTATTCGGCGGGATGCGTCTGGCTGGACGATGAGGAAATTCATTTGACGCCAAGTGAATACAAGCTTCTATGCTTATTGGCCAAAAATGTGGGCAAAGTGCTGACGCATAATTATATCCTGCATGCCATCTGGGGCAATCATCCTTACGATGTCCCGGCGCTTCGCGTATTTATGGCGACGCTGCGCAAAAAAATTGAAGTCACGCCTGCGCATCCGAAGCTGATTCAGACCCATATCGGAATCGGATACCGTATGATTCAGGTCGGCGACTAAGGCGAATAAGGCCGATTAGTCATAAGCTATTATTACATTTATATCGAATCTCTTGAGGTTACATCGAATCTTACTAAGAGGCCATGCTCATCTAGAGCCTGGTCTTTTTGGCATGGAGTTTGAGCTGCTTCGATCTTAAGGCGATCTTAATTCCATTCATCCAGACTCTAATCCTAAACTAACGGCCGGAGTGTTACGCTGAATGCCGTAATCATGTAGATAACAGGGGAGAGAGGAAGATGAATGGATTTTTTAAGCTGACGGGTATAATTGCGCTGATTGTGGTGTTTCTGTATCTGGTCAAAAAATTCTGGGATAAACGGTACTTCGATAAGCTGACCGAAGGCGGAATCTATGAAGATCGTATCGTCTATCAGGCGGCCGAGCAGTTTGCCAAAGGTGTGCCTGCGGAACGGATTATGGAATTGCTGCTTACCAGTTACGAATTCAACGAAGCGATGGCCCAGGATACACTGCGAATGGCGCTGCCACACCGCAAAGACGGTGACGGAGGTTATCAGGGCTTTATTCAGGCTGCCAATCAGGTGCTGGGGGACGAAGTGTATTTTTGAAATCTTAATGCGATCTTAATCTCTTGCCGCTAGATTCTAATCCTGAATTAATGACGGAAATGCTACGCTTAATCCCATAAAGAAACCATACGCAAGAATAACAAGGAGGAAGAATTCCATGCTGGATGTCTACATGGTTGCCGCGCTGCTCGTGCTCGTCCTGCTCATGATCGGACTTGAACGATGGGCAGTCCGCACGGGTGAAGAGGGGAGCGAACGCTGATGATTTGGGGATTGTTCGTCGTCATCGCCGCACTTCTGCTCTATTTGACCTACGCGCTTATTAATCCGGAACGTTTTTAGGGTAACTCCAGGAGGGATTTCCAGTGACCATGATTTCTTATCTCGCAATCGCAGTAACTCTATTAATAGCCTTTCTGCTGGCGCGTCCTGCGGGGCTGTATATGGCGAAGGTGTTCGATTATGAAGCAACGGGGCTTGACCGGTGGTTCGGATGGATCGAGAAGCCGCTCTACAAGATAGGGGGCATTCGGCAGGAGAACCAGACGTGGAAGCAATATGCGATAGCGCTCGTTCTCAGCAACACCGTTATGATTTTGCTCGTCTATCTGATCTTCCGTCTGCAGGGCGTGCTGCCGCTTAATCCAAGCGGAATTCAGTCGATGGAACCGACGCTTGCCTTCAATACGGCGATCAGCTTCATGACGAATACGAATCTGCAGCATTACAGCGGCGAGAGCGGCCTGTCATACTTATCCCAAATGATTGCCATCGTCTTCATGATGTTTGCCGCTCCGGCATCCGCACTCGCTGGCGCCATCGCCTTCATTCGCGGGCTTTCGGGCAAGCCGCTGGGCAACTTCTTCGCCGATATGATCCGCTGCATTACCCGCATCCTGCTGCCGATATCCTTCGTGCTTGCCCTGGTCTTCGTCGCGATGGGCGTCCCGCAGACGCTGCATGGAACGGCAATGGCAACCACGCTAGAGGGAGCAGCGCAGGAAATTGCCAGAGGGCCTGTGGCCTCGTTCCTGTCGATCAAGGAGCTCGGGAATAACGGCGGCGGATTCTTCGGCGTCAACTCGGCGCATCCCTTTGAGAATCCAAGCGGGCTGAGCAACTTTATTCAGATTATCCTGATGCTGCTGCTGCCAGCTTCACTGCCTTTCACCTATGGCAAAATGGTGGGCAACAAGAAGCAGGGCCGCGTTCTCTTCGTATCCATGATCGTGATGCTGATCGTTCTGCTGAGCACATCTCTGGCGAGCGAAAACGCAGGCAACCCGGTGATCAACGCGATGGGCGTTCAGCATAATCAAGGCTCCATGGAGGGAAAAGAGGTGCGTTTCGGTGTAGCCGAATCCGCTCTGTATTCGGTCGTAACGACAGCCTCAGAGACGGGCGCGGTCAATACGATGCATGATTCACTGACGCCTCTCGGCGGCCTGGTTACGCTTGGCAATATGATGCTCAACACGGTGTTCGGCGGGGTGGGCGCCGGATTTATCAACGTGCTGATGTACGCTATGATCGCTGTCTTCCTCTCCGGTCTAATGGTCGGACGGACGCCGGAGTTTCTCGGCAAGAAGATTGAGGGCAAGGAGATGAAGCTGATTGCCGTTACGCTGATCATTAACCCGCTGCTGATCCTGCTGCCTACCGCCCTGGCGCTGTACGCTCATCCAGATACGATCTCGAATCCCGGTTATCACGGATTATCTCAGGCTCTGTATGAATATACATCCGCTGCTGCTAACAACGGATCAGGATTCGAAGGGCTTGGAGACGCCAATCCGTTCTGGAACATATCCACTGGCATCGTAATGTTCCTGGGACGTTACTTCTCCGTCATAACAATGCTGGCAGTTGCTGGCTCTCTGGCGTCCAAGAAGAGTGTACCGGAGACAGCGGGGACGTTCCGGACGGACAACGCCTTGTTCGGAACCGTGTTTATCGGAGCGGTCCTCATTGTAGGAGCGCTGACATTCTTCCCGGCCGTTGCACTCGGACCGATTGCCGAATATTTGACGCTGAAACCATAGAGCTACCCGGATGGAGGAAACAATCGTATGAGCAAACGTAAAAGCGTGTTAACGCGTGATATTGTGAGTCAGGCGGTCAAACAGTCATTTATTAAACTTGATCCTAGGATTATGCTGCGGAACCCCGTTATGTTCGTCGTGGAAGCCGGATTTCTAATCACGGTGTTCCTGCTGTTCGTGCCGGATGCCTTCGGCGTGAGCGTATCAACGGGCTTCAATATTTCCGTCGCTCTCATTCTTCTCTTTACGCTGCTGTTCGCCAACTTTGCGGAGGCACTGGCCGAGGGAAGAGGGAAGGCGCAGGCGGATTCGCTTAAGAAGACCAAGAAAGAGATTATGGCTAACAAAATAACCGGACAGGGCGTCAAGCAGGTGCCTTCCACCGAGCTGCGCAAAGGCGACGTGGTCGTTGTCATCCAGGGCGAGATGATTCCCGGCGACGGCGAAGTTATTGAGGGCTTGGCTTCGGTTGACGAATCGGCTATTACCGGCGAGTCTGCACCAGTTATTAAGGAAGCGGGAGGCGACTTCAGCTCGGTTACCGGTGGAACCAAGGTGATCAGCGACCGGATCAAGGTGCGGATCACCAGCGATCCCGGCGAGTCCTTTCTGGACCGGATGATTTCGCTGGTTGAGGGTGCCAAACGGCAAAAGACGCCCAATGAAATCGCCTTGAACACCGTTTTGGTGAGTTTGACCATCATTTTTCTGCTTGTGGTGATCACTCTGCCGTTCTATGCCGATTATCTGGGTATTCAGCTTCAGGTTCCCGTCCTGATCGCACTTCTCGTATGTCTGATCCCGACGACGATCGGCGGACTGCTGTCCGCAATCGGGATTGCGGGGATGGACCGCGTCACCCAGTTCAATGTGCTGGCGATGTCCGGCAAGGCTGTCGAAGCGTCGGGCGATATCAACACCATTATTCTTGATAAAACGGGCACGATTACTTACGGCAACCGCATGGCCAGCGAGTTCGTTCCGGTCGGCAATTACAGCGCTCAGGAAGTGGGCGTATGGGCCGCAGTCAGCTCGGTTCAGGACGAGACGCCGGAGGGCCGCTCCGTGCTGGAGCTGCTGAACAAGCAGGGCTTGTCGTTCCCCCAGAGTGTGGCGGAAGGCGCTGACTTTATCGAATTCAAGGCGGAGACCCGTATGAGCGGCGTTGATCTGAAGGATGGCCGGAAGGTCAGAAAAGGTGCGGTCGATGCCGTCAAGATGTGGGTAGCGGATCAGGGAGGCGTCATTCCCTCCGGGCTGCAGGAGAACAGCAACGCTATCGCCACCGCTGGAGGCACACCCTTGGCGGTGGCCGTGGATCAGACGATATACGGGCTGATTTATTTGAAGGATACCGTCAAGCCGGGGATGAGAGAACGCTTCGATCAGATGCGGAAGATGGGCATCAAGACGATCATGTGTACGGGCGACAACCCGCTGACGGCTGCGACGATCGCCGCGGAGGCGGGTGTGGACGCTTTTATCGCCGAGAGCAAGCCGGAGGATAAAATCGCGGTTATCCGCCGCGAGCAGGCGGAAGGGAAGCTGGTCGCCATGACAGGCGATGGAACGAATGATGCTCCGGCACTGGCGCAGGCGGATGTCGGGATCGCCATGAACAGCGGGACGGTTGCGGCCAAGGAGGCGGCCAACATGGTCGATCTGGATTCCGACCCCTCGAAGATCATTGAGGTTGTGTCGATCGGGAAGCAGCTGCTGATGACGCGCGGAGCGCTAACGACATTCAGCATTGCGAACGATATCGCCAAGTATTTCGCCATCATTCCCGCAATGTTCATGGTGGCGATTCCCGAGATGAAGGTGCTGAACATTATGGGGCTGCATTCGCCGATGTCGGCCATCCTGTCGGCTCTTATCTTTAATGCCATCATAATCCCTCTGCTGATCCCTCTGGCGATGAAGGGAGTCGCCTACAAGCCGATGAGTTCATCCCGGCTGCTGAGCCGCAACCTGCTGGTCTACGGCCTGGGCGGAATTATCGCACCGTTTATCGGCATCAAGCTGATCGACCTGCTCGTTCAATTTATGGTTTAGGAGATGACCAATAGATGAAGACTACAGCCATGAAGACGATTATCATAACAGTCAGAACGAGCATCCTGCTCATGGTTCTTATACTCGTGTATCAATTGGCGGTAACGGGCATTGCGCAAGCAGCAATGCCGCATAAGGCGAACGGAAGCCTGATCTACGACGGAAAGAAGCTGATCGGCTCCGAGCTGATCGGACAATCATTCACCTCGCCGAGATATTTTCAAGGAAGAGTCTCCAGCATTGACTACAACGCTGCGTCTTCAGGTACACCGAACTACGCTCCTTCCAATCCCGATATGCTGAAACGGGTTCAGGATTCCATTACGCAGTGGAAAGCCAATAACCCGGATGTGCCTCTCCGGCAGCTGCCTATCGATCTCATTTCGAATTCAGGCTCCGGCCTGGACCCGGATATTTCACCCGCTTCGGCCCGCGCCCAGATTCCGAGAATCAGCAGCCTGACCGGAATTCCGGCGGAACAACTGGAGCAATTGGTGAAGGAGCATACGGCCGGACGCGATCTTGGGCTCTTTGGCGAAGAACATGTTAATGTGCTGAAGCTGAACATCGCGTTGTCGAAATTGCCGGCGAACAAGCATTAATGAAGTGCATAAGCCCTGTCTGCCTACATGAGCAGACAGGGCCGATTGCCGTTCGGATATGAATAAGGGGGAAGAGTCGAATGGCGCCGTATAAACGCAAGACGCCAGATGAAATTCTGGAATCGATCTCCCGGCTGCAGCGAGGCAGGCTGAAGATCATAATCGGCTCTGTCAGCGGATCGGGCAAAACGTATCATATGCTCCAGGAGGGCAGGCAACTGAAGCAGCAAGGCATCGATGTTGTATACAGTGCCGTATCGACAATGAAGCGGGCGGAGACCGTCCAGCAGCTTCAAGACCTGGAGAGTGTGCCGAGTATTCATTGGTGGAGGGATGGCATCGAGCAAAAGGATCTCCCGGTAGAAGTCCTGCTTGAACGGAATCCGGAGGTGCTGCTGGTCGACGGTCTCGCCCATCGCAACCGGAAGGGTGCACGCTTTCGCACAAGGCTCGAGGACATCCGCTTCTTGATGAATAACGGCATCAGTGTCATTACAACCGTCAATGTCTACGAGCTGGAAGGAGCAGGTGAAGCCATTTTTCAGAAGACGGGTATCAGGTCAGAGGTTACAGTCCCGCTGGATACGCTGGAGCTCGCGGATGAAGTGCGCCTGATCGACGTCTCGCCGGAGACGATCCTGACGCGGATTGAAGAAGGAGTGCTCGGCCAATCAGCTCATCCCGCCCTGTCGCGCAGAGGAAATCTGGCTGTGCTTCGCGAAGCGGCCTTGCGTCTCGTGGCAGAGGGCGTCAACGAATCTCTGGAGAAGCACCGGGATGAGAATGGATTAATCGGACCTTCCGGGGCCATCGAGCGTATCCTGGTCTCCGCCCAGTATCATTGGAACGGCTCTTTATATGTAAGAAGAGGGCAGCAAATCGCCAAACGGCTGAACGGAGAGTTAATGGTCGTAACCTTTGTGAAGCCGGGCAAGCCGCTCAGCAAAGAGCAGATAACCTTCAAGCAGTCAATCACGAAGCTGGTCAAACGTGTGGATGCGAGATTCGAAGAGCTGCCTTTGATCAATATTCGCCAGATGCCGACACTGCTCGTGCGCTACGCGATCCGCAATAAGGTGACAAGAATCGTGATGGGCCACTCCAATAAAAGCCGCTGGCAGGAAAAATGGCAGGGCTCTATCGCCAACCGCGTGCTGCGCAAGACGAGGAACATCGATGTGTTCCTGATGGCAGACCGTGCGGAGCGGGAAGGGGAGCGCATTCTTCCTATCAAACCCGGGGCCAAAAGCCCTGAAGAACCCTTTCACCGTCTGACCCGCCAAGAGATGCAGAAGAAGATTGAGAAGATCCGCCACGGCACGCTCAAGGTGTATATCGGCGCGTCTCCCGGAGTGGGCAAAACCTATAAGATGCTGCAGGAAGGAAACCTGCTTCTGAATAAAGGCATCGATGTGATGATTGGCCTCTTGGAAACACACGGGCGGAAGGAGACACAGGAACAGATCGGGCGATTGCCGGTTATCCCACGGGCCAAGATCGCTTATACATCCGCCGTACTGGAGGAAATGGACACCGAAGCGATCATTGCGCGGCATCCGGAGGTTGTGCTTGTCGATGAGCTTGCGCATACCAATGTCCCAGGCAGCCGAAACCGGAAGCGGTATGAAGATGTGATCAACCTGCTGGAGAACGGGATTTCCGTCATTACAACAGTGAATGTGCAGCATCTGGAGAGCTTGAACGATGCGGTCGCCCAGTTGACGGGCGTACGGGTCAGGGAGACGGTGCCGGATGCCATACTGAAAATGGCGAATGAAGTGGAGCTGATCGACGTTACTCCGCAAATGCTCCAGGAACGGATGCGGGAGGGGAAAATTTACGCGGCGGATAAAGTGAATCAGGCGCTGGAATCCTTTTTCAAAATCGGCAATCTGATCGCCCTTCGGGAGCTGGCACTAAGAGAAATCGCCGATGATGTGGATGAGCGGCTGGAAGCATGGGACCGGGACTCCGCCTTTCGGGGGGCATGGAGCAGGCAGGAGGTTATCTTCGTCTGCGTGGATATGGACGCCCGCGCGGAGCGGCTCATTCGCCGCGGATTTCGGATCGCTCATCGCCTCAAGGCGGAATGGTACGTGCATTATGTGCACTGCGGAGCGGAATTGACGCAAGAGAAGCGGAAGCGCCTCGATGCCCTTCGCCTGCTAACCGAGCGGCTTGGAGGCAATATGGAGATCACCGAAGTCAAGGGCAGAGTAGATATCAACCGTCAACTGCTGGGCCGGATGAACGCTCTCCATACAACCCAGCTTATTATCGGACAGTCACGCAAGCCTCTGTGGCTCTCCTGGTTCAAAGAAAGTCTAGTTCACTATCTGCTCCGGAATGCGCGGCATATGGACATGTTGATCGTTGCTGATTTCGACCCGAACGTCACAGAGCCGGCAAGGTAGAATGGATGCTCGGATAGAAGCCGGTTTTCGATAGTTTGTAAAAAACATATGATTTTTCCACTAATTATTGGGACTCAAGAAACGGAGGATTATTATGCAGACCAAAATCAATCTGGAAGGCGACTCAACTGCTGCGATCCTCCGGTCAGCGCCGGAATTTTGAGTTGAAAGGGCTCAAAGGCGCCATCTTCGGAAAAATATCCGGCGGAACCACGAACCCGCTAATGATCATTCTGGTGGGAGCCCTCTTTGCGCTGGCAGCCGAAACGATCAGCCAAACTTCGGTGTGGGCACTTGCGGCAAGCACTCAGTCCACCTATTTGCCGATTGTGCTGGGAGTCGTCTTCATGCTTGGCATGATGATCACCGACACCCTTGGAGGTCTGATTACATTCCGTATGATCCGCCACACGGAGAGAGCAGGCGAATCCTCGCTGCGCGCCATCGGCTGGCTGATTGTCCTGCTCGCTTACGGCGTGTCGTTCTATCAAGCCTACACCTTCTTTAATCCGGAAGTGGAAATGAATGCAGAAGCGGCTGGCATCGCCATATTCGCAACAGTGTTGATATGCTCGCTGTTCCTCATTCTCCGCTCCAGACGCCGGACGCGCTCCTTGATGTAAATCTTCTTAAGAACCTGGTGACCGTGTAAAGACAGTCTGCCGGGTTCTTTTTGCAAATCAATTGAACAGCTTCTCCAGTTCTCTCTACAATCCGCATTCATCTTTGATAGGGCGGCAGCAGCGGCCCGTTTTGGCCATAGCCTCATTCATGAGCTGAATCGAACGCAAGACCATGTCTTTCTCAAAATCGCTCATATACGAGAAGACCTCATCCAGATAGTCATTCATCTGCCGGTCGATCGCAGCTGCCGCATATTTCCCCTGATCGGTTAAACTAAGCGTATACACCCGCCGGTCGGACGGGTCCGGGGTTTTATTGACGAGGCCCATTTTTACAAGCGACTGAACTTGCCGGCTAAACGTAGTGATGTCTGTCCCGAGCGTCTCGGCAATTCGCTGCATCGAAGGACTTTGTTGACGATCGACCTCGTACAGGATGTGACTTTGAACGGGAGAGATGTCACTGCCGCCGATTGTACAGCATTTCTTATTCAGCAGCCCAAAGCGTCTTGTCATGATTTGAAAAAGCTCGCGGGCATTTTCCATTGTGAATTCACCTCTCCTTATTTTATAATCCAATTAATTGCATAATGCAATTATAGCAAGCAAGACAGCGCGGAGGATACGATAATGAACAAAACCGAACGGCAGCTTGCCATAACGCTTGAGCTGCAGCGCAGCAGGATGGTTCGGGCGGAGGATTTGGCTGCTCAATTCGAGACGAGCGTGCGGACGATCTACCGCGATATTCAAGCATTGAGCGAAGCGGGGGTTCCCATTATCGGGGCTCCCGGACAGGGATACTCGTTAATGGAAGGATACTTCCTGCCGCCGGTCGGCTTTACTGCAGAAGAAGCCGTAGCCCTGCTGCTGGGGACGGATTTCATCGGGCAGAAGCTGGATGCCGAATATGGCAATGTGGCCAAGGCAGCCCGGCGCAAAATCGAAGCGATTCTGCCTGAGCCGGTGCGCGCCGAGTCGCAGCGCGTTCGGGAAACGATGCGGCTGCTTCAAGCCCGTGAGCCGGCGACTGGCGAGAAGGAGAAGGACTATCTCGGACAGGTCAGGCGCGCGATTCTGGAACGGCGCAAATTAAGCTTTACGTATTTGAAGCATTCGCCGGATTCGGGTGGCAATCGGTTGAACAAACGGGAGGTCGCACCATATGGTCTGACGCTCGTTCAAGGGAACTGGATGCTGGTCGCACGCTGCGACCTGCGTCAGGATATCCGCCATTTTCGATTGTCGCGGATGACAGAGCTTGCCGTGCTGGAAGGGCGCTTTGCCATGCCGCCCGGCTTTAATCTGAGCCGTTACAGCCCGCCGGATGATCGCCATATTCGGGTGCAGATTCGGGTAAGCCCCGAAATTGCGGATAAAGTCGCCGAGACATGCCATTTTTATTGGGAAGAAACCGAGGTGATGGAAGATGGTCATCTGGTTACGTTTCGCGTCAGGCGGCCGGAGGAGCTGCTGCCGTACATCCTGGGATGGGGCGGGGATGCCGAGGTGCTGGAGCCGGAGTCTTTTCGCAGCCGGATTCGGGAAGAGGCCATAAAAATTGTGAACCGCTACTGACACACAGTTGTCAGCAGCGGTTTTATATATTGGAATAAATCCCTTATAGATGGAGGAGTTGTGTGAATGATGAGAAGTACAACGGAAGCGCTGCACGATTTTGAAGCGAGTGTAGAGCGGTATTTAACCGAACTGGATGACCTCAATATGAAGCAGCTGCTTGAAAAAAAGAGCGAAGAGGAGTGGTCCATCGGGCAAATGTATATGCATCTGATTCAATCGGCGCAGTTCATGCATTTGCACAATGTCGACCAATGTTTGACCGGAAGCGATGCGAGCTTGTTCTCAACAGCAGATAAAACGGAGAATGGGAGAGCGGCATTCGAATCGGGGAGCTTTCCGCCTGTACGGATTCGGGTCCCGGCTTCGCCGCAATACACCCCGCGTCAGCCGGAGAGCAAGGCACAGATTACGGAGGGGCTATGTGCTGTAGCGGAGCGGATGAAACGTATAGAGCCCGCCTTAGGCCAGGCATCCGAAAGCAATAAAGTTCTTCATCCAAGGCTCGGTGCGTTAACCGCAACAGAGTGGTTTTTGCTGATCGAAATGCATTACCGGCATCACTTCTTGCAATTGGACCGGCTTAAACAAGAGCTCATAGCTCAGAATAATTGATTTATCATTTCCGCCAAAAGGTTGAACACTCCGCCTTATCACGAATATTAAACTCGATTATTCTCTCAAGCAATGCGAAATCAACCGGATGTTCCCACCGGATACGGATCAGCTCCTTGGTGTGATCATAGCCCGACTGCACAATTTCATCAGAGAAACGGGCTATACCCGCTTTTTCAGGGGCAACAGCCATATGCTGCTTGGATACGCTAAAGCCAATAATAAAGGTGTCGTGATCGGTAAACATGGGCTGTTTCCACGCGATTTTGGGAACTAAATGGGGAAATTTCTCGGATACCCAAGTCAATACGTCTTCCGTTCTCGCCCGATGCTCCGGATGCTCAATCTGTGCTAAATACGATGCAAAAACTTCCATGTTGTTACCTCCTCAATTCGTACAAAGATGCAGACTTAGTATATCAATGAAATGCCCGGCTTACCACGGCAGCCACAACTCTCAATAACTCGACTGCAACTGGGTGAATGAAGAGGGCACAGGAATGACAACATAACGAAGTAGTATACATCTCAACATCCAGAGGAGGATTCTTAGATGGCTCACCAGAAGAGAAGGAATGAAGCTGCCTGGAAGTCACGGAAGCAAGACCAGCATCCCCATGGTAAAATCAAATCGCTTAAGGAATTGTCCGGCGAATATGAGGAGAAGCATACTACGGTATAAGCAAGCGAAAGACTGTCGGCGAAATGCCGGCAGTCTTTTGTATGGTGCTTGAATATTCCAGCAGAGCATGATACGATCTATTCATCAAAATAAATTGATTATGCACAGTGATGTTCAGAATCACAAACAAATTGCTAGGGAACAGGGGGTGTCAAGATGGCTAAAGAGCTTGCGGTGGTTTCACAATCTCCAGAGTCTGTTGATTTTGCCGGCTATGAAGCCACATTCAAAGCGTTAGCCGATCAAAAACGGCTGCAAATTATGTATGAGCTAACTCAGAGGGGGAACGTCTGTGTATGCGAGCTGGTGAGCATTGTGAATATGCCGCAGTCCAAGCTGTCTTATCACTTGAAAATACTGCTGGATGCCGGTCTAATCATCAAGGAAACGAAAGGAACATGGAGCTTTTACGAGCTGAATCACGCAGAACTAAACCGGACGCTGTCACCCGAGCTATGCTGTATGTTCCGGAAGGCAGACGACCTCAGCAACGGTTGCTGCTCATAAGCCCACAACGTGGGTTTTTATTTGCCCAATTAATCAAAAAAAGTTGATTATAAGGAAAAAGAAGCGAAGGAAGGGATCAACATGGAGTCTTTGGAGCTGGATTTATTAAAGACCGTTATCGACAATCACTTGAACGAAGAGCTTTTCATGGGTCGATTCGGCCTTGAGAAAGAAAGTGCACGGGTCGATAAAGAAGGTAAGCTTGCGCTAACCCCACATAAGGCAGCGTTTGGCAGCAAAATGGAGAACCCGTACATCCAGACGGATTTTTCGGAGAGCCAGGTGGAAATGATCACGCCCGTCTTCGATTCCATCGAAGAGACCTACCGTTTCCTTGAAGCCCTGCAGGATATCGTGATGCAAGAATTGAGCCTTACCGGAGAGTATTTATGGACCAGCAGCAATCCCCCCGTCCTTCCGCGCGAAGAGGATATTCCCATAGCCAACATGGAGGATCTTTCAGAGAATACGTATCGGAGCAATCTGGCACATAAATATGGACGAAAAAAGCAGCTGCTCAGCGGCATCCATTACAATTTTTCGTTTAGTGAGAGCTTATTGAGGAAGCTATATGAAGCATCAGGCAGCAATGACGGGTACAAGAAATTCAAGGACGGCATCTATTTGAAGGTTGCACGGCATGTGTTGAAATACCGCTGGTTGCTTATATACCTGACAGGAGCCAGTCCTGTTTTTAATAAAACTTATATAGAGCCATGCGTTTCCCTAAGCCATTCACTGGATCATGACAGCCGCTTCTTTCCCAACATGAACTCGCTTCGCAATAGCATTTGCGGATATCGCAATCCAAAGCCTGTCTACGTTTCTCATCAGTCCATTGAAGAATATGTGCGGGATTTAAGAGGTTTAGTCGTTTCGAAGGAATTACTGAGCGCAAAAGAGTTCTATAGCCCGGTCCGGTTAAAACCGGCAAAAGGCGGCGATCCGCTTCAAGCGCTTGTTGAACAAGGGGCGTCATATCTGGAACTGCGCATGTTTGATATTAACCCGCTCTATAAGAACGGGATCAGCATTGAGATGATGCGGTTCATCCATTTATTTCTGGTGTACTGTCTGGTGAGACCGGATGAAGCCTTCGATACGATCGCGCAGCAGCAAGCGGACATGGCTGTAGATACGCTAATGCTGGAAGGTCTTCAAGGACGACTGAACGATCAGAACAACCTCGTAAGCATGGAAGACAAAGCCCTAGCCATTCTCGATGAAATGCAAGACATGATACGCATCTTAAAACCGGATGATCAGACGCTCTTTGACCTGCTTGAGCATATCCGGCAAATGATCGTTAACCCGGATCTCAGCTACGCTTCAATCATCAGATCGGAAATTGAGCAGTCATCTTACCTGGACTATCATTTGGATAGAGCCAAGCGGTATTCAGAACATAGTCTCGAATCGGGATACACATTTGCCGGTTATGAGGATTTGGAATTATCGACCCAGCTCTTGTTAAAAGCCGCGGTTAAGCGCGGGATTCGCATTGAACTCATCGATCGTGAGGATCATTTTGTGGCTCTGACGAAAGGCGATCATACGGAGTATGTCAAGCAGGCCACCAAAACCTCGTTGGATTCATACAGTACAGTGTTGATTATGGAGAACAAAATCGTCACAAAAGAAGTACTGGAGCGGCACGGCATTCGGGTTCCAGGCGGAAAAGCTTATCGGAGCCTACAGGAGGCCATGCAGGAGTATGAAGAATATCGGCAGCGGAAAATTGTCATTAAGCCGAAGTCCACGAATTTCGGGCTTGGCATCACGATATTCACCAACAGTTTTACTAAAGAGGAGTATCAGCATGCGCTGGAAATGGCATTCAAATATGATCGGACGGTCCTGCTTGAAGAATTTATTAAAGGCAAAGAATACCGGTTCCTTGTCATGGGGGATGAGGTTGTCGGGATTCTTCATCGGGTGCCTGCCAATATAGCCGGGGACGGGTGTCATACGATTGAGCAGCTTATCCATGAGAAAAATAAAGATCCATTAAGGGGAAAAGGCTATAAAACCCCGCTCGAGCAAATTCAATTAGGCGAGGCAGAGAAAATGTTCCTGAGCAATCAATCCAAAAGTCCGTTTGATGTTCCGGCATTAGGTGAAATTGTCTACTTGCGAGAGAACTCCAACATTAGCACGGGCGGAGATAGTATTGATTATACAGATCAAATCCCGGACAGCTACAAGCAGATCGCGTTGAAATCGGCTAAAGCTGCCGGAGCCGCGATCTGCGGAGTTGACATGATGATCGAAGATGTCACCAAAGAGGCAGCGCATAATAACTACAGTGTTATTGAAATCAACTTCAATCCTGCCATTCATATTCATTGCTACCCTTATCAGGGCAAGAACCGGAGAGCGGACGAGAAGATTCTTGATTTGCTGTTCGGAACCACAGGCACAATAAGTGGAGAAGCCATCCTATGATATAATAATTTCAATATATTACTAGGTGGAGATGGTGCAGATGTTGGAGGGACGTGTATATTTCCGGTATCCGGAGGAAGCAGACGCTGAAGAATTGACGGCCATGTACAAGCGCAATCGGGAGTTTTTTGAGAAGTTCTCGCCAAGCATACCAGATGATTTCTATACCGTGGAGCACCAGCTGCAAATCATTAATCAGACCAGGGCCGACAGAGACGAGGACCGGAAATATAACTTCATCGTCTGTCACAAGGAGGATGACCGGATTATTGGCAGCATCGGGCTGTCCTTTGTGGTGCGGGGACCGCTGCAGAGCTGCATGGTCGGATACAGCCTGGACCGTGATTATAACGGCAAGGGGTATATGACGGAAGCGGTGAAGCAGGTGGTAAGCTATGCCTTCGAGGAGCTGAAGTTCCACCGGATCACTGGCGAAGCCTCTCCCCGGAATCCCGGCTCAATCCGCGTGCTGGAGAATGCCGGATTCCACAAGGAAGGCATCGCCCGAAGCAATGTTAAGATTAACGGGGTGTGGGAGGATCATCAGGTGCTGGCGATTATCAACCCTAATGAGTGAACAGACAGCCTGCTAAGCCGGATTCATCTGGGCTTGCAGGCTGTTTGCTGTTTCTCCTCCCGGAATCTGCGGCGTTTATCCACCGCTGATAATCGGTTGTTACAATAGCAGGAAACCGATACGGGAGGTTAGACGATGAAGAACGGACTCTTCGCGGGAAGCGAAGGACGTACGATTATCCCCGCCGTGCGCAAGCCTGAAGATTTGGCTGCAGCCTGCCGCAGCGACTGGCCGATACTGTTTCTGCTGACCGGCGATCTGTTCACGGTGGAGGATTATGTAGGACAAGCGCTACGGAGCGGCAAAAAGGTGTTCCTGCATGTCGACTTCATTGCCGGGCTCGGCAACGATGCAGTCGCTATGGAATATATCGCGGGCAAAGTGAACCCGACCGGTATCATTTCCACCAAGAGCCATATGGTCAAGCAGGCCAAAAAATGCGGTCTGCAGGCGATTCAGCGACTCTTCCTGATCGATACTTCCGCACTGGAGCATGGAATTCACACCGTACAGCAAAACCGTCCGGATGCCCTTGAAGTGATGCCGGGACTGATCCCCAGAGTGATCAGCGAGCTTAGCACGGGCACTTCGCTTCCGATCATTGCCGGCGGCCTGATCAAGGATCATGAAGAGATTGAAACGGCGCTGCGCGCAGGGGCTTCAGCCGTCTCAATGGGGAACAAAAATTTATGGCATACGTTTGCAAATGCTTAACACGGCCTTAATATCGTGTTGACACGGCCCGGCTATAGTTAGGAAGTCAGATGAAATCTCTATCAATTTCATATTATAGGGTCGGAGACGAGGAGAAAGCCCTTATGCAGTACCGAGAACGGTCGGCGCGATGCGCCGTGTCCGCTTCTTAATGCTGGATAATGGGCTTTTTTTGTCGCCGTCGCCAAAGGAGGCTGCTCATTCATTGCCGGACATGCTATCTTACGAGACTTATTTTTTCGACCTGGACGGAACCGTCTTTATCGGTGACGCCCTGCTGCCCGGCGTGCAGACAACGCTGTTTCACTTACGAAGGCTGAATAAGCAGCTGCGATTTCTCAGCAACACGGCGATCCGTACACGGGCTGAATGCCTTGGCAGGCTGAGGTTGCTCGGACTCACTGCGGATATCAACGAGGTTGTGACGGCTGGATACGTATCGGCCGTGTATTTTAAGGAGCTGGATGGCCCTGTCCGGGTGCTGGTCTCGGGTGAACGCGCGCTTCGGTTCGAGCTGGAGAGCGAGGGTGTCGCCGTAACGGATGATCCGCTGGATGCGACGCATGTGCTGGTCGGCATGGACCGGGAGTTCACTTATGACAAGCTTCACCGGGCAATGCGGGCGGTCCGTGCCGGCGCTAGCCTGATTGCAGCCAATCCCGATCCGTGCTGTCCGGTTGAAGGCGATCTCCTTCCCGATACCTGGTCTATGGTGAAGGCGATCGAATCGGCGGGAAGCGTTCAGGTGCAGGAGGTCATCGGCAAGCCGTCGGCTTATTATGCCGAGAAAGTACTGGAATGGAGTGGAGCACGAAGCGAGCGCTGCCTGATGATCGGGGACCGGTTGGATACCGATATTCAGTTCGGCGCCAGTCACGGGATGCATACCGCGCTTGTGCTCAGCGGAGTCACCTCTCTCGATGACTTGGCTGCGTACCCGGTCCAGCCCGATTATGTCTGGAAGTCGCTGGACGAGCTGCTATCGACGGCCGCCGGGACAGACTCGATAATTTAACAGGAGCTTTACTTTGGACTAACGATTGGAACAAACAGGTTTGGTAAAGTGGAAGGCGTAGTCCAGAGGACGAACTCTTCCGCTCATTATACGCTAATGGAGGAGATTAGGATGATGAGGAAATGGAACACAGTAATGCTGACAACCGTAGTGGGGATGTCCCTGCTGGCAGGCTGTGGAGGCAACAATGGCGGAACGGAAGGGGCAAGCGGTGCTGCCGATGCGGGTCAAACCGCAAGCGACAATAAGCAGACTTCTGCGCCGGACGGGAAGAAGACCGAGCTTACCTTCTATTATCCGATTGCCGTTGGTGGACCGCTGACCGCGACGATTGAAGCGATGACGCAAGAGTTCGAAGCTGCGCATCCTGATATCAAAGTCACTCCAGTCTATACGGGCAGCTACGCGGATACGGCCGTCAAGACACAAGCCGGTGTGCAGGCCAAACAGCCGCCTGATGTGGCGGTTCTGCAGTCAACCGAGCTGTTCAGCCTGCTGGATATGAACGCAATCATTCCGTTGGATGATTTCGTCCAGAAAGAAGGCGGCGAGCAGTATTTGTCGGATTTCTATCCGGCCTTTCTCGCCAATTCTCAGACGGAGGGGCATACATACAGTATTCCGTTCCAGCGCAGCACCATCGTGCTCTACTATAACAAGGATATGTTCAAGGAAGCGGGGCTGGACCCGGAGAAAGGCCCGGAGAACTGGGAACAATTGCAGGAATATGCAGTTAAGCTGAATAAGGATGGACGCTTCGGATTGGAAATTCCGGTTACCGGCTTCGCCTATTGGATGATGCAGACCTTCGCGCTGCAAAATGGGGATAATCTGATGACTTCCGACGGTAAAAAAGTGATGTTCGATACGCCGGAGAACGTGGAGGGTCTGCAATATTGGGTCGATCTGGCAGCCAAATACAAGGCCATTCCGGAAGGCGCAACGGACTGGAGCACCGTGCCGTCAGACTTCCTGGAGGGCAAGACGGCCATGATGTACCACACGACAGGCAATCTGACGAATGTGAAGAAGAACGCCACCTTCGACTTCGGAGTCAGCTTCCTGCCGGCGAAGAAACAGTACGGCAGCCCTACTGGCGGCGGCAACTTCTATATCTTCAAAGATATTTCGGCAGAGAAGCAGCAGGCGGCATGGGAATTCGTCAAGTTCATGACGGAATGCGAGCGCGCGGCACAGTGGAGCATCGATACCGGTTATATTGCTGTCCGCAAGTCGGCTTATGAGACGGACCAGATGAAGAAGTACGCCGAGGAGTTCCCGGCGGCGCTTGTAGCCCGCGATCAGCTGCAATATGCGGCGGCCGAGCTGTCTACTCATAACAACGGTAAAGTCATGAAAATTCTGAGCGACAGCATTCAGGCTGCCCTGACCGGTGATCTGACTCCAACTGAAGCGCTCAAGAAAGCCCAGGGCGAAGCCGATCAGGCGCTGGCGTCCTTCAATAAATAATGTCCGGTAACAGGTGGAGAACGAACGGGTTTGCCTGGCTGCTGCTGCTGCCTTCGCTGGTCATTCTCGTTATGTTCACCTTTTATCCGATCTTTCTTACACTGCGCCTAAGTCTGTACCAGGCCGATCTGGCTGTACCGGAGCCCATATTCACCGGTCTGGACAATTTCCGCAGGCTTGCGGCTGATGAAGTGTTCTGGAAAGTCATGTCCAATAACATCTGGTTTGCGCTGGGGACGGTTCCTGCGGGAATCGCCCTCGCGCTCCTGATGGCGGTGTCTGCCAACAAGGCTCTGCGGGGCAAATGGCTGCTGCGGACCGCCTTTTTCTATCCAACCCTGATTCCGATGATTGCGGTGGCGAATATTTGGCTGTTCATTTACACACCGGAATACGGATTATTCAGCCGTCTTCTGCACGCAGCCGGTCTTTCGGACCTGAATTGGCTCGGTTCTCCGGGGCTGGTTCAGTGGGCGATGATCATTATGATCATCTGGAAGGAAGCGGGGTACTTCATGATTTTTTATTTGGCGGGCCTGCAGAACATCCCGAAGGATCTGTACGAGGCGGCCCAGATGGACGGCGTGGGAAGAGTCACGGTTTTTCGAAAAATCACCTTCCCGCTGCTGATGCCAACCACGCTGTTCGTCAGTATTGTCGCATTAACCAACGCCTTCAAGCTTGTCGATCACCTTATGATTATGACCCGGGGCGGCCCCAATAACGCCAGCAATTTGCTGCTCTACTATATTTATGAGACGGCCTTCAGCTTCTGGGATCAGGGAATGGCGTCGGCGCTGACCGTGGTGATGATCGGCCTGTTGCTCCTCTTTGCGGCGTTTCAGTTCTTCGGACTAGACAAGAGAATTCACTACAACTGAATCTCGGCCCTAAACTCGGGAAGAAAGGAGGAACCATGACGCTGAAATGGGGGACAAAAATCGGAAACTGGATGATGCTGCTAATGGCTGCGGTCTGGCTGGTTCCGCTCGTATGGATGTCGGTAACGGCGTTCCGCCCGAGAAAGGCGGCCTTGTCAGGATTCTGGTCGCTCGACTTTACGCTGGGGAATTTCTCCACCGTCTGGTCTGCGGCCCCGTTTGCCGTATATTACCTGAATACGCTGCTGATCGTTGTCTGTGTGTTTGCTGTGCAGATGCTCAGCTCGACCATGGCGGCTTATGCGTTCGCCCGTGTGCCGTTCGCCGGCAGCGGCATTATGTTCTTGCTGTTTCTGATCCAGATTATGATCCCGGCGGATGTGCTGATTTTCCCCAACTATAACATTTTGAAAGATCTGTCGCTCCTTGATACGAAGTTAGGCATCATGCTTCCTTATCTGGCATCGGCTTTCGGCATTTTTCTGCTAAGACAGATGTTCAAGACAATCCCATTCGAGCTGGAAGAAGCCGCTCTGATGGAAGGATGCAGTAAGTGGCAGGTGTTATGGAAAGTATATTTTCCGCTTTCACGCCCTACATATGTGGCGTTTGCACTCGTCTCGATCAGCTACCAGTGGAATAATTTCCTCTGGCCGCTGATTGTCACCAATTCGGTGGAGAATCGTCCGCTCACAGTAGGCTTGTCCATCTTCGCCCAGTCATTTGAGGTAGGGGTGCAGTGGACCGAGGTCAGCGCGGCTACTCTGCTGGTTATTACACCGCTGCTGGCCATTTTTCTGCTGTTCCAGCGCCAATTCATCGACAGCTTCATTCATTCGGGCATCAAATAAACGACATTCAAACTCAGGGAGGGATTGCAATGACGGGAGATCGGGACTTCGCTGTTTCGACTTATGCTTATATCGACGTCGCACTGGAAGAAGCGGTTGAGAAATTGGCGGCCGAAGGCTGGCGGCGGATTGAGATCATGTGTGAGGGAAGCCATGGGGATTTGCTGGGCTGGTCCGATGACAGGGTGGAGGAGCTGAAGCGTACGGGTGAACGCTACGGAATCAGTTGGAGCCTGCATTCGCCGATCGCCGGTTGCAACCCTGCTGCCGTGGACGGAACCGAAACGGCGCTTTCGGAAGCGGTGCTGCTGGAGACGCTGCGGCTGGCGGACCGGCTCGGATGCTCATATGTCGTTCTGCATCCTGGAGCTTCGGACAGCAGCGACACGCATGAGGGTAGCGGATTCGGCCGGGGCAGCAGGGAAACCCGGATGCGCATTGCCGGATTCCTTGCCCGCATCTTGGAACTTACCGCAGGCTCCCGGACTGTGATTGCTCTTGAGAATGTTCCGCCTTATCCCGGCATGTTCGGCGTGGAACCGGATTTTCTGCTCGATATCATCCGTGAAGTTGGCTCTTCCAGAATCGGCATTGTATTTGATGCCGGCCACGCGCATATGACAGGGAACGGCCAATGTCTGATTAAGCTGCTGCAAGCCCTCCCCCACATGGTGGCGCTTCATCTCAGTGACAACAGAGGTGAAGCGGATGAGCATTTGGGTCTCGGCGGTGGGACGGTTCCGCTTGAAGCGATGATCGCCCAGCTTTCGGCATGCGGGTACGCAGGTGAGTGGGTACTCGAGCTGCGGAAGGCGGAAGACCTCGAATCCTCTGCAGCCAGGCTGGCCAGTCTGCGGCGTCAGTTTCCAGCTGCTGCACAGTTGAAGTCGGCGACCAGCGGCACCAGAGCCTCCCTGTAGCAATCCTGAGTTATATGATAGTCATTTCATTTGCGGCAGTCCAGGACGATTCTCCAACGTCCCTGGCTGCCGCTTTTTCAATTGTCAGGCCATTCCAGAACTCCATCCGGGACTTCCACTCAGTCTTCCTTACCTCTCCAAAAATTGAAGACTTGTGGCAAGGATGATAGACTTTGAGATAAGATGATTCTTCCAATTTAAGCTAAGGATCAACAGGAGTCGTTAATTTGAGAAGACCCTGTTCATCCTTATCTCGGATCTATATGAAGGCGGAAGCCAGGCCGGATTAATCCGCCGCATGCGGGAATCGGGAGTGCTGACCCTGTGCCTGCGGGCGCTGTCGGACGGAGGCAAGCCTTTTTACGACGAACAGGTAGCGACCCAGCTCACAAGGAATGGGACCCCGTGCTTCGCCTGTACGCCTGGCATGTTGCCCGCTCTGGTGGAAGGCGCCCTCAAGGGCAAGGATTTAACGGAACTGGTCAAATCATTGGGAGTTGAGCAGGTGTAAACGACGGAGCAACCCGCTATCTGCATATCGATGGCACAGTAAGAGGACATAGTAAAGGCCAAAACGAGAGGAGCAGCGAATACGATGGAGCAGGAGTTGCTGGCGCGCTTGAATCAGCTGCATGAGGACGACGAGTTCGCCGAGATTGTGAAGACGATCATGGGGATTCCAGCCTCTGAGCGGGATTATGAGCTGCTGGGCCAACTGGCCAGAGCTTATAATAACTTGGGCCGCTACGACGAAGCAATGGAGCAGCTGCTTGTCCTGGCGGAGCAGGGCAAAGACGATTCCGCATGGCATTACCGGATTGGCTATTCCTATTATTTCTTGCAGCAGTATAAGCAGGCGGTGGGAGCGTTCACCAGAGCATATGAGCTGAACCCAAGCGAGGATCTGGAGGAGTGGCTGGAAGCCGCCCGGGAGAAGGTGGAGCGCTCGGAACGCCAAGAACGGCGGGCGGCTGCCGCTCGGGCAGAGCGGGAGCAAAGAGTGAAGGAAGGCGGGAATCAGGAGCCTTTTGCCGGAATGGATGTGTCGCAGTTCTGGGAGAACAGCCGCTATGCAATCGATACGTATGTCTGTGATCCACCCACAGAGAAGATGATTGCTTTGGTGGAGGAAGAGTTGGGCGGTTATAAGCTGCCGGCGTCCTATATCGCTCTGATGAAGGTGCAGAACGGCGGGATTCCGCGCAATACCTGCTTCGGGACGGAAGAACCAACCTCCTGGTCGGAGGATCATATCGCCATTACGTCGATCATGGGAATTGGCCTGGAGAAGGCGGAAGCGCTCGGCGGAAGCTCAGGGAGCCGTTTCATGATCGAAGAGTGGGGATATCCGGATATCGGAGTCGTCATCTGCGATTGCCCTTCCGCCGGCCATGATGTGGTGATGCTGGATTACCGATCCTGCGGCAAGGACGGGGAACCGTCCGTTATTCATGTAGACCAGGAGTCGGATTACGAGATTACGTATCTGGCTCCCGATTTCGAGAGCTTTATCCGGGGCCTGCGGCCGGACGAGGATTACGAGATTCCCGCCGAGGTGACTCTGGAGGAGGATCTCCGCAAGGTGAACGAGGCGCCGTTCTCTCCACTGTTGGCCGAGCTGTGCGGCGCGGTCACGGAGGTGGAGCGTGTCGATCTGCTGATCCGAAGCGTTGCCGCAAGGATTGTACGGGAGAAGGGGTATTTCGCGCTGCATGCGGACGAGTTCTCCACTTTGATGTACGATGTCCAATTCTGGCTGTATAGCCGCGTGCATCCGGTTCCGGCCACTGAAGATTATCTGAAGCAATACCGCGAGATGATCGCTTTTGCTTCAGGCTTTGGCACCGGCGGCTATGCGGAGGCTTTTGTCACAGACTGGCTGAAGGACCGCATCAATAATGGAATGATACGAAAGGATCACGGCAAGCTCCAGCTTGTGGAGGGAGCCGAAGCTGATATTGTCGCTCGTCTGAAGGAAACGGCCGGAGATGAAGAGGACAGGACATGGCCATAATCAAGAAATCTGAGTTTGAAACACGGGAGTTGTTAACGATAAGATGAAGATCCTTGACGAACATTCGCCCGTAACGGAAGCCGTGAGCGCGGTAGGAGTGATTGAAGCGGAGACGGCCCGGCTGACAAGTCTCATCGGAGCTCTTACACCTCATGACGGTGTCTTCAGCCAGCGCGTGCCTGGTCTGCATGTCAGCCGTTATTCCCGAACGAATATGGACTATGTGAAAACCTTCTATACACCCTCGTTGTTAGTCGTTTCACAGGGAGCTAAGACCATCACGGTGGGACAGAATGTCTATCCGTTCGGCAGATCGCAGATGCTGATGTTCCCTGTCGCTCTGCCGGTATCAATGAAAGCCACGGACGCCAGCCCTTCCGAACCGTTCTTCGGGATCAGGCTGGAACTCGACCCGCAGCGGATTACCGAGCTGGCCTTGAAGGTATATCCCAAGGGCCTGCCTCCGGTGCGTAAGCGCAGCACAGGCTACATCACCGACATGGATCACAGCCTGGTGAACGCGGTAACGAGACTGATGGAGTGTCTGCACAGCCCCGGCGATGCCGAACTGCTTGCTCCGCTTGTAATTGATGAGATTATGATACGCGTCCTGCGAAGCCCCATCGGCGTTCACGCCGCTGAATTCGGCTTTGCCGATTCGGGTGTGCAGCGCGTCGTGAAGGCCATCTCCTGGATACGCGACAACTACGCCCAACAGATGAAAGTGACGGACTTGGCCGAGCTGGTCAACATGAGCGAATCCTCGTTTCACGAGCATTTCAGGACCGTTACCTCAATGAGTCCTCTTCAGTATCAAAAGGCGCTTCGCCTTCATGAAGCGAGACGCCTCATGATTTCCGGCTCAATGGATGTTACAACGGCCTGCCAGATGGCAGGGTATGTGAGCATCTCCCAATTCAGCCGGGATTACAGCCGCTTCTTCGGAAGTCCGCCCAAAAGAGATATTGCCCGATTGCGTCAACCTGCACAAATGCCGGACTGATCAACCGCCTATTCTATTACCCGCAGCCATCTGGCTTGGCGGGTTTTCATTTTGTTATCGGAGTCGAGGAGAGGACAGCCCATGCTTCCGGAGGATTGGGCAAAAAATGACGCGAAACAGGCAAGCCGCGTACCGGCACGCCCTCTATAATGAGTTTAGCCCAAGGGCTGGTACGAACGAACAGCTGAATCAAGCTAAAGGTCTCGATCCACACACCGGCTATTACTCAAACGTTTAAGGAGGACTAAATGATGCGTGTTTTTGTTACAGGAGCAACAGGGTTTGTCGGCACTGCGATTGTGCGCGAACTGATCGAAGCAGGACATGAAGTGCTTGGACTTGCCCGGTCGAATGAGGCTGCCGCCGCTCTCGCAGCGGAAGGAGCGTCTGTACACAGAGGATCGCTGGAAGATCCGGACAGCCTGAAGCGCGGTGCGGAGGCAGCAGATGGCGTCATCCATACCGCCTTTTCCCACAATTTTTCGGACCTTACGACTGTAGGCGAACAAGACAGGCTTGCAATTGAGACACTGGGCGCCGCTCTTGCCGGAACGGACCGGCCGCTTGTTGTCACCTCTGTGATGGGGCATCTCGCTCAGGGCCGTCTCGCTATGGAAGAAGATGCGCCTGATCGCGGTTCCGCCGCGGCGCATCGCATCGCTTCGGAAGAGGCTGCGCTATCGCTGGCATCGCGAGGCGTGCGTGTGTCGGTAATGCGGCTCCCCCTATCGGTGCATGGTGAAGGCGATCGCGGTTTCTTGCCTGCGCTGATTCAAATCGCACGCAGCAAGGGAGCGGCCGCCTATATAGGCGAAGGTGCTAACCGCTGGCCTGCTGTACATCGTCTTGACGCCGCCCGGCTGTATCGGCTGGCGCTGGAGGCGGCTCCTGCGGGAACAATACTGCATGCGGCCGCAGAAGAAGGAGTGCCGATCCGGGACATTGCATCGGTAATCGGCGCCCGCCTGGGCGTACCGGTAGTCAGCAAAACTCCCGAGGAGGCCGCCGGGCATTTTGGCTGGCTGGCGCATTTTGTTACCGCAGATATTACAGCATCGAGCGCTCTGACCCGGAGTCGGCTCGGCTGGAATCCTGATCAGCCAGGACTCATTTCCGATCTTGATCGGGAGCATTATTTTTCAATCAACAAATGAGGAATTGGAATGGAGGGGTGTCATGTCAGAACGCGTACAACACTTGAACAGCGCGTCGCCAGCAAAATATTCCTTTATTACTGCGGTACTGGTCATCACAATCCCGACGCTGATCTCCATCGTAGGCACGCTTGCGGGCGACAAACGCGGCCCAGCCGTCACACCGTATATTCGCTCGTACTCTTCATCGGGGCGTCTTTAGGACCCTTGCTGGCTTTGAATCTTCTGAAGACAGGCAGCAGTTTGGCGGCATTCGAAGCGCTGGCTGCGAGTTTGCTGATTGCATCCGGGTTATCCGGGTTCATTAAGATGCCTAATTTTTCACAACATTAATTATAAAGCCTGTGAATGATATGGGGCGCTGCAATAGAGACCTGCATGTTCTCCGTCGGGATCTTAAAGTGGATCGATGTGAATCAGAAATTTAGTCTTATTGGACAGTGGCAAACTCGCGGGATGTGTTCCGATATACGGTCGGAGACATCCCTTTTTTAGCTGTAAACTGCTTGATGAAATACGTGTCATACTCAAATCCGGTAGAACGCGCAATTTCATTCAAGCTCATCCCTGTATGTGTCAGAAGATCCTCCGCAACCTTCAGTCGGTGTGACAGTAAGTAGCCAATTGCTGTGCAGCCGCATCTTTCCTGAAACATCTTATTAAGCGACACACGGTTCAGATGCGCGCAATTCGTTAAGTCCTCCAGGCTGATTTTATCCGAATAGTGCGTGTGTATATATTCCAAAACTAAATCGACAGGAGACTGTTCGCTATGCCGGTTCAAATCCTCAAGCAGCCCCAAAATTTGAATCAGGTATTTTTTTATTCGGCATACCCAGCGATCATCGCTCTGCGCATACACTTCTGTTCCCATCACAAAGAACCACTCAAATAGCTGCGAAAATGCTTTGCCGGTTACACGAGGCACCCTTGTACGCATATCGTCACCTTGAAAAAGGGAGAGCCCTGTTTGGATCTTCAGATTTTTGGGAAAATAGTCTTCCGTTTCTGTTAGGGGAATGGTGTTAAGAAAATCGGCATGATAGCTAAAGGATTGCGCGAAGGCGTCCTGCTTATCTGTAATATGCAGCGTATCTTCTTCGGACAAACATAGAATACCTGGGGCGGAAACGGTTATTGGACGATCGTTCAACCGTCCGCTTATCATTCCACTCGTAACAAAAACCAGTGTAAACCGCTCCGGGTAGGGAAGCGAATCCAAAGCCTCCGCAGCAACAAACTCGATATTTACCGTTCTGTTCTTATGTCGGTCCATTTGTGGCATTGTTCTCACCTGACAGATAGTATAGTCGAATACTTCACTTATAACAGTGTACCACAAGAATGTGGAGGATATAATAGCGTTGGAACCTGAACAAAGAAAGGATTGGTGGTTGTTATGGGAATTAATATCGCCATTAATGGGTTTGGCAGAATCGGGCGGCTTGCATTTCGGCAGCTCTTTGGTACGGAAGGATACAGCATTGCAGCGATCAATGATCTGACAAGCCCGAAGATGCTCGCGCATTTGCTTAAGTACGACACATCGCAAGGACGGTATGACGGAGAGATCGGGTATAGTGAGAACCGTTTGACCGTAAACGGCGTGGATATTCCAATCTATGCTGAAAAAGACCCCGGCAAGCTCCCATGGAATCAATTGCAGATCGATGTTGTTTTGGAGTGTACAGGCTTCTTCGCATCCAAAAAAGGGGCAGCAGCGCATATCAATGCTGGCGCAAGAACAGTTCTTATATCCACAACAGCCGGAAAAGATGTTCCCACGATTGTTTATGGTGTCAATGAGCATACACTGACCAAAGAGGATCGCATTGTTTCGGCAGCGTCCTGCACCACGAACTGCCTTGCTCCAATGGTGTATTACCTGAACGAGCTTGCACCGATCCAAAAGGGCTTCATGACAACGATACATGCTTATACCAACGACCAGAATACGCTGGATGCCCCTCATGCCAAAGGCGACTTGCGCCGGGCGCGCACGGCGGCTGCCAACATCATTCCAACCTCCACCGGGGCAGCCAAGGCAATAGGCCTCGTGATCCCGGAATTGGACGGCAAGCTGGACGGCACATCTCAACGGGTGCCAGTTGTCGCAGGCTCGTTAACCGAGTTGACCGCAGTTGTTGCCGGCTGTGTCACAGCGGAGCAGGTCAACAAGAAGATGGAGCAATCCAAATCCGAGCAGTACGGATATTCAGATGAGGAGCTTGTCTCGTCCGATATTATCGGGATCACTTACGGCAGCTTGTTTGACGCAACGCAGACGAAGGTATCTCCTTTAGGAACAGATACGCTGGTGAAAATCGCTGCCTGGTACGATAACGAAAACTCTTTTACCAGTCAAATGATCCGTACAGCCAAACATCTTGCCAAATTATGAGGCTTAGTATACAATGAACGTCCGCCAATCAGAATTGACTTCTTCACATGATTACAAGAGCTGGCCAATGCCGGCTCTTTTTGGGTTGATCTGGTTCGCGTTTCCTAATTTGCTGCTGATGAATGGTACAAGATGAGTATGAACAGAAACTATTACTAGTGGAGGGATGTCAGGCATGAACAAACCCAATCAGGAGTATATCGTAATCTCGGGTGCGAGGGAGAATAATCTCAAGAACGTATCCTTGCGCATTCCCAAACGAAAGATCACGATCTTCACCGGGGTATCCGGATCCGGCAAATCATCGATCGTCTTCGATACGATTGCCGCAGAATCCACGCGGTTGCTGAATGAGAACTTCAGTATGTTTGTGCGTAATTTCCTGCCCCGCGTTCCGCAGCCGGATACAGACGCGATCGAGAATCTGAGCATGGCTGTTATTGTTGATCAAAAGCGCCTGGGCGGCGGGTCCCATTCCACGATGGGTACGATTACCGACATTTCTCCCATTCTGCGTCTTCTCTTCTCCCGGGTAGGTCAGCCCCATATTGGAGAAGCGCATATGTTCTCGTTCAACGACCCGCAGGGCATGTGTCCGGAATGCAGTGGAATCGGCCGCAGGCTGGGCGTCGACATGAGCAAGGCGCTGGACATGTCAAAGTCGTTGAATGAGGGTGCGATCATGCTGCCGGACTATGCGTTAAGCAGCTTTGATTGGAATATGATCGTGCAATCGAGGCCATTCGATCCCGATAAAAAGCTGAGCGATTATTCGGAAGAGGAGCTTGCGCAGTTACTGTATGGCAAGGCGAGGAAAATAGAAGTGCAGTTCGGCGGGAAAGCCGTGAATATTACAGTGGAAGGCATCATCGAGAAGTTCACTAACAAGTATATCAGGCGGGATCTGAAGACGATGTCCGAACGCACACAGCGAGCAGTTGCACCATTCATCACCGAGTGGCCTTGCTCGAGCTGCCATGGTGCTAGACTCAGTCAGGCTGCACTCAGCTGCAAGATCAATGGCCTCAACATTGCGGAGCTGTCCTCCATTGAAGTCGGACAACTTATCCGCGTCATTCGGGAGATAGACGACGCGATCGCCGCGCCTGTCGTCAAGCTGCTGTTGGAACGGCTGCAGCATCTGGTGGATATCGGACTCGATTATTTGACGCTGGATCGTGAGACGGATACATTATCCGGCGGCGAGTCGCAGCGGGTCAAGATGGTGAAACACCTTAGCGGCAGCCTGGTGGATGTCACTTACATCTTCGATGAGCCAAGCGTTGGCCTGCATCCCCGTGACGTACACCGATTAAATGAGCTGCTTCTGAAGCTGCGCGACAAAGGCAATACCGTCATTGTCGTCGAACATGATCCCGATGTGATCAAGGTGGCGGATCATATCGTGGATGTCGGTCCTCACGCCGGCAGCCACGGAGGTACCATCGTGTATGAAGGAGACTTCCAAGGCCTGCTGGAGGCGGGGACATTAACAGGCACCCATATGAAACGGCCTCTCCATCTGAAGAGCGATTGCAGGCAGCCATCCGGCAAGCTGCCCATCAGGAACGCCGAGCTGCATAACCTGCAGAACGTGAATGTTGATATTCCAACAGGAGTGCTGACGGTAGTTACAGGTGTCGCCGGCTCTGGCAAAAGTACGCTGATTAATGATGTATTCCTCAGTCAGCATCCGGATGCGATCGTCATCGACCAATCGGCGGTAGGCGTGTCAACGCGCTCGAATCCCGCGACCTACACAGGCATAATGGATGATGTGCGCAAGGCGTTTGCATCCGCGAACAAAGTGAGCCCAGGCTTGTTCAGCTTCAACTCCAAAGGGGCGTGCGAGAACTGCCAAGGTCTCGGCGTTGTGTATACAGAACTTGCATTCCTCGAGAGTGTGAAGCTGCCATGCGAGGTATGCGGAGGCAGACGGTTCAAGGAAGAGGTGCTCTCGTACAAGCTGAACGGCAAGTCAATTGCCGATGTATTGGAGATGACTGTGGAACAGGCATTGGATTTTTTCCAGCTAAAAGAGGTTGTGCGCAAGCTCCAGGCAATGAGCGATGTGGGGCTTAACTATATTACGCTCGGCCAGCCGCTTAGTACGCTCTCGGGCGGGGAATGTCAGCGGATCAAGCTGGCAAGCGAGCTGCATAAGAAGGGAAGCATCTATGTTATGGATGAGCCGACAACCGGGCTGCATATGTCGGATATCGGTCACCTTCTGGAAATCATGAACCGCCTGGTGGATACCGGCAACACGGTAATCGTCATCGAGCACAACCTCGATGTGATCGGCCAAGCGGATTGGATCATCGATATGGGACCGGACGGAGGCAGCAAAGGTGGCCAGGTAGTGTTCGAGGGTACACCTTCGCAGATTATTCAGGTTGAGCAATCGATCACGGGAAGATATTTGATCTAATCATCATTAAATTCAAGGCCGCTCAAATGGAGTGGCCTTTTATTTAGACTTTAGCCAGTTGAGCACGCGAAGCGTGGAAAACAAAAACCTACCCGGACGGGTGGTTATGATTTGAACCTTTTTGGCAAAGTAAACTTCTTACTCACAAATCCTTTCCAATAGGGTTCCCAACTGTTCTGCCAGTACTTGATGGGGGACGGGTCTTTCGTTCGTAAACCACCATTCGACTACGCCCACATAGGAAGATGCCACAAAATGAACGACAAGATCTTTATTTAATCCTTCGTTTTTTCCCTTCGTGTTATCCACTTCATCTTGAAACTCTTCAATAATTAATTCAAGGAATCTATTGCGGAAGAAAGGCGCTCCTTTACTTGCCAGCATTGTGGAGAAAAAAGCGTAATTTTTGCTCAAAGTATTCCGTCCAAACTACAGACCCCGTTACAAAATCTAAATCCGCAACTGCCGCGCATCTTACCCGAAGTTCATTAATATGGGTTTCGATAAGCTTATCCAGCAAATCATATTTATCCATGTAGTGAAGGTATATCGTACCACGGCTGACATTCGCTCTATCTGATAGATCCTGAATGGTTATATCGTCAAAACTTTTCTCAGTCATCAGTTCAATTACTGCTGTTTTTAATGCTTCTTGGGTTTTTAGGATTCTTCGATCGATTTTAGACATACTGCTCACCGAACTTTCTTTGTTTTTATGATGTTCATTATTTCATCAATCCTTTTGATAATGAACAAATCCGATTACTTAATTCATTAATGTACAAATCGATTCAAATTAACAATAGGATTCAATCTTAATTTCATTATAATAATAGACATCTGCACAATAAAGTAATCGTGCACATTAATTTGAACGGGATGAGACACGAAACACATCCGAATCATTCAGACTAAAAAGGAAGGGATGTTCAACATGTGCAACAATCACAGTAACATCATGACTCGAGTACTAAGTGTTCCAGCGGCAAAAGCGCCTTTCGAACAAACTACAATAGAACGAAGAGATTTGAGGCCGGATGATGTCTTAATCGATATTAAATATTGCGGGATTTGCCACTCTGATATTCACAATGCTCATGATGATTTTGGCCGACGTGGATGCGTATCTGTCCATTCTTAACGTAGACGGCGCTCTGGTGAATCTCGGTCTCCCGAACAAGCCGGATCATTATAACGTCTTCTCCTCCTTATTTGCCGGGCGCCGGAGTATTACGGCATCTAATGTCGGCGGAATCCGAGAGACGCAAGAGATGCTTGAGATGGAAGGTAGGGTTCGCAATGGAAAATGAACATCTTAGCAACAGTACGATTTTCCCATTAGGGGATAAGGTTCAAGCTAACTTTACGGGCGACGCTTACAACTTTAACGTATTTGATTTCGAGTTGACCGTGGAAGATATGGGAAAAATAACATCGCTTGATACCGGAGAGAGTGCATTTTTCTCCCACTATGACCCGCAAACCGTTGAGTTTCTAACCAATTACGCCAAACAAAGCCTGGAATAAATATGACCACATTAGGACTTATAAGGCATGGAGCAACGGATTGGAATGATCAATAAGGGCTCAAGGTCATACCAATATACCTTTATATGCTGAAGGACGCCAACAAGCTGAACGATTATCCAAGAGCAAAAAATATTGAAGTCATAACAGACGAACGATTAAGAGAAATGAACTGCGGCCTTATCGAAGGAACTACAGAACAAGATCGGGTTAATACGTGATCTGTACAACTGTACGAAACACCTATATTGATTAAGCTGCGGGTATCCTAAGTACGGCCTGATTAAAGGTCTGACTTATAGATACCCTTATTTTTTTCTATACTCTCCAGGTGTCATACCCACTTTCTCTCTGAATACCTTAATGAAATAGCTGGAGGAGTTAAACCCGCATTCTAAGCAAATCTCCTGGATGCTTTGGGTCGTATCATATAGCAGACGTTGAGATGCTTCAATACGAGATTGCAGCAAATATTCGATGGGAGAACAGTTCAGGTAGGATTGAAAACAGCGGGATGCTTCGCTTTTACTGATATTTGCCGACATTGAGATATCCTGAAGCGTTACTGGGTTCATATAATTTCGCTGTATAAATGAAATCATCTGCTGCACACGCACTTGGAATTGGATATCCCTTTGGTCTTGGGCAACCGCAGGAATTTGCTCCACATGATTGAAAATCGACTGCCATATTTGATTTAGGTGGCACTGTACCTCCATTTCGAAGCATGCTGCACTCAGATTTTCGATATTAAAGTCCAAAGTGGAGAAGGAACCGTAGGGACTCTGAAGACCAAACTCCTGCAATAACGCAAAGATGTAAGAAAGCTCATTAAGGATTTCTCTTTGCCAGGGAATATCAGAATGTAGTATAAAATAGGGCATGCTTCGGTTAATCAGAATAGGCCTGATATATTTCTGATAAAGAATACTGGTATGGGGTGCGATCAGCTCCGCGGAAAAGACGATATTGGGACACTTACATCTATCGTTGTCATATACCTGCTCAAAAGAATGCAATGCATTGCTGTTAATGAAAATGCCATCATTTGGGCATAATTCAATACAGTGATTACCGACTTGAACCTTTACGGTTCCGCCTCGCGCAACAAAGAACTCCGGTTCGAAGTGCCAGTGAAGCGGAACCTTTCTATTAAGGAATTTATGCAGCTCATCCACATAGAATTGAATAGGGAAATCATTCTGGCCATGTTGAATGGTTTCATACAGAGTATGATCAAGAGGCATGGTGTCTGCGCGCATGATAAACTCCTTCTTGGGAATATAGTGTTATTAATCGAGAAAAAACTGTCTTCAATACAAAATACATGATGATATAATCATATCTTGAAAAGTGAAATGATACCACTCACATCAATACTTTAAATAGGAGGACGCAATGGATATCGAAAAAATCAAGCAAATAACGAATAGCGGGAACATGTATGATGACGCCGCTGAAGATGTAGCAGAGGTTAGAGCACATGCGTTAGCAAAGTGCCGTGAATACAATCACAAGGTAAATACCAATGCAGGATACGACATGTCCATTTTAAAAGCGTTATTCTCACGCGTAGGAGAAAATGTATATATCGAGTCCAATTTCCGATGCGAATTCGGATTTAATATTTCCATTGGTAACGATGTATATATTAATCATGACATGATTATCCTCGATTGCAACGAAGTGAAAATCGGAAATGATGTGTATATAGGACCAAGGGCGGGACTGTATGCAGCAAATCATGCGGAAGATCCTTTTGAGCGTGCAGACAAAGGAGTTTACTCCGCCCCGATAACGCTGGAAGATCGAGTATGGCTGGGTGGCGATGTCAAAATAACGCAGGGCGTGACTATCGGAGAGAATAGTATTATCGGTGCGGGAAGCGTAGTTACGAAAGACATTCCTCCAAATGTCATCGCTGCAGGAAGTCCATGCAGAGTAATCCGGCCTATCCAATTTTCCGACAATCGCTGGAAGAGACCGGAATGAAACAGTAACCCATCAATAGCAGCTCCAAAACCTCCCGAGGGTTATTACAGACCTCATTCGGGAGGTTTTATTTGTATAAAGACTGTACTCTGTTAAGAGATGCAGTGTGTTTACACCTATAAGGAGAGATGAATATAGGATAAGCTTGTCTAAGAAGCAGGACACATGAAAAACATACTGGCAAGTTATTCTAATAACAGCTGCGATAAAAGGAGTTAAGCATGAGAAACAGGGGAATTACATTTAAACTCTTTATTCTGACCGTCATTTTCTTTGCCAGTTTTTATATTCTGGTTTTATTATCGCAGGTTCTTTTTTTCAATCGGTTCTACCAGGACTATAAAGTGAAAAAAGTCGAACGAGATCTTTATAAATTTGCTCAACAATATTCACATCAAAATCGGGACAAGAATAAAGAGCTCGCCGTGAGCGTAGCCAAGTTTATGAATCGAAACCGGACACAGCTGGCTATTGTTGATTTCGAGGGCAATCTGGTCCTGGGTGATCCCTACCGTATGACGGTTGAACTCCCGAACCATAACAAAATCACGGTCCCGCTGTCGCTTTTTTTGAATGTGAACGATGAAGAGCTGCGGAAAGCCAATATACAGCAAGGAGACCCGATCACCATTTGGGGTGAGGAATATAGCAGAGGGAATCTAGATCCGATCGTATATCCAGAAAAGATCTTAGTGCGTCATTCATTATCCATTGGAGAGACCTCTCCGGATAGCCTTTCCGTTTTCTCAGGCGTTGTAGAGGATATTATCGCACCAACCCTAAAGACTCAACGCCAAGGTCTCCTGTATGTAGCTTTAAATGAGCTTTTTCCTTTGTCTGACGAAATGAAAAAAGAGCTTAATGGGATGGAAGAAAAAGAGTTGCAGTGGGTAGAACCTTGGAGCGGAACCAACAATATTATCATTATGCAGCCATTGGTAGTAAGCGGCGGCAACAAACAAATCCTGTTCTCAGTCACCTCACTTCAAGAAATTAATGATGCCAATGAAGCGCTGCGTTGGTTCTATATCTATCTTAGCGGCGGGGGATTTATTTTCATTCTGATTTTGGCCCTTTATTATTCCAAGATGGTGACATCGCCTATTGTTTCATTGAATGAAGCCGCACAGAAAATGGTTGATTTTGATTTTTCATCTTTCAAACCCTTACAGCAAAGCGACGAACTGGGGAGCCTTTCTCAAAACATGTATACGATGGCACAAAAACTGGACAAGGCGCTTGGTGAACTTCAAGATGCCAACCAGCAGCTTCAGAATGATATGGAGCAAAAAGAAAGAATCGAAATGACACAAAAGAGCTTCTTTACCAATGCCTCGCATGAGCTGAAGACGCCTATCAGCATCATAAAGAGCTTCGCCGAAGGCTTGCAGGATGGCATTAATATTGATAAGCAGGAACATTACATATCCGTCATTATTGAGGAAACAGAGCGAATGGAGATGTTGATTAAAGACATGCTCGATCTGGCCCGGTTGGAGTCGGGAACGATACAGCTTCGAAAACGATCCATTTTACTGAGCGAGCTTATTGATAAAAGCGCAAACCGGCTGCTGTATCAGCTCAAAGCGAAGGGATTGGAAATTATCGTTATCCCTGTGAATGAGCTCCCCGTTCTCATTGATCCGGATTGGTTCGAGCAGGTTATCGTCAACTTGACGACTAATGCCATTAAACATGCGGATCATGGGAGTGACATCCTTTTTGAGATTCATAGTGATAGGCAGTCGAGCACGCTTTATGTCAAAAATAAGGGCAAAACGATCCCTGAACCGCAAATAAATTTAATTTGGGAGAGATTTTACAGGGGAGAAGCCTCCCGAAGTCGTCAAACAGGTGGAACAGGATTAGGCTTATCCATTGTGCAGCAAATTTTGGATCTCCATCATTGTGAATACTCGGTAACGAATTTGGATGATGGTGTTCAGTTCATGGTTAAGATCAATCATTAAATTCAAACGCTTGAAACGGGAAGAAGGATTTGGAATGGGGAAGAGGGTTCTCATCGTTGAAGATCAATCAAGAATTCGCGAAGTGATTTCGGACTATTTCCTGCAGGATGGCTGGGAAGTGAAAGAAGCCGGCAACGGACAAGAAGCGCTGGATCTTATCGATGTCATATACCCGGATTTAATCATCCTTGACATTATGATGCCTGAAATGGATGGATTTCAAGTTTGCAGAGAGGTTAGGAAGGTTCTGGGCGTGCCCATTATTTTTCTAACCGCGAAATCGGATGATGAGGATAAGCTGTTAGGCTATGAGCTGGGAGCTGATGATTATCTGACCAAGCCGTTTAGCCCAAAAGTTCTCGTAGCGAAGGCAAACTCATTAATGAAGCGCGTCACGGAGAATTACAAACCTGAAGGTCACAGATATACCTTTGGTTCCGCCGTACTCAACACATTGGCTCGCCGGCTGGAAGTCGATCGTATTGAAATTGAATTGACGCATAAAGAATACGAACTTTTATTGTTCCTAATCAATAATAAGAACCTGGTTGTGACCCGAGATGCCATTATCTCCCGTGTCTGGGGTCTGGATTTTGATGGCGACAATCGGGTCGTGGATTCCCACATCAAGAAGCTAAGGGCTAAACTTGGCCATTCTTCACATCATATCCGAACGGTCGTCGGGATCGGTTACAAATTCTCAGAAGAGGAAGTATAGACTATTTCCAAGATTTGAAGAAAAGAGGAGTCGCAATGTCTTTTAAAGTCATCCCGTCAGTATGCACAATGTTCAACTTGGCAGCCGGTATTGTTTCGTTAATCTCGACAATTCAAGAACATTATAAATTGGCCGTCTTATTTATCGTTATAGCCGCTACGTTCGATGTGATGGATGGACTACTAGCCCGATTATTGAGCTGTACCAGCGAGTTTGGCAAGCAGCTCGATTCGCTGGCTGACATTGTCTCGTTCGGCGTGGCTCCGGTTATCCTTATTCTTGAGCATAATCTGGATGAATGGTCGTTCATAGGGGCCGCAGTAGGGGTCGTGTTTATCATATGCGGCGCTCTGCGGTTAGCCCGGTTCAACATTACTCCCAAATCTGCAACTTTTACCGGGATGCCCATAACTGTCGCGGGCTTCTTGGCAGCGGGACTATCTTTTTTTCATAATCATATCCATTTTAAGGTTGTTGTGATCAATCTTGCGGTACTCTCTTGGCTCATGATCAGCCGCATACGCTTCCCATCATGGAAGGTTGTAATCGTTAGAGTTAAAGGAAGTGTAACCTCATGGAAATAGCGATGACGTTCATCGAGCATTACGGATATGTGGCTGTAATCTTGCTCTTGGCGTTAGGGATTATAGGAATCCCCGTACCCGACGAGACGCTAATGCTATTTGTTGGCTATTTAGCTTCCGTGAAGATTCTTGGATTCTGTCCATCCATTATCTTTAGTTTTTTGGGTTCTGTTATAGGAATGAGCATCAGTTATTTCATTGGCAACAAAATAGGCTATAAGGTCGTTGAAAAGTATGGAAAATGGATAGGGCTAACTCCAAAGCGTTATGAAAAAGTGAAAAACTGGTTCGCGAAATACGGCGTATGGTCGGTGTTGATTTCCTATTTTATTCCTGGTGTGAGACATGCAGCCGGATACATCTCGGGCATAACGAAGATGACTTTAAGGAAGTACTTCATGTTCTGCTGCATTGGGGCCTTGATCTGGTCCACCTTGTTTATTTCCATTGGATATTTTGTGGGGGACAAACTGAGTTGATTCTTGTTCCCCGGGAACGAGGTGATGTTCAATGTCTCTTACGAAACGACGGATGCAGTTCTTGAGAGATTATGAGAAAATGGGCAATGGAGACAACGTCATCTTTTTACACAGCAGCTATTCACGCGGTATACTGGCTTTTGCTAGTCAAATGTTAGATTTTCAAAAACAATATACGTGTTACTTTCCGGATTTTAGAGGACACGGTAGAACAAGATGTGAAAGTCTTGAATGGTCTACACCTCGAATCGCTGACGACATCATTGACTTTATGGATCAATTGAACACTGCCGCAGCACATTTAATTGGCTATAGTTAGGGGGGGCAAATGGTACAAGCGGATTTTGCGACCCGACCGGAGCATAGACCCCATATGGTTAAGGAAAATCCTGTTGCCGTAAATGATATGATACTTCAGTTCCTGGAAGAGCTAGCTTGAAAGTTCACAAATATGCCAATAGCAGGTCTGAGAATGAGAAGGTTTTGCCGGTTGAGAACAAGAATAGAGTCACAATACCATATTATGAGAATTGAGTTGATGAGCATGGGGGACAAGATGGTAGCTGTCTTAAGAAGACAGTTTGATCCGACATTAGAAATGTTGAAGAATCTTATCGAAGCATGCCCTGATGATTTTTGGATGGATGCCAAGCAAAAATACTGGAAACATATATTTCATGCTACAACCAGTATGAAATTTTGGTTCAGGCAGCAGAAGGATGAAGAATTCAAAATACCAGACTTCGGTAAGGGTATAACAGAATCCCTGGATGAAGAGTGCTCTGACTACCCTACTAAAGAGGAGATGACGAAGTACGTTGAGGATATATTGAGTGTGGCTCGTAAGTTTCTTGATGAACTGACTGACGACAGATTATTGGAGCCATGTGTACTATACGAAGAAATAACTAAAACTGATGTAGTCCTGATGCAGATCCGACATGTTCAACATCATATAGGTTATTGCAACAGTATACTGAATTCAAATCGCTTAGAAGCCGTAAAGTGGCTATGATAATGTGAGGGATCGAAGTCAGCTTCTTTACAATGAGGAGTGTTATTCCATATGGTGTATGAATTTGATAGTGAGATTAAGATGCTGGAAGGTAAAATAAAATGGAAAGTCGTTTATTTCCCATATTCGGTACAAGAAATCTTCAGTACTAATGGTAAAGTACCTGTTCAAATCATCGTTGACGGGCATGAGTTTGAGCATACATTGTTGCCGTCAAAAAATGGGCATTATTTTGTATATAATGAATTTATTAGAAGAGCAGTACATAAACAACTTGGTGACACACTCCATGTAATTCTTAAAAAAGATGAAACAAATCGCAACATTGTTGTGCCAGATTACATTTCAAAAGAACTAGAAGATCACCACATTCTGGATAATTTCCTGAGTCAGCCTGATTACATTAAGCGAGAGCAGATCAATTATATTGAACTTGCTAAAAAGGAAGAAACAAAGAATAACCGAATACTGGCTCTAATTAATAAGCTTAAAGATAAATAAATGATGATGTTGTATTGTATATATAAGCATATTTTTATATACTTATATCGTGAGGAGGGGGAGCAATGATTCAAACCATATCGAACATTGAAGATGTGTCCCAGGTATTAAAGTTACTTGGCGATAAGACGCGCTTAACTATTGTTAAGCTTCTAGAGCAAAGGGAATGCTGTGTTTGTGAATTGGTTGAAATTTTTCAAACGAGCCAACCAGCAGTCAGTCAGCACTTACGTAAACTAAAAGACGTAAGTTTGATCAAAGAAAACCGTAAAGGCCAGTGGATATTTTATTCTTTAAATCCTGAATTCAAGCATTTGAGTCTGATAGAGGATTTGCTTAAACATGTCCCTTCTCAGGAACATGAATTAAAAGCGCTGAAGAAGAAGGACCTTCAAATTTGCTGCGAATGAAATGGTATGAAAGGGAGAGTGTTCTGGTGAACCAGTCGGTCAAAAAGCTATCGTTCTTGGATCGGTATTTAACGATCTGGATTTTTGCAGCGATGGCAATAGGGATTGTTTTAGGTTTTTGGATTCCTGGATTTGCGGACAGTCTATCAAAGCTTCAAATTGGAACAACATCCGTTCCTATTGCCGTAGGGCTTATTTTAATGATGTACCCGCCGCTGGCAAAGGTTAAGTATGAGAAATTGGGCCGGGTGTTTAAGGACTGGAAGGTTCTCCTTATATCCCTTGTTCAAAACTGGATCATTGGCCCGGTTCTGATGTTTCTTCTGGCGATTACGTTTCTTAGTGATTTGCCGGAATATATGATTGGCCTGATCATGATCGGGTTGGCTAGATGTATTGCCATGGTTCTAGTGTGGAGTGACTTAGCTAAGGGTGATCCGGAGTATACAGCTGGTCTCGTAGCTTTTAACTCGATTTTTCAAATCGTGTTCTACTCCGTATTTGCTTACATCTTTATCACAGTTTTACCTGAATGGTTTGGCATCCAGGGGGCAGTCGTCAACATTTCTATGGGTGAAATCGCAGAAAGTGTCATGATCTATTTGGGTATTCCGTTTGCAGCGGGTATTTTCACACGGATAATTGCGCTCAAAACCAAAGGTGAAGCATGGTTCGAAAGGGAGTTCCTGCCGAAAATTAGCCCTCTGACTTTGATTGCGTTATTGTTTACCATTGTTTTGATGTTTTCACTGAAGGCTGATTTAATGGTTCAACTGCCGATGGATGTGGTTCGTATCGCTATACTACTTCTGATTTATTTCGTGATCATGTTTTTCGTTTCTTTTCTGGTATCACGGAAAGCAGGCACTTCTTATCCCGTCGCAGCTTCACTATCTTTTACGGCAGCCAGTAATAATTTTGAACTTGCCATCGCAGTTGCAATTGGGGTCTTTGGCTTGAATTCTGGTGCTGCCTTTGCAGCCGTCATCGGACCGTTGGTTGAAGTTCCCGTACTCATTGGGCTCGTCAATGTAGCTCTTTGGTTTCAGAAGAAGTACTTTGGCAAGCCGTCCTCGATTTCTTGAATAAAGACGTAATATAGAGGGAGAGAATCATGGAGAAACCTTATCAAGCATTAGTTGAAGATCGAATTTTCTTTGGCGGTGCCAAAGATGTTGATCAAATGGTAACCAATGAAGGCGTAGAGGTAGTTGTTGATCTTCGGGAGGAAGCCGAGGCCTGCGCTTCCAACTCAACCGAAGTGAAGTGGATTCAGATTCCATTAGGCGATAACTCCGAAGAGCCAGAAGCTGAGCTGTTTCGTTCAGCCATTCAAGAAGTGGTTCAAGCTTATCGGGATGGAAAGAAAGTTGCATTTCACTGCGGTGGAGGAAAAGGACGTACAGGCACTGTGGCTGTTGGCACACTAAAGGAATTAGGACTGGCCAAGACGTTGGAAGAGGCTGAGCAGCAGGCAAAGGCGATTCGACCCATTATTGCGGTGAAGCCCAAACAATGGGAATCTTTGAGAGCGATCTATGGCGAATAATTAATGGCAGGTTTCATTGAATACCTTTTCCATGATCATAACGTCGATTCGCTCGCCATCCAAGATCCCTTGATCTTTAAATACCCCAACCTCACGATAGCCCAGTTTCCGGTACAATCCCTGTCCTTTTTGATTAAAAGGGAAAGTGAAAAGTACGATTTTATAAAACTTGTTGTGACGGGCTTCCTCTTCAAGAGCCGGGAGGAGGGCTGAACCTATCCCTTGACCCCGATAATCACGGTGGATATAGATAGACAGATCTGCAACGCCCTGATATGCACAACGGTGAGAGTAGGGATTTATGGAAGCCCAACCGACAATCTGATCATCAGCTTCAGCCACTAAAACCCCATATCTTCCTTGATGTTCATCAAACCATTTTTGAATATAATCCTGATTTTTCGATTCTGTTTCTAGTGTCGCAATTCGATCCTCAATACCTTGATTATAAATGAGCAAGATATCATTCAAGTCTTCGGCCTTTGCTTTTCGAATTGCTACATGACTCAATACGGCCATAGCTATTCCCTCCCGATTGTCTTACGGTTTAATGGCTTTAATTACAGCTGAAACGATATATTGTTCGATATTTGTACCAGGAACCCAATCTTTGATAAACGTTCTGGATTCGTCTTTAGGCTCGATGGAGATATCAATAAATCCGCTGTGCTGCAGCATTTCTTTGATCTCTTGTACGGAGGAAGCTCCGGAAATGCAGCCTGAATAAAATTCGGTTAAATCACTTTTAATTGCAGCGGGTAAATCGGCAGTCGTGACAACATCGGAGATAGCCAGGCGACCGCCAGACTTAAGCACCCGGTAAGCCTCATTAAATACTTGCTGTTTATCTGGGGAAAGATTAACCACGCAATTGGAAATAATGACGTCCACGGAATGGTCTGCGACCGGAAGGTGCTCAATCTCTCCGAGCCGGAAGTCTGTATTGTTGAACTTGCCTTTCTCAGCGTTGCTGCGTGCTCTGCTGATCATCTCCGGAGTCATATCAACACCAATAACTTTACCTTTACTCCCCACTTGCCGCGAAGCCAAAAAGCAGTCAAAGCCGCCACCGCTTCCAAGATCCAGTACAACTTCGTCTTGCTTAAGCTCCGCTATGGCTTGCGGGTTACCACAGCCCAAACCCAGATTGGCCCCATCCGGAACAGCCGTTAATTCATCCGTCGAGTAGCCTAATTTTGCCGAGATCTGATCAAAATCCCCAGCTGAATCGCAGCAGCTGCTGGTTGTACGGGGGGAATTAGGTTTTACCGCGATCTTTTGGTATCTTGCACGAACGTTCTGTCTAATCTCATCATGGGAAGCTTTGCTCATGTTCATCTCTCCGATCGTACAGCAATTTTTATTAAGTATTCCAAAACGTCTGGTCATGATTTGAAAGAGCTCGCGAGCATTTCCCAAGGGAATTTATCTCTGCATTAGTTATAACTCATTTAATTGCAAAACACAACTATTAAGTGACGACTAACAAACAAATAATTTGAATATTTCTCATCTATACCGCCATAATTGTAGGAAACCAAAAAAATATACTTGCGATATACAAATAAGTCCTGTATAACTTAAATATCCAATTTCGCCAATACCGGCATTAGAGCGGGCATGCGATCTTGCATACTATATGGAATATGAGTAATCCGGTTTAATAAAATAAAGAGGAGGGATGGATGTGTGCTTTTCTGATAAATTAGTCATTGTATCTGGAAGCAGCTCAGGTATTGGAAAGGCGTGTGCCGAAACTTTGCTTGAAAGCGAAGCTATGGTTATTGGAATCGATTCTGACAACAATTCTATAGAGCATCCCAAATACATACATTACTCAGTCGATGTTAGAGAAGATGAGAAGATTGCAGCAATTACAAATGAAGTTCATTCGAAATACGGAAATATTGCAGGTCTTGTAAATGCGGCTGGAATATTTTCACATTCAAAACCTTTTTTTGATTTGGGAATTGATGAGTGGAATGACGTGATCGAGACGAACCTCACAGGCGTATTTATTCTATCGAAATATGTGGCTCAAAAAATGATTCCCAATAAGTCAGGAAAAATCGTAAATATCAGTTGTATCCGCTCGAAAATTTACAAACCCCATATGACAGAATATGCTGCAGCTAAAGGAGGGGTTGTCGCTTTAACATCCGCAATGGCTTTAGACTTAGCTCCATACCATATAATGGTCAACTCTGTTGCTCCTGGGTTCACATATACGGGAATGACAGCCAAGTCTTTTGAACATCCTGAGTTACGAAAATCTTCGGAGGACCTAATTCCTGCTGGAAGAATTGCAGAGCCAAAAGACATTGCAAATGTCGTTTTATTTTTGCTATCTGATAAGGCTGATTACATTAATGGAGAGACCATATTTGCTGACGGCGGTTATTCGATTCTAAAATAGTGCAAGAACTGTATAGAACAAGGGGATAAGCATTCGGCTCCTATAGTTTTCTAGCTTTGATTACAAAAGTTACAGGAAGCATCTTTGCTTTTTTTGCAAAGTCATTGTTCCCGCTTTTGCCAATGCATTTTTACTTTATAATGTATATACTAAACTATGTACATATTACGTCATTATATTGTGCACCCAACAACTGTCGTAAAAGGAGGGATGCACATAACTACTTCCGCGGATGCACCCAAGTGGCTGTCGCTGGACATGATGTTATCTGTAAGAGGACAAGAACATATATTCATTGAACCCCGCGCTGGTCGCGGTTTTTTTGATTTAAGGATACATGTTCTTGTCCCAAGCAAAGGACAAGAACATGTATCTATTGCCGAATATGGACAAGAACATGGTACTATTGCCGATTCACAATTATCGAATAGAGCAACTTATTTGAAGAAACCAAATTGTCAAACATGTACGCAATGTGCCAACATTAGTCTCATCTTACTTAAATGAGCCTTTCACCGGACAAAGTTGAGTGAAAGGCTTCTTTCTCGTGTTCATATCCTTTTGCTATCTTCATAACTTCTTCACAAGCTGCAAATTGGTTCTTCATAACTCTCTTATATAGTGTAACTATAAGGAGGAGATACAAATGAAGAAACTTTGGATTGGATTATCGGCATTGGTACTGGTTATGGGGATTGGCACCTCTGGGGCTTACGCTACGACAGCTAACAATGATAATAATGGCAGCAGTTTTTTCGAAAAAATGCTACCCTTTGCCAAACAAATACACCCCAACCTGTCAGAGGAACAAATCAAGCAAATGTATGACAATTGCAACACTTCAAACGGTAAGGGAATGTCAGGAATGATGCAAAATTCTCAATATAGCAGGGGTATGATGAACTTCTAATCCGATCATGATAAGATAGGACCTCATTGATATGAGGTCTGTCTCATTTTAACAACAAAGTAGGTGATGAAGTTCGTGAAAATTTTAGTGGTGGATGATGAAGAAAATATCTTGCAGGTTATTAAGGCTTATTTGGAAAAGAATAAATATATTGTGTACGAAGCCGATACAGGACGAGGCGCGATTCATCTTTTTGAAACCTTAAAGCCCGATCTGATCGTGCTGGATTTGATGCTTCCAGACATGACTGGAGAGGAAGTATGCAGAATGGTACGCAAATCATCGAACGTTCCGATCCTCATGCTGACTGCAAAAAGCAGTGAAGACGATATGGTGAATGGGCTCATGATTGGAGCCGATGATTATATTACTAAACCATTCAGCCCAAGAGAGCTGCTCGCTCGGGTGATTAGCCTATTAAGAAGAACCATTCAGCCGCAATTGGGGAATATGTCACTGCTGTCTTATGCCCAAGGCGATTTAACTATGGATTTGGAACGTTATGAGGTAAGAATTCACGAGGAGCCAGTATCTTTTACCCTTATGGAGTTCAAGCTACTTGAAATTTTAGCGAAGCATCCGAAGAGAGTGTTCTCACGACTTGAACTTGTTAACCTTACTCAGGGTGATACCTATGAAGGATTCGAGCGGACCATCGATGTTCATATTAAGAATATTAGACAAAAAATTGGCGATGATCCTAAACACCCTGTTTTTATTGGCACTGTATTTGGAGTGGGGTATAAATTCTTGGTGAGTCATGATGTCTATTAGAGGCGGATTGAGCAGAAAGCTTCTTATTTCCCATGTCGGTGTGGCCCTTGCTGCGCTTCTATCTATTGTCTTGCTTGTGAACTTGGTAATGAACATCTCGTTTAACCAATATCAGAAGAACCAGCAGCAGACAGAAATACAAAGTTTACTGGACGATTTAGAAGACGCTTATAATGTGTCTACCGGCCACTGGAATACAAACGTTTGGATGACCATTTCGCACCAAGCGATGATTAGTGATTATATGGTTCGTGTTTATGATCAAGACCGTCGCTTGATTTGGGATACTAGTCAAATGGGCAGGCAGATACAAGTGAATTCCCAGTCTGCGCAAGACACCATTAAAAAAACAATCGTAAAAGGAAATCAGCAGGTAGGAACATTGGAATTTCTACCAGTGAAAGAAACGACGCAAAGTCTGAATCAGAAATTTCTGAGAATGTTTAATACCTTATTATGGGCCGCAATGATACTCGTAATTGTCGGGACGTATCTGTTCAGCCGGTACATGGCCAAAAGCATTAGCCAACCTCTCCTAGAGATTAAAGATATCGCTTCGAAAATGAGGGAGGGGGATCTCAGCTCCCGGGTTGAAATGTTAAATCAGAATACAGAAATTGATGACGTGGGGCGTACACTCAATCATTTGGCTGATGGATTGGAGAAGCAAGATCAATTAAGGAAATCACTGACCACTGATGTGGCACATGAGTTGCGAACACCCTTAACAACAATTCAAAGCCATTTGGAAGCCTTTCAGGATGGCATTTGGGAACCGACGCCGGATAAACTACAAGTGTGCCATGATCAAGTCCTGCGACTTGTCAGGCTCTTCAGTGATTTGGAAAATCTGGCTGCTGTAGAGAATCCAATGGTTCAGCTTATGACGGAGATCGTCTCACTTAACGAAATCGTTGGTGAGTCTTTAAATATGGTATCCAGCCAGTTTGGGCAGGAAAGACTTTCAGCTGACCTGATAAGTAAAAGTGACGTTTGGATCACAGGGGACCGTTCGCGGCTCCTTCAGGTTTTTGTAAATCTGATAAGCAATGCTTTCAAATACACGAGTTCTGGAAGTGTTCATATTGAAGTGTTAAAAGAGAAAGCAGAAGGCGTCGTTATCGTTTCCGATACCGGAATGGGAATATCTAAAGATGAACTCCCCTATATCTTTGAACGTTTTTACCGCGGAGAGAAATCAAGGAACCGGAAAACTGGCGGAGCCGGAATAGGACTTGCGGTTGTTAAAGTCATAGTGGATGCTCATGCCGGATCTATTCATGTTGAAAGTGAGATAGAGAAAGGAACTACCGTTCTTGTTCGTCTTCCATTAATTCGATGAAAGGATGAGAGAAAATGATGATGGGTTATGGCTCTGGATTTGGAATATTTGGATTAGTCATCAATTTTTTACTGATCGTAGGTGTAATCTATTTGGTGATAAAATGGGTTAGGGGAGATGGGAATTCACGATTTATTGACAATACTCCAGAGAGAATCTTGGATGAACGCTTTGCAAGAGGTGAAATCACGGAAGAAGAATATTACCGGATGAAGAGCATTTTGCGGGATTAAAAATCTTAATGGAGATACGGAAACAAGGAGCCCTTCACTCTGTGAACGGCTCTTTTGTTATTTATGATTCTAGCTTGCCTTATTTAATACCTCATTTGATTCATCCCCTTCCTGGTTTGTTTATAATTCTAAAAAGATCATCTTTTGAGGAGACGAGAAATATTTGCTCAGAAAGAAACTTATCCATCAAGCAATTCTAAACCGGATACCTGTAAATGTTCATTTGATCAGTGGTGAAACTTATTGTGGTGTATGTAAGGAGCATGAGAAGCCTGAGATGTTTATCATCATTATGGGGACAGCATCCGTAGCTGTTTTTTATTGGGCCATTAAGCGTGTTACATTTACAAATAAGATCGAACAGACGGAAAGGAGCTGTACTTAATCAGATTGTCTCAATTCAGCGTATCTATTTAATCTTTAAAGCATATCACAAAGAAAGAATCTGCTACAGAAGTGGCATGGGGATGGGTGTTACACTAAGTGGGATGTTATACCAAATGTCGCTTAGGTTACTACCAGCTACAAGCAAACCATCCAATATTACGGCGTATAGAATTTCTTTTGTGCTTATTGGATTATTAAGCGCTGCTGCACTATTTATAGCGCTTTTCCAGAAGAAATCATGGCATAAGTACAGCGAGGAGTTCATTGAGTACTATATTTAGTAAAGCTGATTATTCAGTCTGATTTTTGGAGTTAATCCCTACATTCAAGGAATAATTTACCAATATATTAAATCGATAAAGTTCGCTTTAACTGCCGAAAGGCTGATGACTCCTACCAGAGAGGTTACATTTCCCTGGTAGGAGTCTCTTTTTTTGCTCAATTGTAGAGCGGAGAGAAGTTAATAATGAAACACTTAAAACAACCTTGGAACTATAGGGTCCAAAAATGGGTCATGCTGACTACATAGGAACATTGCCTTTAACATGTCCAGAAGCGGTTACTACGCCTATCTGAAGCGAAAGGGGAGGGGAAACGGCGTGACGCCAAAGCCAAACAACAAATTCGTAAAGAACTATAAACGTTACGAAGGAAAGTACGGGCACCGGTAGTTCAATTGTTCTTGTGGCAGAATGACGGCAATTGGATGAACTATAAGAAGGTACTAAGCCTCATGCAAAAGCTCGGACTAGATTCGTGTGTATTTATGAATGGCAGATGGCAGTCCAAGTAATTACTACTAATTTCCAGGTAAGTTCTGTATCAATAAATTATTATACTTTGCCGCATGTTTTTGCTCATCGAGAATAATGCCATACAAAGTATCCTTATAAACGCCATAAGGAAGGCCGAACCATATCTTTCGATACTTTTCAACTGCTGACAATTCACCTTGGAAGGCTTTTTGCAACCCGGCAATATACGAATTAACATGTTCAGGAACTTCGTTACTAACTCCTGTCACTTCATGTCCAGTTAATTCTCTGTACATTTGTCGGAACATTTGATTATGCCCTCGTTCATCATTCCGAATAGAGGTAATAACTTCAGCTTGTTTCTGGCTAGGAGTAAGATGAATGAGTTGGTCATAAAAAAGTTCATCATTCCGTTCCCCTTGGACTGAAGTCCTCATTAATTCAAGCGCGTCTTGAGTTGAAGTTGCCCAAATGGGAACGAATTGTGATCTGATCCAATAGGGATAAACCATATTCATGAGCGTAGCCCTCCGTTAATGTAAGTAATTTCACTCTCAATTATATGCACATGAGCCTAGTGTGTGATTAATTCTGAGTTTCGGTTAAATTATACAAAGGTTGCTTATAGGGGGGCTACAGGGTGCCAAGTAAATGAGCAGTGGATACAAGTGAGAGGTTGTTGGAGGAAGTATGGATGAGATTAAAATTGAATCCGAGTGGGATTCCAATATTGATCTGAACCACAAATATGTTTCCACTTTAGTTAGTATGCTCCGATTGAATGGAGTGGATTTCATATTAACTACTGCTTAGTACCAGTCGGTAAAGCGAGCTTTTACCATTTAGTTGAAGACTGTTCGATCTAGAGTGAGGATCAGTTTTATTGTTGAAATTGATCCTTTTCGCCAAAGATCTTTAATGATAATAACAATGTAGGTAAGTTTGTGTCCTTTATGTAGGCAACTTTGTGTCACTTGTCGGATGACAAGAATGTGTTCCGCATGGAACCCGCATAAATTGCGGGTTTTTCTTTTTTCACGGTACAGATTCTTGTCAAAAGCTAATGACAAGAATCTGTACCGACTTCCGAATTAGGCCAAGAATGTGTTCCGTTAACCGAGAATTATTATAGTCATGTCCTAATCAAGATAATTCAAAGAGATCCCCCCCTTCCCAGAAAGAAGTCAGGAAAACAAATTTTTTCAGCACAGGAGTAAGTATTTCAAGGGTTAGGGCTCCCAGGTGCTGGCTACGTGGGAACGTTGCTGAAGTGGATATTACTTGGAAGTTAAGCTGATTGAAACGATCATCACACATTCATTCGGGGTGGTGTGCAGGCAGAGAAGGCACGTACGGCTAGTTATATTGGAAACACCTATACAGTATGTACTCGTGGTTACTTAGGACTAGGTATCTACCAGTGATATTTTCCTGGTATGAGTCTGTTTATGATGGTGAAATACTTTGTTTGGGATAAAATAAGTTCACATTATCGTCAGGCAACATGGATATCACGTATTTCAAAACTATAAAATTAGTTATATAATAATTATAAGTAAACAAACTCAAATGGAGGTACTCTTAATGAATCACGTAAAAACCGATTGGCTACCCAAAAACGACAATGAAATGAATGATGTTATCAAACAATCGCTTACTGTTCTCCCGGTATTAAACAATGAAGAGGGACTGCGAAAAAAAGCTCTTTTATTAAAAGCATTGGGTGATGAAACCAGATTGAGAATTATCGGCATATTGAAAGTTCAGGACTCATGTCTTTGTGAATTAGTATCTGGATTAGTCATTCCAGCTTCTACATTGACGCATCACTTGCAGATCCTGGAGCGTGGAGGCGTTATCCAATCGAGAAAGGAAAAAAAATTCACCATTTTTTCCCTTGTTCATGATAAGAATTTAGACCTTTATATTTCACAAAATTCATAATAGGAAGTGTCATCAGGAGTAATTGATTACGAGGCAATAAATTGTCAAAATTGACAGGGTGAAAAAAATCCATCATGTCGTAGTAATGACCATTTTGTATTTGTTGAACCTAAATGCCGGTACGAATGCTATGCAAATATCAGCATTCAGCCTGAAAGAGATGCTTCTTGTCATTCCCCCCATCTTTATTCTGTTGGGAATTCTGGATACTTGGGTACCCAAGGAGGTCATGATGAAATACATGGGGGAAAAATCGGGATGGAAGGGAATCGTGCTCGCCTTTCTGATTGGTTCAGCGGCTGCAGGTCCCCTGTATGGAGCTTTTCCGGTTGCCGCAGTTTTGATGAAAAAGGGCGTCAAATTCAGCAATATTCTAATCTTCATCGGGGCATGGTCCACTACGAAGATTCCAATGCTCCTGTTCGAAATGTCCGCTTTGGGAACGACTTTTGCCATTACCCGGCTTCTGATTGATATTCCGGGCATCCTGATCATCGCCTACCTGCTAGAAGCGATGATCTCGAACGAGTATAGAACAGAACTATACAAAAAAGCTGAATATCTTTAAGTCTGATTCAAACTCCTAGAACCAAACTTTTACCTCGTTGGAATGAAGAGTTATGGTCGGGCACCAACATTTCTTATGGCTACTGGATACGAACAGGGCAGATCAATTGTAGCCTACCTGGATGGCGATCTAGAAGCCGCGCTGAAGGTTGAATTAGAGTTGCCAGAGACGGGTGTATGTAGCATTAGCAGTGCACCCAATATAAACGATTGCCGCATGCCGATCTCATCAGTGTAATTAATGATTTGAGAAGGTAGAATCCAGTTTCCGCCTTTAAATCAAACGAAGGAGTGAGAAGTCATGTACAAGTCAATAATTATAGGAACAGGTCCCGCAGGGTTGACTGCAGCTATTTATTTAGCTAGAGCTAACCTGAATCCGCTTGTTACTGAAGGACCACAACCGGGGGGGCCAATTAACATTAACTACAGAAGTAGATAATTTCCCAGGATTTGTTGATGGAATAATGGGTCCCGAACTCATGGATAACATGAGAAAACAAGCGGTTCGGTGCCGAGTTTATGAATGGCTGGGTCAATGATGTTGATTTTTCGTCTCGTCCATTTGTAGTGAAGGTAGAAGGACTTGGTCAATTGCAAGCTGAATCCAGTATTCTCTCTACAGGTGCGTCGGCGAATTTGCTCGGTGGCATACCTGGCGAAAAAGAGAATATTGGCCGTGGTGTAAGTACGTGTGCAACGTGCGATGGGTTCTTTTTCCGTAACAAAGAAGTAGTTGTTGTGGGTGGGGGAGATTCCGCAATGGAAGAAGCAAATTTTCTTACCAAGTTCGCTTCCAAAGTGACGATTGTTCACCGGCGGATGAACTGCGAGCTTCGAAGTTCATGACAGATCGATCTCGATCCTGTTGGATATATTCGTGTGAAACCCGGAACAACCGAAACGAACATCCCTGGCGTATTTGCTTGCGGAGACGTACAAGATCCGAAGTACCGTCAGGCGATTACTGCAGCAGGTACAGGGTGTATGGCTGCTCTAGACAGCGGAAAGTTTTAGAAGAAGATGCCGCTTATACAAAATCAGTCACATATTCTGGATAATATATAAGTTTATGCTTATGAATGTATTGATTTTGACTAAAAAAGACATCACTTTTTATTCGAACGACACTTGTGGTCGGTTTTCATATTACATTAGGAGCAAGAAGGAGTAGCAGATGAAGGGCACAAATGATTTAACCCAAGGTCCAATAATGTCTACTTTAATGAAATTGACACTCCCCATCATTGCTACCAATTTCATATCTACAACCTATGGTCTTGTCGATATGATCTGGGTTGGAGGGCTAGGAAGTGGTCCGGTTGCTGCAATTGGTACAGCAAGCTTCTTTATTAATTTAGCGATTGCTTTATCGACCATGATAACAATTGGTACAGGAATCAAGGTTTCACATTGTATGGGATCCGGTAAGATAGAACAAGCTTATTCATATGTAAAGAACGGATTTGTAATGTCTGTTGTATTAGGACTGCTCTATATGGTTTTTATTATTTCGACCCAGGACCAGCTTATAGGCTTCTTCGATCTTGGAAATGAAGTTGAGTTAATGGCGAAGCAATTTCTAATGATTTCGATCGTGGGGGCCGTCTTTTCAATACTTAATACCTTATATGCAACCGTTATGAATGCGATGGGGAACAGTAAGCAACCATTTTATATTTTTTCAATGGGTCTCATTTTAAATATCATTCTTGATCCATTGTTAATATATGGAGTAGGCAGTTTAGAAGGTTGGGGAGTTGCAGGTGCAGCTATTGCTACACTAACGGCCAATTTATTAGTGACCTTGCTGTTTATCATAAAAACAAAAAAATTAGACCTTATCTCTAAACAGTCGGTAAGGAATAGCCGTCTCATGATAGAAGTCATTCGATTGGGAATTCCGATTTCGATTCAACGGATCACCTTTACGATCATATCGATCATTATGGCCAAGATCATAGTCGGTTGGGGGGCTGAGGCCATTGCTGTTCAAAAGGTAGGTATTCAAATAGAATCAATCTCCTATATGACGATCGGTGGTCTGCAAGGGGCTATTGCAGCTTTTTTTGGACAAAATTATGGAGCACGTCGATTGGATCGAATACAGCAGGGCTATCGAAAGGCGTTGCTGATGACCACAATATTCGGTGCTTTCATTTCGTTCATATTTATCTTATTTCCTCAGCAGCTCTTCTCGGTATTTCTAACTGATGAAACGAGCATGAAGCTCGGAACAGATTACATGCGAATTATCGGTTTTTCTCAGTTGTTTATGTGCATGGAACTGATGACAGTTGGAGCATTTAACGGTATTGGTAAAACATATATTCCGCCAATATTCAGCATTTTATTTACTGTATTAAGAATACCCGTGGCTTTGCTCTTATCGGAACCGTTTGGATTAAATGGGGTGTGGATGTCGATTGCGCTAAGTAGTGTTTTTAAGGGTATTATTTTGGTCATCTGGTTTAGAAAGTCTTTGCGTAGCATTCATAAATCGCTTGCAGTTTCTGAATAAACATAGAAAAAGGACGGTCATAAATATGAACTGGTTGAATCGTGAACTTGTACAGATTGTTATAGACAATGCACTTCAAGATGATCTAATTCGAGGTCGATTTGGTTTAGAAAAAGAAAATGTACGGGTCGACCAAGAGGGGAAACTTGCCCTTACGCCCCACCCTAAAGCTTTTGGGAGTAAAACAGAAAATCCTTATATTCAAACGGATTTCTCAGAGAGTCAAATTGAAATGATCACTCCTGCCTTAGACTCGATTGAGGAGACGTATCATTTCATGGAAGCCTTGCAAGACATTGTTTCTTTAGAATTGGAAGGGGAGTTTTTGTGGCCAAGCAGTAACCCTCCTATGCTACCCGAAGAAGAAGAAATTCCTATTGCCAAAATGAGCGATCCTGTTGCGGACGATTATCGAAAGGAATTGGCGGATAAATATGGTCGTAAAAGACAATTGTTAAGCGGAATACATTATAATTTCTCATTTGATGAGAAACTCCTTGTGAGGTTATACGAAACTCAGGGACACTACAAAGACTTCAAGGAGTTCAAAGATACGGTTTATTTTAAAGTAGCCCGTAATTTGTTAAGATACCGGTGGTTGCTCATTTACCTAACAGGGGCAAGCCCTGTTTTTGATAATACGTATATTGAGAAATGTGTTAACTTAGCGGACTCACTTGATAAAAAAAGTTATTATTTCCCAATGATGAATTCACTTCGGAACAGTATGTGTGGCTATCGAAATGAAAAATTGTATTATGTCTCTTTTAATTCAGCCACAGAGTATGTTCATGATTTAAACAGATTGATTCAACAAAATGAACTATTAAGTGTAAAAGAATATTACAGCCCTGTCCGTATTAAAACCTCAAAGGGAACTAATCCAGTTCAAGACCTTGTAGAAGAGGGAGTGGCATATTTAGAACTTCGATTTATCGATATCAATCCACTTCACAAGATAGGAATAAGCATGGAAATGATGTCCTTTATCCATTTGTTTATTCTCTTTATGCTGCTTAAAGTAGATGAATCCTATAACAAGGAAGATCAAAGGATTGCTGCTGTTAACCAAGATCAAGTGATAATGGAAGGAATAAAGGGGTTTTTAAACGAGTCCGAATATTGTCAGCTCACCATGGAGGAAATGGCGCTTTCTTTTATCAATGAGATGAAAGAAATGGTGGAGCTTTTGTTTCCTGGAAACGAGGATTATCGTAAAATAATAGATGGTGAAAAGCAAAAGATTCTCCATTCCGAGCTAAATGCGGCATCTATAGTGAAGAAGGAAATACAAGAATCGTCCTTTTTGACGTACCATCTGGATAAAGCAAAAAAATACGCTGAAGAAAGTATTCATAATGGTTACCGATTTACAGGATATGAGGATCTCGAATTATCAACTCAACTACTCTTAAAGGCAGCAGTGAAGCGAGGAATACGATTTGAACTGATGGATCGGGAGGAGAATTTCGTACTGCTTTCACAAGGAGATCATAAAGAGTATGTGAAGCAGGCTACGAAAACTGCCTTGGACTCCTATAGTACTGTGCTAATTATGGAAAATAAGGTTGTTACAAAAGACATTCTTAATCAGCATGGAATCCGTGTACCCTCTGGAGAAACCTTTCAGAATTTAGATGAAGCAATGTCCAGTTACGATACGTATCGTAGCACTCCAATTGTAATTAAGCCTAAATCAACTAATTTTGGGTTAGGCATTACGATCTTCAATCGAGATTACTCAAGAGAAGATATGGAAAAAGCGTTTAAAATAGCTTTCACACACGATAAGACGGTCCTTCTTGAGGAATTCATAACAGGTAAGGAATATCGCTTTCTGATCATGGGAGACCAGGTCGTAGGAGTTCTACATCGTGTCCCTGCAAATGTCATTGGAGACGGAATCCACACGATCGAACAGCTTGTTCACGAGAAGAATAAAAACCCGCTTAGAGGTAAAGGATATAAGACTCCTTTGGAAAAAATTCAGTTAGGCGAAGCAGAAGAGATGTTTTTAAAGAACCATGCTATGAGTTGGAACGATATACCCCAATTAGGAGAAATCATCTATCTGAGAGAGAACTCGAATATTAGTACGGGAGGAGACAGTATCGATTTTACTGATGAAATACCGAACAGCTATAAAGATCTTGCCATTCAATCAGCTAAAGCTGCAGGAGCGACCATATGTGGTGTAGATATGATGATTGATTCTATAGAAGAAGCAGCGAACGATACCAATTACAGCATAATTGAACTAAACTTCAATCCAGCAATTCACATTCACTGTTACCCATATATCGGGAAGAATAGAAAGGCAGATGAAAAAATTCTGGATCTATTGTTCTGTTAGTTAAATACTTTCGAAGAGATATATCTTGCTCTAACCTTCCTGATGTTTATAGGGACTGTATTATCGGTAACGTACATGATCCTTAAACGGATCCAGTGTCCGATTACCTAAAATATCCAGTACTTGTAATATAAAAAAACGTGGAAAGAATCGGTTTCCTCCACGTTTTTTTTTCAATTTAAAGCAGTTTCTCCATAATCATCACATCAATGAATTCCCCATCCATAATACCTTCCTTCTCAAAAACACCAACCTGCCGGTATCCCATTTTCTGATATAATCCTATACCTTGCTGCGAACCATTAATCGAATGAATGACCAAATTCAGGATATGAGAGTGGAAGGGGATATTCAGATTTCAGGGTACTCCATATATGAAAAAGGGATACGAACAGAAATGCTGCGTAAGCGTGTGGGCATGGTGTTCCAATTGCCGAACCCGTTCCCCATGTCGATTTATGATAATATTGCCTATGGCCCCCGGTTTCCTTTTGCTATCTTCATAACTTCTTCACAAGCTGCAAATTGGTTCTTCATAACTCTCTTATATAGTGTAACTATAAGGAGGAGATACAAATGAAGAAACTTTGGATTGGATTATCGGCATTGGTACTGGTTATGGGGATTGGCACCGCTGGCGCTTACGCTGCAACAGCAAACAATGATAAGAACAACAGCGGCTTTTTCGAAAAAATGCTGCCCTTTGCCAAACAAATGCACCCCAACCTGTCAGAGGAACAAATCAAGCAAATGCATGAAAATTGCAGTACATCAAGCGGGAATGGAATGTCAGGAATGATGCAAAATTCCCAATATCGCAGGGGTATGATGAACTTCTAATCCGATCATGATAAGATAAGACCTCATAGAAATGAGGTCTGTCTCATTTTTAACTACAAAGTAGGTGATGAAGTTCGTGAAAATTTTAGTGGTGGATGATGAAGAGAATATCCTGCAGGTCATTAAGGCTTATTTGGAAAGAATAATTATATTGTGTACGAAGCCGATACAGGAATAGGCGCGATTCATCTATTTGAAACCTTACAGCCCGATCTGATCGTACTGGATTTGATGCTTCCGGATATGACCGGAGAGGAAGTATGCAGAATGGTACGTAAATCATCGAACGTTCCGATTCTCATGCTGACTGCAAAAAGCAGTGAGGACGATATGGTAAATGGTCTCATGATTGGGGCCGATGATTATATAACCAAACCATTCAGCCCAAGAGAGCTGCTCGCTCGGGTGATTAGTCTTTTAAGAAGAACCAATCAGCGGGAACAAGGGAATATATCACTGCTGTCATATGCCCAAGGCTGTTTAACAATAGATTCGGAACGTTATGAGGTGAGAATTCACGAGGAACCCGTATCCCTCACCCCTATGGAGTTTAAGCTGCTGGAAATTTTAGCGAAGCATCCGAAGAGAGTGTTCTCACGACTAGAGCTGGTTAACCTTACCCAAGGTGACACCTATGAAGGATTCGAGCGAACCATCGATGTTCATATCAAGAATATTAGACAAAAAATTGGCGATGACCCTAAACACCCTGTTTTTATTGGTACAGTGTTTGGAGTGGGGTATAAATTCTTGGTGAGTTCGGATGAGAAATAGAGGCGGATTGAGCAGAAAGCTTCTTATATCCCATGCCGGTGTAGCTCTTGCTGCGCTTCTGTCTATTGTTCTGCTTGTCAACTTAGTAATGAACGTTTCGTTCAACCAATATCAGAAAAACCAGGAGCAGGCGGAAATACAAAGTCTACTGGACGATCTAAAAGACGCTTATCATGAGTCTACCGGCCAATGGAATACAAATGTATGGATGATCATTTCGCATCAGGCGATGGTAAGTGACTATATCGTTCGTGTATACGACAAAGACCACCAATTGATTTGGGACACTAGCCAAATGGGGATGCAAAGACAAGTTGATTCCCAGCCTATGCAAGACACCATTACAAAAACAATCGTAAAAGGCAATCAGCAGATCGGGACAATGGAATTTCAACCAGTGAACGAAACATCGCAAAGCCTAAATCAGCAGTTTCTACGAATGTTTAATACATTGTTATGGGCAGCAATGCTTCTTGTCATTGCCGGGACGTATCTGTTTAGCCGGTATTTGGCCAAAAGCATTAGCCAGCCTCTTTTAGAGATCAAAGATATCGCTTCGCGAATGAGGGAGGGAGATCTCACTTCCCGGGTTGTAGTTATCAATCAAAATACAGAGATCGATGACGTGGGGCGTGCGCTCAATCATTTGGCTGACGGGTTGGAGAAGCAAGATCAGTTAAGGAAATTACTGACTGCTGATGTGGCGCATGAGCTGCGAACACCCTTAACAACAATACAAAGCCATTTGGAAGCTTTTCAGGACGGCATTTGGGAACCGACGCCGGATAAACTACAAGTGTGCCATGATCAAGTCCTGCGGCTGGTCCGGCTCATCAGTGATTTGGAAAATCTGGCTGCCGTAGAGAATCCAATGGTTCAGCTGAAGACGGAAATCGTATCTCTTAACGATATTGTAGAGAAGTCGTTAAATACAGTATCCAGCCAGTTTAGGGATAAAGGACTTTCAGGTGACCTGATAAGTACAAATGACGTTTGGATCACAGGGGACCGTTCGCGGCTCGTTCAGGTATTCGTAAATCTGATAAGCAATGCATTCAAATATACGAGTTCTGGAAGTATTCATATTGAAGTGTTAAAAGAGAAAGCAGAGGGCGTAGTCATCGTATCCGATACCGGAATGGGAATACCTGAAGATGAACTTTCCTATATCTTTGAACGTTTTTACCGCGGAGAGAAATCAAGGAACCGGAAGACTGGCGGAGCCGGAATCGGACTTGCCGTTGTACAAGCGATTGTGAAGGCTCATGCCGGATCTATACATGTTGAAAGTGAGATCAATAAGGGGACAACTGTCCGAGTCCGTCTTCCATTAATTCGATGAAAGGAAGATACACAATGATGATGGGGTATGGTTTTGGGTTCGGTATGTTTGGATTGGTCATCAATTTTCTGTTGATCTTAGGTGTAATCTATTTGGTGATAAAATGGGTTAGGGGGGAAGGGAATTCACGTTTTAATGACAATACTCCAGAGAGAATCTTGGATGTACGATTTGCAAAAGGTGAAATCACGGAGGAAGAATATTTTCGGATGAAGAGCATTTTGCGGGATTGAAAACGTTAATGGAGATAAGGCAAAAGAACAAGGAGCCCTGCACTCTGTGAACGGCTCTTTTGTTATTTATGATTCTAGCTTGCCTTATTTAATACCTCATTTGATTCATCCCCCTCCTGGTTGTTTATAATTCTAAAAAGATCATCTTTTGAGGAGACGAGAAATATTTGCTCAGAAAGAATCTTATCCATCAAGCAATTCTAAACCGGATGCCTGTAAATATTCATTTGATCAGCGGTGAAACGTATTGTGTTGTATGTATGGATTATGAGAAGCCTGAAATGTTTATCATCATTACGGGGACAGCATCCGTAGCTGTTTTTTATTGGGCCATTAAGCGTGGTTACATTTACAAATAAGATCGAACAGACGGAAAGGAGCTGTACTTAATCAGATTGTCTCAATTCAGCGTATCTATTTAATCTTTAAAGCATATCACAAAGAAAGAATCTGCTACAGAAGTGGCAGATTCTTTCTTTGTAAATGATTCTTTTTAAGTCGTCTGCTAGGACTTACTTATGCTCGCATCATTGATGTTTCCTTTGCGGAGGTAAGCTTCGATGGTACCGTCGGCAAGCTTCGTCAACTGAACAAGACTGTTGCGGGACAGCTTTGCCCATGACTTGATATCTTCGAAAAATCCTTGGTCAGAAGCTGTTACCTTTAAGAGTTGCCCGTCTTGCAGTCGGTCGATACTCTTTTTTACTTGAACGATCGGACCTGGACAGCAAAGGCCACAGGCGTCAATGACTGCATCAGCATTCAAATTGTCAGCTACAGATAATTTTTCATTTGAAGCCGTATTTTTATTTTGCGGAACATATTTGCTGATCTGATATGTTTTGTAACCACCTGTCAGATTCTTCACATTGAAACCCTTTTGTAATAAGATCCGGGAAGCAGTGTAGCCTCTCAAGCCAACCTGGCAATAGACCCATATTTCCTTGCTGGGATCAAGTTCATCCAGACGATTACGCAGCTCGTCGACAGGAAGGTTTATAGAACCCTCAATATGTCCGTTCGCATGCTCAAGTTCGCTTCGAACATCCACCAACATGGTACTGTCCAAATTCCGGCCGGCCAAATCCCCTGGTACAAATACTTCAGTCATTCCATTAATTACATTCTCAGCCGTGTAACCGGCCATGTTAACCGGATCTTTGGCTGAGGAATATGGGGGAGCATAAGAGAGCTCCAGTTCAGTTAAATCCGTAACCGTACCCTTAAAGCGGATCACAGTGGCAATATCGTCGATTCGTTTATCCACCCCGTCATAACCAACAGCTTGTGCACCCAAAACTTTGCCATCCTCGTTAAAAAGAAGTTTTAAGGATAGCGGAGTGGCTCCTGGATAATAGGAAGCATGGGAGTTTGGATGTACATAGACAACACGATACGGGATGCCGAGCCGCTGCAAAGTTTTCTCGTTATTCCCGGTGGATGCACCAGTCAGACCGAAGACCTTAATAATGGATGTGCCTTGGGTCCCTTTATAAGTGGTACCTAATCCGCTGACATTGTCCGCAGCAATGCGTCCTTGTTTATTGGCAGGTCCTGCCAATGGAACGGCTGCCTTATGTCCGTTAACAAAATCCACGATCTCAACAGCATCTCCTACTGCGTAAACATCATTTAGATTCGTTTCCATTCTTTCGTTAACCAAAATATGCCCTCTAGGTCCGAATTCAAGGCCGCTATCTTTCAGGAAAGACGTATCCGGCGCAACACCGATGGCCAGCAGGACTATCTCGCTTCGTAGAACCGTACCGCTTGCAAGATGGACCTGTATTTGCTCTCCAGACTCCTCGAAGCTCTGCACCATGTCGGAGAAAATTAGATTTACTCCATGATCTTCCAGCTCTTTGGACAATATGGCTGACATTTCGGAATCGAAGGGAGCCAACAGTTGAGGGCCAGCCTCGATTAGTGTTACTTCTAACCCGGCTTCCTTCAGATTTTCCGCCATTTCTACTCCGATAAATCCGCCGCCGATTACCACTGCTGAACGTGTTCCTTCTTCACTAACCTTAGTTTTGATTTTGTCTGTATCGGGAATGTTCCGTAATGTGTGAATTTTGGAACTCTCTATCCCGGGCAGAGAAGGTCGGATTGGTTTTGCACCTGGTGACAGAATCAGAGCATCATAGTTCTCCTCGTAAGAGCCTCGTTCTTTACTTTGTACAATAACTTTCTTACCAACAGGGTCAATAGAGATCACTTCACTCTGGATGCGAACATCAATATTGAAGCGCTTATGCATGGCTTCAGGCGTTTGTACTAGCAATTTGGAACGATCCTGTATAGAACCTCCAATATAGTAGGGAAGACCGCAGTTGGCAAAAGAAATATACGGGTCCCGTTCAAACATTACAATATGTGCTTCTTCATCCAATCTGCGCAAACGAGCTGCCGCTGAAGCGCCTCCTGCTACTCCGCCTACGATCAATACTTTTTTATTCATGTTTATTCTCCTCCTAATATTTGTATCAGATGTTTTATTCTTTCGTCTTTAACGGAATAAATGATCTTCAGTCCATTTTTCTCTGTCTCCACAATACCTAAAGATCTAAGCTTCTGGAGATGTTGGGAAACTGTTGATTGTGGAAGTTCCAAACATTCCTGCATGTAGGTCACATTGCAACTTCCATTATCGATGATTCCTTTTACAATACATAATCTAACCGGATGGGCTAGGGCCTTTAATAATTCAGCCGCCTGAGCATAGGCTTCAAATTGTTTTTCCATTGACTGAGAGATCACCTCGATTCATTAAAACGTTATATCGTAATATTATGATATAGAGATATAAAATACAATCCATCCATTGTGTCGAATATATGGCAGGTTGTGTGCATGGGTCAAAGTAGTTAATTTTCTAATCCATTGCTTCATCTATGAGCAAGATTATTCGTGTTTCTATTCTGCATTATCCAAATTAATAAAAAATCAGTTGCTTACAAACACTATTGACAAACGAGTTTATCACATTTATGATAAGTCCACACCAATACCCATACGGGTATATTTAATAGTTGAATTACTTCAAGGAAGTACTAAAATTGCCAATGATTAAAGCAGATCAATCACTGGATTGCAAAGGACTGGCATGTCCAATGCCAATCATGAAAACAAAAAAAGCGATGGACCAACTTGAAGCGGGTCAGGTCCAAAGTTTAAATATTTCATCTTTGAAAAAGTTCTTCTTACGAAACGGACATTATACATATATAAATGCTCCGCCTATTATGCTAGGTGGTAGGACGAAGTACCATTCCTGGTTCAATTCATGTCCTTACTCATAGCATGATGCTGACAGTTCATAAATTGCTAAGCATCAACTGAAACATTGAAGCGTGAGGCTGCTCGTCATGCATGGCATGCATAAAATGCATTTGAATCGGGCGATCGGTAGCTCTGTAGGCAATGTCTTGGTAGAACGCGGCCGCTTCTAATTCATCCTGAATTGCAGTTCTGACACCTTCTTGGAACGTCCTTGGCATTTTACCGGCGGGGATTTGCGGCGGTTGTCCTCCCAGTCAGCTCAGTATCATGGTGAACCAACGATAATGCTTAGCTTCGTCCCTTTGAATATGCAGAATGGTCTGTTTGGTCTGTTCATTCGGTGCTAATTCGGCCAGCTTTTCATAAAACCAATAGGCATGTGCCTCCCCGATAATGGCTTTGGAGATATCAGGAATAAGAATTGTATTTCTAAAAGCCATTCCTCCATGCATGCCCATTTCTCCGCCCATACCTCCTTGCCCCATTTGTCCCCCCATAGCTCTAAATCCATCTTGATAACCCATCTGATACATCAGCATTTCCTCCAGATCGTTAGTATAATGTAACGTATGCCGTGCCCATTTTATTTGAGTCTATTTACGTTGAAATTTACTAAAACCATGGAGGAATTGTAAGTAGATCGAGAATGTCGTCGCTTAATAAGATGCGCATTCTCTTTTTTATTTAGAAAATCTATAAAGAAAGTGAATGAGCTATATAAACAGAATGTCCACATAGAGTTTTAGTTTCTGGAGACCAAAGGAAAATTTTATTATCCGTATAAGCTCGAACAGATGTTGACAATAAACACTCAAGATCGTAGTATACTAATACGGGTATCGGTATTGTGATAAAAATCATATCATTACCGCGCATTCGTTGTTTTAAAAGTCGAAAGTTATCATCCGGTTTAGGACAGACTAACCGTGACTGCACTTAAATGTGTATCTATAACCCAATACAAGGAGGATCCTACATTGCCGGAAATTAAAACAAACATGACCCTTGATTGCAAAGGGCTCGCATGTCCAATGCCTATTGTAAAGACCAAAAAAGCGATTGATCAACTGGAGGCTGGTCAAGTCATTGAAGTCCAGGCCACAGATAAAGGATCTCTTGCTGACATTCAAGGTTGGGCTAAGAATACAGGCCATCATTATCTCGGTACTGTAGAAGAAGGGGATGTGTTTAGACACTTCATCCGTAAATCCAGACCAACTGAAGTAAAAGAAGAAAAAAAGCATCCTCATATCGTTTCCAATGAAGATTTATCCAAAAAACTGGCAGCGAACGATAAAATTACCGTTATTGATGTCCGGGAGCCTGCTGAATATTCGTTCAACCGAATCCCCGGAGCCATTTCAATTCCGCTCGGTGAGCTTGAGAATCGTATCCAGGAGTTGAACCTGGAAGATAATATCTATGTTGTCTGCCGGACGGGAAGCCGCAGCGATATGGCTTGCCGTATGCTCAGCGAAAAAGGATTCAAACAAGTGAAGAACGTCGAGCCAGGGATGTCGGGTTGGACGGGGCCTATGGAAAATGCAGAGAAGTAAATCATCTAATAAAGATCTACAAACTAAACTATACGGAGGTTATTAACATGAGTACAAAAGTAGCGATTATTGCAAGCAATGGTGGTTTGTTTGATGCCTATAAAGTCTTTAACATCGCAACGGCTTCTGCGGCAACCGATGCGGAAGTAGCGATCTTCTTCACTTTTGAAGGGCTGAACCTTATTCACAAGCAGGCGCATCATCAACTGCCGCTCCCGGCGGGAGCCGAACACTTCGCCGAGGGGTTCAAGAATGCCAATATTCCATCGATTCCCCAGCTTGTAGAGATGGCACAGGAGTTGGGTGTCAAGATCATTGCCTGTCAGATGACGATGGATGTTATGAACTTGAAGAAAGAGGACTTTATCGAAGGCATTGAAGTAGGCGGGGCCGTAACTTTCCTGGATTTTGCCAAAGATGCCAACGTAAGTCTGACATTCTAATCCAAAGGAGGATTCAAACATGAATGCAGCACCAAATATAAAAATCATGAATGCCAAAGAATTGACTCGAATCGTTCTGGCTAAAGAAGAATTGTTTATTTTGGATGTGCGTAACGAAAGTGATTTTAATGATTGGAAAATTGAAGGCGAGAGCGTGGATATCATCAATATCCCCTACTTTGATCTTCTGGATGGTGTAGACGAAGCTCTGGATCAAATTCCGGATGGCAAAAAACTGCTCGTTGTATGTGCAAAAGAGGGTTCTTCCAAGTTTGTTGCCGAGCAGATTGTAGAGGCCGGCCGGACGAATGTGCACTATCTGGAAGGCGGTATGAAAGCTTGGAGCGAACATTTGGAACCAGTGGAAATTGGTGAATTGAAAAATGGCGGCTCTTTGTATCAGTTTGTCCGGATTGGTAAAGGCTGCCTGTCTTACATGGTCGTATCCCAAGGGGAAGCTGCCATGATCGATACCCTTCGGATGACGGATGTATTTGAACAGTTTGCGAAAGAAAAGGGAGCGGTGATCAAACATACGCTTGATACGCATCTGCATGCTGACCACATTTCCGGCGGACGCAAACTCGCGGAACAAACTGGCGCCACGTATTGGCTGCCTCCTAAAGATGCAACAGAAGTCACCTTCGCTTATGAGAAACTTGAGGAAGGCCGTGATATTTCCGTAGGATCTACGACCATCCGGATTCAACCGGTATATTCGCCCGGTCATACGATCGGGAGCACCTCTTTTATTGTAGACGATCAATATTTGCTGACAGGCGATATCCTGTTCATCGAGTCGATCGGACGCCCCGATCTGGCCGGTAAAGCGGAAGACTGGGTCGGCGATCTGCACAATACGCTCTATAGCCGTTATAAAGAACTTTCGCAAGATCTTATAGTTCTGCCTGCACACTTTGGCAAGGTTACCGAACTGGGGGCAGGCGGCCGGGTGATGGCGAAACTGTCGGAGCTGTATCAGAATAACCCCGGCTTGAACATTCAGCACGAGGAAGAATTCCGCCGCACAGTCACCGAAAATCTGCCTCCGCAGCCAAATGCCTATCAGGAAATTCGTCAGACCAATATGGGGAAAATAACACCTAGCGAAGACGAGCAGCGGGAGATGGAAGTCGGTCCCAATCGCTGCGCGGTTCATGACAAATAAGAGGAGGAATATATAAATGAAAACAGACATTGTAGTTGATACTAAAGGAATGGCATGCCCGTTGCCTATTGTAAAGGCAAAGAAGGCTTTGGACGGATTGGAATCCGGGCAAGTTATGGAAGTTCAGTCGACAGATAAAGGCTCCATTAACGATTTCCAAGCATGGGTCAAGCAGACGAAACACGAACTTCTGAAGCATGAAGAAGACAACGGCATCTATAAATTTTTTGTAAAAAAGGTGTAGAGCAGGATAAGCGAACACGCCTGATGTGTTCGCTTATTTCAAGCCTTTATAGGTAACCCTCACTCCAAGTGTACAGTAGGCTTCTTCTCTATAATGACCTTGGGGACAGGATTTGGTAGCGCACGCGAAATTGCTTTCTGCCTGAAGTCTTTCCTGGCACACAGGGCATGTATCGGTGAACCATTTTTTTAATACCATCAGCATACTTTTATACCTCATTTCCTATGTGGTAACTATGTTTTAATTATAACCTGACTTTTGCGGATCGTATACAACAAATTCACACGATAAGGAGGCAGATTATGGATCCCTTGCTAATGATCATCATGGTTGCGCTTGGATTGATCGGCTCTTTCTTTTCAGGTTTACTTGGGATCGGAGGAGCAATTATTAACTATCCACTGCTGCTTTATGTGCCCTCTCTTCTCGGAGCGGCCCAATTTAATGCGCATGAAGTGTCATCGATCAGTATGTTCCAGGTCTTTTTTGCTTCATTAGCAGGAGTGTTGGCTTTCCGGAAAAAGAGTAAAACGGGGCCTTCTCTCGTGAACAAACGGCTCGTTTTATATATGGGCACCAGCATATTGGCTGGCAGTTTGATCGGAGGTTTTGTCTCAGGAATGCTTGAAGGGGACATCATTAACCTGATTTATGGCATCCTGGCTGTTCTAGCCGTGATCTTGATGCTGATACCGGGCAAAGGAACGGAAGAGAAGGGGAAGGATCTACAATTTAATACCTTCATTGCAATTGTATCTGCGTTTATAGTCGGAATTGTTTCAGGCATTGTCGGAGCTGGAGGAGCTTTTATTCTGATTCCGGTCATGCTCACTCTGCTCCACATTCCAGCCCGTACGACCATTGCGTCCTCACTGGCAATTGTCTTTATTTCAGCCATTGGCGGAGTGGTTGGTAAAATTACCGGAGGCGCTATTCCATTATGGCCGACACTATTTACTGTCATTGGCAGCTTGATCGGTGCACCGCTGGGTTCAAAAATAAGCGCCAAAATGAACGTAAAGCTGCTGAGATATGCTTTAATCATCCTTATCTCTTTAACCTCTGTTAAGATTTGGTCCTCTATCCTTTAGGAGGAACATGTATGAAAGATTATAAAATGTTCTTTATTCGTCATTATATACCCATAGGGGTAACTGTATATAAAAGGTGGGTCTAAATAAAAATGTCTGAACAATCTACAATTGTGCTCTTTAGCGGTGAACTCGATAAGGCGATTGCCGCTTTTATAATAGCTAACGGGGCTGCAGCTTATGATCATGAAGTGACGATTTTCTTTACCTTCTGGGGATTGAATGCCCTTCGCAAAGATGAGGTGATCCAAACCAATAAGAGCTTTCTTGAAAAAGCATTCGGCTGGATGATGCCGCGCGGCGCTAACAAGCTGGGTCTTTCTAAAATGAATTTCGGCGGGCTTGGACCCCAGATGATCAAGCATGTCATGAAGAAGCATAATGCATTGTCATTGCCACAATTGATTGAGCTTGCAAAGGAGCAAGGAGTCAAGCTTGTTGCCTGTACGATGACTATGGATCTTCTAGGTCTAAAACAGGAAGAACTGATGGACGGTATCGAATATGCAGGTGTTGCCGCTTATCTCGGCGATGCATCAAACGGAAAAGTCAACTTGTTTATATAGCGTGTATATTGAATGGTTTTGCTCTATACTATACCTATACAGGTATTGCTTATAAGAGGAGATGAACAGATATGGAATACAATTATCCCAATGAAATTAAAACCCGTTTGCGCAGAATCGAAGGACAGATTCGCGGCGTGCTGCGGTTAATGGATGAAGGTAAGTCCTGCAAAGAGGTCGTTTCACAGTTGTCTGCCATTCGCAACGCCTCCGATAGAGCGCTTGCTCAAATTGTGGCGGAGAATCTGCAGCAATGTATTTTGGAAGAACAAGCCAACGGTAATCCAGATCCGGGAAAAATGGTCAAAGAAGCTGTGGAATTGCTTGTTAAAAGCAGATGAGTGAGGAAAGACTACAGATAAACAAACACCAGGAGGATGAATACAGCATGGCTTATAAAGAAATGGCCCCTAGTGAACTAGCGAGCCGTCTTAACCAAGGTGAGTCGTTATCGGTACTCGATGTTCGTGAAGTCGAAGAATGGGAGGAAGGCCACGTTGCAGGCGCTAAGCATATTCCGCTCGGTGAACTGAATTTGAGACTGAACGAGCTTGACCCTGCACGTGAAACCATCGTGATCTGCCGCAGCGGGAATCGCAGCGGAATGGCTTGTGAGCTTCTAAACGATAAGGGATTTAAGGTTATCAATATGACCGGCGGTCTCCTTGCCTGGACTGACAAACTGGTTCGCGAATAAATACGAATATATTGATATTCAGCAGCAACTGAGGTTTCCAGCAGTTGCTGCGTTTCATTCATGGATGTGCAGAGTTCTGCATAACGAAAAAAATTGTTTACCAATAAGAAGCATTGAAAAAGTATCAATGGCAGGCTATAATACCCATAGGGGTATTAGTATTAAATTCAAATGCATTATCGATAATAAAAAGGAGAGAAAACCACATGGCATTTCAAATACCTAAAGCCGTCACACCACAAGAAGTAGCTGAACAAATACAAAAAGGAAAGTCGCTGAATGTATTGGATGTTCGCGAATTGGCGGAGTGGGTAGAGGGGCATGTTGAAGGTGCCAAACATATTCCGCTGGGCCAATTAATTGAACGGCACAAGGAATTAGATCGTGGCCAGGAGTTCATTATCATGTGCCGAAGCGGAAATCGCAGCGGTTTGGCTTGCGAGCTGCTGTATGAAAAGGGATATAAAGTAGTTAACATGACGGGTGGGTTAACCGTATGGAACAGCGTACTTGTCCGGGATTGATAAAAGAGTTTCATTAGAAGGGATATCCATATGATTATTTTCTATATAGCCAGTCTATTGGTGTTGTGGTGGATATTGATTCAGCTTTTGCCAGTTCCGTTCCTTACCTGTGTGAATCGCAAGGAATGGTCTCTATTGGAAGATCGGTGGTCCAAAGCGAAATTACTCGACGTTAGGGATACGAACGAGTACAGAGAGGGGCATATTCCCGGATCCATCAATATTTCTGTTGGCCGGCTGCCCGTTGTATGGAAAAAAGACCTTTCGGCAGAGGATGAAGTGATTATATTCTCGCACAACTGGCTGCAAAGAAAAAAAGCGGCGAGGATTCTGGCGAGAAGGGGATTTACCAGACTATACGCCGTTAAGGATTGTTTTCTTCCTCTGAATCGAGAGAGAGAATGTTATGAATATGATTGCAGGTAGGTGAAGGAAAATGAATAACTTTTTCTATATTATACTAGCGTTAGTTGTACTCTGGATTTTATACAAACAGTACGCGCCAGTGAAAGGTCTGCGTGCTCTTACACCGGAACAGTTTCAAAGCGAAGCCAAGGGAAACAAGGTGATCGACGTTCGGGAAATACATGAATATAAGCGGGGCCACATCAAAGGAGCCGTAAATATTCCCCTCAGCCAGCTTCAGCAGCATATAGACGAAATCCCAAAAGATTGTAAGGTTTTAGTGTATTGTCAGAGTGGGATTCGAAGCAAACAAGCCGCAAAGATACTTGTACGAAAAGGATTTTCCAGTGTAGCGGAACTACGTGGCGGGATGATGTCTTGGAAGGGTCCGACTCAAAAATAGACCTCAGTATACTTAACAAAACCAATGAGTTCGAACTCATTGGTTTTTCTTTATAGAAACTTAATAATGTTTCAATAATATATACTGTTAAGTCAAGTTCATATTAGGGAGGTTCTTGTGAAAGGTAAAACTGTGCTGGTTATAGAGGATGATGCTAAGATTCGAAAGTTGATCAGGCTTTATCTAGAAAATGAGGGTTACGAGGTATTTGAAGCAAAAGATGGAAGGGAGGGCAAGGAGGTATTTGAGAAACTGGATCCTTGCTTTGTAATTACTGATTTGATACTTCCTCACGTGAGTGGCGAGGAGATTTGTCAATGGATCCGATCCGATCAAAACAGTGATGTGCCGTTAATGATCCTAACTGCGAAGGTAGAAGAATCAGAACGGATTTGGGGATTACAAATGGGCGCGGACGATTATGTTACAAAACCCTTTAGCCCCAAAGAGGTCGTTGTCCGGGTTGAGACCATATTGAGAAGAACCGCAAACCGATGCAGCAAAATCAGTTATAGGGGGCTTACCTTGAAGCCGCTTCGGGGAGAAGCCAAATATGACGGAAAGATTGTTCCACTTACGAATCACGAGTTTCAATTATTGTATTTTTTCTTGCGCCATCCCAATCAAGTCTTGAACCGAAATCAAATTCTGCAAGAATTATATCCCTATGAGGAAAAACAGGTTATTGACCGGACAATAGACGTTCATGTCAGCAAGTTGCGCGAGAAACTTAATGGCGCAGGGGCATCGTCAGATATGATTGATACCATTCGTGGAATGGGGTATCGGTTCAATGGATATGAATAAATTATTCTTCTGGAAACGTCATCTGTCATGGAAACTAATGTTTGTGAACGGAATTGTCGTACTAATCGTGATCTGGCTTGCTGGTTTCTCCCTCAAAGACTTCGCGTGTGTCACTGTAGGACAATTCGAGACCGTTGGTTTAGAAACAACTCGAAGCTTTAATCAGGTCATGCAATTTTACTTATGGAGAGCGAGCTTCTTAGCCATCGTAGTTGGAGGCCTTGTTCACTTTTTCTTCGTGCGAAAACTGTTAACTCCTCTGAATATACTAACCCATTCGATACAGTCAGTAATGAAGGGAGAGCAGACTGAACCGATTACCCAGCAGGGCGAAGACGAATTAGGAAGGCTTATTCATCATTTTAATCATATGTCAGCGGTGCTGCATCGCGAAGAGCAGCATCGCAAACGGTGGATGAGTAACATTTCGCATGAGCTTCGGACACCTATAAGCAATTTAAATGGATATTTGGAAGCTCTTACAGAGGGGGTGATTGTGGGTGATCCGGTATTATACCGTTCACTATATGAAGAATCGCAGCATTTGTCTCGACTAGTGGATCAACTCCATTCCCTTTCTGTTTGGGAAGCGAAACAATTGACGGAACAGGAGAAGATGAATATCCAAATTGAAAAACTATGTAACCAGGTAGTCCAAAGTTTTTGTTTGGACGCTTCTAAGAAAGGTATTCACTTTCACAACGATATTGAACCCTACGAAATAAGAATAAACCCGCAAGGGATCAAACAAGTTATCACTAATTTGGTAGCTAACGCAGTCCTTTATGACATAGGGAAGGAAATATGGATACAAGGATCGGTTGCAAACGGAATTTACAAATTTTCAATTGCAAATTATGGGAGACCTATTTCGGAAGAGGCACAACCATTCCTTTTTGAACGTTTTGTGAAAGGCGATCCTTTTAGACCGCGTAAGGGTGATATCACAGGAACCGGGCTCGGTCTCGCAATTGTTAAGGAAATTGTTGAGCAGCACAATGGGGAAGTTGGCCTACAAAGTGACAATAGCAAATATACCTTCTGGTTTACTTTGCCGATATCCTAATAACTTTTATCATCACTGAGAGCGAATTTTCTTGTTTATTAGTTCAAAAGGGCATTTGCAAGGCAGGATGATTACTTCCTGCCTTTGTAATGCTTTCAATTATATAGAGATAATAAAGGGGCTATCATTAATTGTAATCTCTCCTTTGCGGGCAAAGTATTCTTTCAGGACATCATGAGCATGAACATTTTGCATTTTACGACTGACAGAATGTTTCATAAATAATTGTTCACCTGCACCGGCAATGCGGTATATTCGATCTCCTTGAACTAATTTTCCTTTTATCTCCATATGTTGTATCCGATGTCCCTGTGGATTGTATGGTTTATAGGCCATCATGAGGTTCGAGGAGCGTAAAATATAACCACCTTTCTGTTGGTAGGGATCGGCAGCGAATACTTGCTCCAAATTTCGTTCCAATGCTGAAAAAAGGGATGCACCATCCATCTCCAGAATAAAGAGTTCAGGATTCGTGGGAATCATATTGTATAAATCATTCATTGTTACGATCCCTGGTAATACAGGCGCCCCATATCTCCATCCGTGGGAGAAGGATACGTCGGCGTCCATGTGGGCTAAATACGCGTCGGTGATAAGGCGGTCCATAGGTGCTTCCTGAAGCGTCATTCTATGCAGCGGAGTACGGATTGTTCCAACCGCTTCTGATAACTGGTCTCGAAATGGAAATAATGATTCATCGATCATGAACTTCATTTCAGCGTCTTCTTCGTAACGATCCGCATAAATAGGAATAAGTTCATGCTTATAGTCCGTTAGTTTTCCTTGTTCAATGCTTACTACAAGCTTTCCAAGAAATGAACCGCTTGCCCCCGACTGAATAATGATGCAGCCTTTATGGATGATAGGCTGGCTAAGCCGATCATGACTATGACCGCTTAATATAATATCTATGCCAGGAACCTGAGAGGCTAACTTCACATCCAAGGGCAAGCCCAAATGGCTAACGACAATAATCAGATCCACTCGTTCTTCTTTTTTTAGTTTCTGAATCACTGCAGGCAAGTCCTCTGTTCCTAAAGAAAATGATAAATGACCAGAAAAGGAGGGGGGCATTGTTTCATGCACGTATGGGTATGTTAGCCCGATAATACCAAGTCGCAAGGAATCCGTTTCCTTTATGATATAAGGCTTAAACACATAACTATTATTATCTTTGTGTTTCAGATTGAAAGCAATCATTGGAAAGGCCAATCGTTGCTGAAGTTGCAGGAGCCGTTCGGAACCATATGCAAAATCCCAATTTCCAGGTACTGCTGCATCAATCTCCAATGCGTTGAGTAGAGGCACAATGGTGCTGCCTCGCGTAAGTACAGAAGGGCCCGTTCCATGAAGAAAATCTCCACTATCAACGAATAATACATTTGAATTGTTTTTTCTGATTTCTTTTACAATTCGGGCAATCCGAGCAAAACCCCCGGCTTGACGATATTCAGGAGCATCTCCTTTCCAAAAAAACTCCTCATGGGATTCTATATACCCATGCGTATCGTTTTGCTGAATAATGGTTAGTTGAGTCATTTTTTGAACCTCCCTTTTCTGAACAGTTATACATAAGATGTTCAAATCGCGGCACTTTATGTATAGTGTCTGGAGTGTAACTCATATCTCAAACAGCTATACAAATTTAACATTATACTTCATATACCCTGCGGGGTATGAAATGACTCAATAAGAAGGGTGACTATAATGAAAGAGAAAGTGCTGATTGTTGGCGGTGTTGCAGACGGAGCTTCGGCAGCTGCCCGGCTTAGACGCTTGGATGAAGAGGCGGAAATTTAATCTCGATGTTCGTATTCATAGTGAGGTATCGGGAATTAATGTGAACGAGAAAACCGTTACCGTAAATAGCAAAGAAAATGGTGTATACACAGAGGGTGGCTATCGAAGCTATTCAATTTCAAAATTCACTACGGCAGATAATAAGTGTTTTTAGAATTAGAACCAAACAGTTTTACGAAGACTTCCAGAAAGATACGGTCATTTTAGGGGTTAATTTGACATCAACCGAAGAGAAGATCGAAGATATTAGGCCATTTATCGAAGAGTTCGGATTAACCTTCACTATTGTATTGGACGAAGAAGGAGACACAATGATGGACTATGGTGTTATAGCCTATCCCACTACCTATTTCATCAATGAACAAGGGGTTATTCGTGAGATATTCCGTGGAGCAATTAACTACGAGATCATGCAAAATACCATTGGGGCTCTTTAGAGAGAAGGCAAGGTTTTGTCCTGAAGGATATCCTCTTTCCTTCCGAACAGTATTACATGATCATTGCTCGTCAGTCGAAGTAACTTCAAAAAGACAGGGGGGGACTGTCTTTTTTGATGTTCGAATTATATAGAAATGATGGATGAGGTTGATTCATGACCATAACTTCACCTTTTCGGTCAAAATAGGATTTAAGAACCTCGTGTTCGTCAACGCTTAGCATCTTTCGACCGCTTATATGTTTCATAAACAACTGTTAGCCATCCCCGGCAATGCGGTAAATTTGATCTTCTTGAATGGATTTTCCTCTGATTTCCGCATGCTGAATACGGTGACCTGATGGATTGTAAGGTTTATAAGCCATCATAAGGTTCGAGGAGCGTAAAATATAACCTCCTTTTTGTTTATAGGGATCGGCAGCGAATACTTGCTCTAAGTTGCGTTCCAAGGCCGATAGAAGGGAATCCCCTCCATTTCTAGGATAAATAGTTCAGGATTCGTTGGAATGGTATTGTATAAACGTTCATAGTTACTACTCCGGGTAATACAGGAGCTCCGTACCTCCATCATGGGAGAAGGAAAAATCGGCGTCCGTATAGGCTAAATAGGCGTCGGTGATAAGGCGGTCGATCCGTGCTTCCTGAAGTGTCATACTGTGAAGTAGAGTCCGGATCGTTCCATTCGGTACCGTTAACTGGTCTCGATAGGGAAGTAATAATTCATCAATCATGCTTTTAATTTCAGCATCTTCTTCGTAAATTTCCGAATAAAGAGGGATAAGCTCGTGTGAGAAATTTGTAACTTCCCCTTGTTTAACGGTTAAGTCAAGCTTTCCAAGGAATGAAGAGCTCGCCCCGGATTGCATAATGATACAGGCGTTCTGGATGATCAGACGGCTAATTCGATCATGACTATGACCGCTAAGTAGAATATCGATACCGTGAATTTGAGATGCCAGCTTCACATCCAGAGGTAAACCCATATGACTGACGACGACAATAAGATCTGCTCGCTCTTCATCTTTCAGTTTCTGAATCACTGTCGACAATTCCTCTGTTCCTAAAGAGAACGAACGGTTTTGGGAGAAGGAAGACGGCATGGTTTCCTGTACGTAGGGATAGATTGAGCCGATAATACCAAGGCGCAAGGAATCAATCTCTTTGATGATGTAAGGATTGAATACATACTGATGATTTCTTGTATCTTTCAGATTAAGAGAAGTAATCGGAAATGTGAACCGTTCTTGGAGTTTCGTGATTAATTCATACCTATAAGCAAATTCCCAGTTTCCAGGTACGGCCATGCATTTAGAAGGGGAATGATAACGCTGCCTTGTGAAAGTACAGCGAGACCCGTTCCATGCATAAAATCACCTCCGTCCACGAACAATACATTCGGGTTGTTCTTTCTTATTTTCTTTACAGCATGGGCAATACGAGCGAACCCGACAGTTTGACGATATTCAGGCATTCCAGCTTTCCAGAAATACTCTGCATGAGACTAAGTGTCGTTTTGCTGAATAATGGTGAGTTGGGTCATGTTCAATTTCCTTTCTAGAACGTTTTTATTTAAGATGCTCTAGAACATGGAAAATTATGTATAATTGTTTGACATGTGATTGACATCACGTATACCATACTGGGTATGGCTTATGATTAATTAGAAAGGTGGACCCTAATGAAAAAGAAAGTGCTCATTGTTGGCGGAGTAGCAGGCGGAGCGTCGGCCGCTGCTCGACTTAGACGATTGGACGAAAATGCGGAAATCATCATGTTTGAGCGGGATGCACACATTTCTTTCGCCAATTGCGGCCTTCCGTATTATGTGGGTGAAACGATACAAGATCGCTCGAAGCTGATGGTACAAACTCCCGAGAGCATGAAAGCCCGGTTTAATCTCGATGTTCGCATTCATAGTGAGGTCACCGGAATCGATACGAATGAAAAGACGGTTACTGTTTACAGCAAAGAAAAGGGCATTTACAAAGAGAGCTATGATTATTTAATCCTGTCTCCCGGTGCAAAACCGCTCAAGCCGCCGATTCCAGGGATTGAAAGCAACTTGATATATACGCTTAGAACTATTCCGGATACGGATCGAATTAAAGCTCATGTCGATCGGGAAGGGATCCAAAGTGCGATTGTCATCGGTGGTGGTTATATCGGTGTCGAAATGGCCGAAAATCTTAGACACCGGGGTCTGGAAGTGACTTTAGTTGAAGCAGCACCGCATATCTTGGCGCCATTCGATTCTGACATGGTGACGTTCGCTGAGAAGGAGCTTGAGGACAACGGAGTGCGATTGCTGCTTGGAGACGGGGTTCAATCTTTCGAAGAGAAGGACGGGAAAATTTCCGTTACCTTGCAGAGTGGAAGAAAAGTCTGTGCAAACTTGGTGATTCTAGCCATTGGTGTTGCTCCAGATACCGGTTTCTTGAAGGATTCAGGCATTAAATTTGGAGCTAGAGGCCATATCCTGGTAAACGAATCGATGCAAACCAACTGCGACGGCGTATACGCTGTAGGGGATGCGGTTGAAATCTCGGACTTTGTATCCGGACAACAAGCGGCAGTCCCTTTAGCAGGACCGGCAAACAAACAGGGACGAATAGCAGCCGATCACATTTGCGGACTGCCATCAGTTTACAAGGGGTCTCAAGGCACCGCTATTATCAAGATCTTCGGTTTGACCGGTGCAAGTACGGGAAGTAACGAGCGGATGCTCACAAAATTGAATACACCTTATCGAACGGTCTATGTTCATCCAAGTTCCCATGCCACGTATTATCCTGGAGCGAAGCCAATTGCCCTGAAACTGCTATTTAATGATAAAGGCACTATCCTTGGCGCGCAAGCATTCGGGGAGGAAGGTGTAGATAAACGGATTGATGTGATCGCTACCGTCCTTCGATTGAAGGGAACTGTGAACGATCTTGCCGAGTTAGAACTGACGTATGCGCCTCCGTTCTCTTCTGCGAAGGATCCGGTTAATATGGCAGGATACCTGGCACAAAATGTATTAGCTGGACGGACTGAGGTGGCGACGTTAAATGAGGTAGAGAACATCAATCCGGAAGACCAAATCCTGCTGGATGTAAGAACAAAGGCAGAATATGATCAAGGACATATTGAAGGAGCACTGCATATCCCGGTCGATGAATTGCGGGCAAGAAGCAACGAACTTGATCCAAATAAAGAGATCTTTGCTTACTGCGCCGTTGGGATGAGAGGATACATCGCTTCACGAATCCTGAACCAAAAGGGCTTCCAAGTGAAGAACGTGACAGGCGGTTATCGCAGCTATTCCATGTCGAAATTCACACCAGCTGATCATCAAGAAATTTTATAGGGTGTATAAGAGAGAACGAAAGGGACCTTAAGTCCTTTCGTTCTATTTTTTTCTTTATCATTTCTTAACATAGGATCGATAATATGACCGTTAAAGCGAGGAGGGGACACTTTGTATACGATTCAGGTTGGATCATTCGTATTGAATGGGCAAATATTGCTGTTTTTCGCTTTTGGTATGGCAGGATGGGCTGCTCTGCGGAGTTATGAGCGAAAAATGAAATGGAAATATGAACTGGGGGCCATTTCTTTTCAAGCGTTCCTGATCTGGTTGTTGGTTTGGAAAGGAAGTCTCCTATTATGGGAGCCAGCGTCGGTGATCCAGCAACCTTTATCGTTAGTTTATTTTGACGGTGGAGTCAAGGGACGGTGGGCTGCGTCTTTATCCGTTATAGGATATCTTTTTTATCACCTGATCAAGAGGAAAATGTCTTTTCTTATGGTTGCAGAAGCAGCTACGATTTATCTGTTGGGCGGGTTAACGGTTTACGATCTTGGATTGTCATGGTTTGTACCGGAGCAAAAACTGACACTCCTGGCCACTTCTGCCTTGTCCATCTTGATCGTGCTCTCCTTCCTATTAGCTGAAGGACAGATTCTTTGGACGGGATTAGTAGAGAGAGGGTTATGGCTGTGTATCGGTTTAGTAGCGATTGGATTCCTGAATTCCAACAGAGTATCCGTATTCCTGTCCTTCGACTTCCTCCAAATCGCAGGGATTGCCGCTGCAGGAGGGCTATATCTTATTTTATCGTTATTGAAAAGGAGGGACCTCTAAGTGGATCTGTTGACGATGTTTATCGCTCTCGCAGCAGGAGCCTTATCCTTTCTCTCGCCCTGCGTGTTTCCACTCATTCCAGCTTATATCTCCCATATCACCGGGTCATCTATTCAGAATAACAAAATGGAGGTTAACCGAAAGCTTTTGTTGGTTCGCTCCATCAGTTTCATCATCGGTTTCAGTGTTGTCTTTATCGCGATGGGAGCGTCGGCGAGTATGGTTGGTCGGATTTTTGCGGAACAGAGGGAACTGATACAAAAGGTGAGCGGGCTTCTAATCATCTTGTTCGGGATGCAGATGATCGGATGGCTGCAGCTTCGTTGGTTTATGTCGAATAAGTCCTGGGATACAGGAAAGATTCGATCGAATGGCGGCATGGTGCGATCCTTCCTAACGGGACTAGCCTTTGGTTCCGGCTGGACCCCCTGCGTTGGACTCGCTTTGTCTTCCATACTTCTGATGGCCGGTTCGTCGGAAACGCTCGGAATAGGGATATGGATGCTGGCTATTTATTCTTTAGGACTTGGCATCCCGTTCCTTATTATCTCATGGGTGCTGACTTATTCAACCGGCATTATGAAGAAAATGAATAAGTATGTTCCTGTGCTTTCCAAAATCAACGGCTTAATATTCCTGGGGCTTGGCTTGCTGCTATTTACGGGTCAACTTCAGAAGATCAGCGCATGGCTCGCCAAATACACACTATTCGATATTACACTATAAAGAGGGGATAAGTGGATGAAGAAAAACTGGTTGGCACTCCTTGTTCTAATTGGACTTGTTGGTTATGGGGTTTATGACTACGTAACCGGGACTACGAAAGAATCAAAAAAGGAGCAAACGTCGGCTTCGAACGAAAATCAACCTATTGGAATTGAAAAAGGACAACGGGCACCGAATTTTACATTAAACGACTTAAACGGGAATCCGATTCAATTGGCAGATTACCGCGGGAAAAAGGTCCTGATTAACTTCTGGGCTACATGGTGTCCGCCGTGCCGTGCAGAGATGCCGCATATGCAACAGTTTTATGAAGACTACCAGAAAGACACCGTCATTTTAGGAGTTAATTTGACAGCCACCGAAGATAGCCCCAAAGACGTTAAACCGTTTATCGAAGAGTTTGGATTAACCTTCCCCATCGTTATGGATGAAGAAGGGACTCTTATGACAGACTATATGGTGATAGCCTATCCCACCACCTATGTCCTCGATGAACAAGGCGTTATTCGTGAAGTATTCCGTGGAGCTATCAATTACGAGATCATGCAAAAGACGGTTGATGCTTTTTAGAAGGAAGTGAAATCAGGATGAGACAGTCTGATCGTAATTTACTCCTGTACACTGTGACGGCTTGCCCAATGGGGAGATCTATGAAGACGGTGGTTCAAGAGGTCGTAAACCAGATGGAGAGGATGGAATATAAGCTGGTGTATGCTGATGTCCAGGAAGAAATCACGAATCAATATGGTGTCACTCATAATCCGACTCTTGTTTTCTTGGATGAACAGGAGAGGGAGTGTTATCGGGTGGAAGGCTTTAAAGAGACGCAAAAAATCATCGATTTCATTCAACGTATTGATTAGGGAGAGTTAACTGCAACACATAATATACCGAACGCGCTAGTAAGGCAGGAAAGATATACGGTTTATCTGTTTAAAGGAAACAAACCTGTTCCGGTCGAAATGACATATACCAATAAGACGGCAGTGGTTGCACCAAGAATTACAGCGATACGTCAATTGCTGGCCGCAAAGAAGGAGGGACTAGAGAATCCTTTTCCTCCAAAATCAGAGTTACTGGAAATTGACTTCGCAGATCACAAGGCAACTATAAAAATTCAAGTGCACAGCTCTGGTTCATCGATGGCAGTCGAGAAAATGCAACTAGCGGTGTTATACACTTTAGTACACTTCGGAATCCAGAAAGTAAATCTTCAGTTTATCCGCACACTATGAAGTTAAAATTGGCAATTGACAAAGAGCTCCGGTGATCATAATATATACCTATAGGGGTATATGTTTAAAATAAAGGAGGAGAACCGCATGGCAACAATGAAAGTGACTGACGGTACAATGGAACAGGTTATTCAGAATAACAATCTGGTTCTAGTTGATTTTTGGGCACCTTGGTGTGGACCGTGCCGAATGATTGCACCCATATTGGAGAATTTAGCCGAAAAGGTTGGAGATCAAGCCATTATTGCGAAGCTGAACGTGGATGAGAATCCGGTTGGAGCAACGAAGTATAGAATCCAGGGGATCCCGACCTTAAAGCTGTTTCATAACGGAACCGAAGTTGAAACCTTCGTCGGGGTACAACCGCTAGAACGGTTTACGGCAGCTATTACGAAATATGCAGGGCACTAAACAATATCAACGAGAGGCTAATCAGTTTAAGACTGATTGGCCTTTTCTTATGCAGTCCATTGCATTTTCCGTCATAACCGATCTTTTTTTCCATAAATTAAAAGCAAATCCTAATGAAAAGACGGTGGGTTATATGAAGTCAGTCTCGAAGAACAGTCGGATCATCTAACATTCAATAAAGTCATTGCAATAGGCGCGGCTATATTAGTAGGGATCGTTTCAGGAATCGTAGGAGCAGGCGGCGCATTTATTCTTATTCCTATTATGCTTACTGTTCTCAAAATACTCACTCGTACAACCATAGCCTCCTCGCTTGCTATCGTCTTTATATCAGCAATCGGTGGGTTAATCGGTAAAATCTCGGCTGGGGGTATTCCTCTGGAACCTACAATCTATACAGTAATCGGGAGTCTGCTGGGTGCACCACTTGGATCCAGGATAAGCTCCAATATTAACGTTAATGTGCTGCGGTACGGATTAGTTGTCTTAATTGCCCTCACGGCAGTAAAGGTATGGTCTTCCATTTTATAGTATTCAGTGAATTTCCTTAAAGAGTGTTGTTTTAATGATTTTTCGCGTTATAATACCTATAGGGGTATAAGTATCAAATTAGAAGGGTGATCTTAATAATGGATTACAATTATCTGAATGAAATGAAATCACGTTTACGCAGAATCGAGGGCCAGGTTCGGGGTGTGCTGCGAATGATGGAAGAAGGAAAGTCGTGCAAAGAAGTTGTCGCTCAATTGTCTGCCGTACGCAATGCATCCGATAAAGCTATTGCCCAAATCGTCGCGGAGAATCTGCATCAATGTATTTTAGCTAAACAAGCTGAGGGTAACCAAAATACCGAGAAAATGGTCAAGGAAGCCATCGCGCTTTTAGTCAAAAGTCATTAACGGATAGCTTTAACATTAATAACTCAACTTTCGCAGCTAGAAAATCGGCTTAAACCCTTGAGGCTGTAAGAAGAATTCGCTATATTTAGCCAAGTTGACAAAAAACACCTCGCTTGTTTGGTATCATGGAAGTGTCGAGCTCACATGCCAACAAGAAAGGTGCGCAACCCTATGTTACAACAACATTCCCTGTCTGAACAGTCTCGCTTTTCCAAACTTTTTGCCAATCTTCAAATCGGGAAAACCTTACGACAAGCAGGTATTTCCAAATCGTTCGGTCTTTCGAGCCTAGCAATTTTTCAAATCGTGTTCTCCCTGGTCTTCGAAGGGAAGAATTGGTTTCGCCTTCTGGAAAGTGACCGTGCTGCAGATCTTCCCGGCAAAGATGTTATTTATCGGTTTTTGAATCAAGCTTCTTTTGCGTGGCGTCGCTTTTTACAAGCCTTAAGTCTTCGGAACGTGCGCCATTTCGAATCGCTCATTTCTACTCAGCGCGTACGTGTGTTCATTATCGACGATTCCGTTTTGAGTCGAAACCGGAGCAAAAAAGCAGAGTTGTTAGCACGGGTTTTTGACCATTCCACCGGCAAATTCACCAAAGGCTACACGATGCTAACCCTAGGTTGGTCGGACGGTTTTAGCTTTGCTCCGCTTGATTTTGTCATGCTCTCTTCTGCCAAAATCACCAATCGGTTGTGTGAAATGGCTTCGAATCTGTCCAAACGAAGTCACGGCTACAAGCGCCGGTTGGAGGCCTTTTCCCGGAAGCCGGATGCTGTCGTAGCCTTGCTAGAACGGGCTTTACGTGCAGGATTCACCGCCGACTACGTGCTTATGGACAGCTGGTTTACGCAAGCTCCACTCCTTCGTGAGCTTGCCGCTAAAGGGCTTCCTGTGATTGGTATGGTAAAGGAAATGAAACAACGCTACCTAGTTCACGGTAAGCGAATGACACTCCGCGAGGTCTTTCAAAGCCTGCCCGCATCGAATGCCAAAGACATTAAAGGCTCGCTCATCGTGCATACCGCCTGCGGTCTGCAGGTGAAGCTTGTGTTTGTCCGCAACCGGAATAAAAAACGGGAGTGGTTGGCTATTTTAAGTACCGATGTGACGCTGGATGCAGCTGAAATCGTACGGATTTACGGCATGCGCTGGAGTATAGAGACCTTTTTCAAAGTCACCAAAAGTTATTTGAAATTGGGCACTGAATTTCAGGGCCGTTCGTTTGACGGGCTGATTAGCCATACGACGATTGTATTTAGCCGATATTTAGCGATGGAATACGAACGGCGTCAATCAAGTGACGACCGGACACTTGGAGGACTCTTCTTTCTCTTTACCGACGAAGTCCGCGACTTGGACTACCAGACCGCGCTTCAGCAGCTTATGAGTTTATTTCTCGAAATGTCCCAGGCGAAAACCAAGAAGAATACAACAGCTATTTTTTGTCAACTACAGGAATGGATCTCCGGTTTACCCAGCTATATCAAGGGTTTGTTTGGAGATTTGAGCTGCGAAAGTTGAGTTAATAATAAAAAGAATAAAGGAGAGATTAACATGGCATTCAAAATTTCAAAAGAAATCACACCCCAGAAGGTAGCAGCGCAGCTCAAGAAAGGGGAGTCCCTTATTATGCTGGATGTTCGCGAACTAGGAGAATGGGCAGAGGGACACATCGCCGCTGCCAAGCATATTCCGCTTGGACAGCTTTTGGAACGGCAACAGGAGCTGGATCCTGCACAAGAAACCATTGTCATCTGTCGAAGCGGAAGCCGGAGCGGTCTGGCTTGCGAACTGCTAAATGAAAAAGGATATAATGTCGTGAATATGACCGGTGGGCTTAATGCCTGGACGGATGTATTGGTTTGTGAATAAAGCCTTACAGGACAGTACTGCAGTAACTGGAGGCATAATCAGCAGCTGCAGCGCTATTGAAAGGACAGGACAACATGATAACACTTTTGTACTTTTTGACTGGAGCAGTGATCTTATGGTTATTGCGCCAGTTGTGGCCCGTTCGTTCACTTTCCTATATAAATGTTCACCACTGGGTCCAAGCTAAGGAAAGTTTAAATTTGAAAATGCTCGATGTCAGGGATGCTTCGGATTATTTGGAAGGACATATTTCCGGGTCGATAAATATATCTTTAGGGCGTCTTCTTTATGTATGGCAACAAGATCTATTTCCTGATGATAATGTACTAATTCTGTCCAACAATTGGTACCAAAACAACAAAGCAGCAAGAATCCTCCGTAAGCATGGATTCCGTAGTCTATATGCAATACAAGGTGATGTTTTGTCTACACAAGCATGCTTTCAAAAAACACCCTCAAAAGGAGGAAGGCATTGTGAACACAGGTTCAATCATTAATATAGCAGTGATTATATTGTTGCTCTGGTTTGTCTATTCCCGTGTAAGACCGGCCAAAGGATTAAAGGCACTGGGCACTAACGATTTCCAAAATGTGCTGGAGAGCACTGAGAAACGGATGCTCATAGATGTACGGGAGCCGGGAGAGTATAAGACTGGATATATCAGCGGGGCGAAGAACATCCCATTATCCCAACTGTCGGGTCGCTTAGGGGAAATCCCTAAGGAAAAAGATGTTTTTCTATACTGCCGTAGTGGGATAAGAAGCAAGAATGCGGCAAGAATTCTACTGAAAAACGGCTATACAGGCCTTGTTCATCTGCAAGGTGGCTTGAGCGCCTGGAGCGGTAAACTGAAACGCTGATAAGGGATTCATCCGTTTAGGACCTCACTATGTTCTGATCGTATAAAAATGACAACAGGAGGATGAAGTATCATGTTCCATTATACTGTTGAAACCACCAAAACACCTGAACAAGCAATCTTAGCGCTTACAGAAAACCTGAAAGCAGAGAAGTTCGGCGTTCTTTGGCAAATGGATATGAAGGAGAAACTTCAGGAAAAAGGGGTCGAACTTGAGATGACCTATCATATCCTGGAGGTTTGTAATCCGGTTGAAGCGAAGCGCGTGTTGTCCGAAAATGCTCTAGTTGGTTATTTTCTTCCATGCAAGCTTGTGGTGTATGAAGAAAACGGTACTACCAAGATCGGGTTGCCGAAACCAACAAGTCTTATCGGGCTAATAGAAAATGACAAGTTAATGTCTATCGCGTCCGATATCGAGAAGCGCCTTATCTCATGTGTAGATAAAAGTCAGTAATATAATTTCTATTTTGTTATAAAGCTCTGATTGAATGGAGTGGATTTCATATTAACTACTGTCCAGTACCAGTCGGTACTAGGATTGTTTTATTTGGATGTGCTGAACGGCTGCTTGCCCACATGTAAGCTGCTCGAAAATTGGCGGTAATTGTATGCAGTGCACATACTGCTTGGATGGATGACCCTAATAGTTATTGTAGCTCACGGCATCTTTTTTTCGATTACCAAACAGGAGGATAACAGTATTTACACCGGTCTCGCGGGTTTCGTCATTTTGCTAATGATCGTCGGGTACGGTTTCTTTATCATTTCGTAACAAGTGGAGTTCAGTCCATCGTTCGCTTGTATTGCTCTGGGTTCTCGTACTGCTACTGCATGCTGGCGGCTCGGGCAGTCTCCAACATAAATTAACTTAAAGGAAATAAGAGGTTAGTGGTGATGAGTAATTTTTATTCAACCACTTCCATGAACTGTATTTGCGGAAATAAAACTTTAATCAGCTCCGCAGCCTGCGGATCCTTGATTTGGTAGATAACTTCTAGTCCTTTTCTGGACCCTTCAATGATACCGGCACCACGCAGCTTCTGTAAGTGCATGGACAGGGTGGATTGAGGAAGCTCCAAGCAGTTTTGTATTTCGGTCACATTACAGCTATTTTTCTCGATCAACCCTTGAATAATACAAAGGCGAACAGGATGCGCGATAATTTTAAGCCATTCCGCTTTTCTAATATAGTGTTCTTCCACAGAGTTCACTTCCTTATTGGTTTAATCTTACATTAAAACATCATGATATTGAGATATAAATACTATACAATATTACAATGATTATCCTCGGAAGCCTGGGGGTTGAATGCTCTACAGGAAACTAATAAATCCAACCCTAAATTATACTGGAGTTGGATTTTTTTATGCGTACATTACAAAAAGCAATCTCAATTACGGGAAGGTTATCGAATAATGTGATAGTTTATGCTTTTATAGCCAAAAGCTTTTTCAGTTCTTCCACAGACGGTAATCTACCCATGACCTTCACTTGATTATCAATCACTAAAGCGGGGGTTTTCATAACACCATAGGATACAATTTCTTTGTAATCCTGTACTTTCACAAATGTGGCTTCCTTTTTCAGTTGCTTAACAGCGTCACGGGCACGTTCCTCTAACTTCTTACAATTTGAACATCCGCTTCCTAAGATCTTGATTTCCATTCTAATTCCTCCCTGGGTTTATATGATAAAATTGAAGACATAACAAGAACAAATGCTCCAATTAATTTGGGTTTAATGACTTTACGCAGCAATATCATTTCAGGCAAAGATAAAGCCGTGACAGCCATCATAAATGCCAGTGCAGTTCCCATACCAACGCCTTTGTTAATTAATGCTTCTGCAATCGGGATAGTACCCAGAGCATTTGAATATAAAGGAATTCCAAGTATAACGGCGATGACGACCGCAAACGGATTGCCCGGTCCAGCATATTTAGCAAGCATTTCCGAGGGAGCCCAACCATGAATAAATGCGCCCACTCCAATCCCGACAAGCAAGTAGATCCATACCCGTCTGATAATATCCGTAACACCCTCCTAAGAGTAGATCAGACGTTCTTTCAGCGTTGGCTGATATATTTCAATTTCATTCGTTGCTGCTGATTGGTATACGTATTCTTCCACCTGTTTCTCCATATGAAGTGCTCCAACCACAATACCGCCCACAACCCCGACCAATATACCAAGTAATACATAAAGTAATCCAATCTTCCAGCCGAAAGAAGCGATCAGAACAGCAAAAGCAGCTTCGTTAACGATTGGTGAGGTAATCAAAAATGAGAAGGTAACGCCGAGTGGAATACCTGCTTCAACGAAACCAATAAAAATGGGAACAGAAGAGCAGGAACAAAAGGGAGTCTAGCAGTATTTACGGCAGATCAAAGTGGGAGTAGCAATCTCATCGCTTAACTCAAGAGTAGGTGATTTTTTAAAAAACAACAAACACAAAAAACAAGCGATAAAATAGTAAGCTTGCCAACCAGTTTTAAAACATTATAATTGAGGGGTGGGGAACCGTTTTATTGGGTTACTTAGAGCATAATCATAGTTATTGTAAGGAGCTGGCCTTGGTGTCAAAACATCCATCAGAGAAATTAGCAGTTATTTTTTACCGGGTGAATCGAAATTATCAATATCTTATGGCGCTTTGTTTAAAACCGTACAATATCACACCTGAGCAATGGAATGTACTGAAACATCTTCAGGAACATGATGGTCTAGCCCAAAAAGATCTATCCTACATGGCAGACAAAGATAAAACGACCATTACCCGAATCATCGAAAGTCTGGTTGAGCGCGGAGTCGTAACCAAAGAGGTGAATCCGGTGGACCGTCGTTCATATCGGATTTTTCTTACTGAAATAGGAAAAGAGCTTATCCGTCAAGTTCAGCCAATCCCTGACCATGTGAACAGGAAGGTAAGCAGAGGATTGTCCGATGAACAGATTATTGAATTAAAGGAGACACTGCACTATTTGCAGGAACAGATTGCATTTGAAATCGATCACATCAGTGAATAGGGAGGAAATTTATGTACATCATCATTAGCCCCATCGCATTTTCGCTTGGAGCCTTGACCGTTCGGTGGTATGGAATCATTATCGGGATAGGAGCTTTACTCGGACTTCTAATTGCCATCCGTGAAGGCAAACGTTTTAGAGTACATTCTGATTTTTTCATGGATTTGGTATTGATAGGACTTCCCTCTGCATTGGTGGGTGCCCGTATCTATTTCGTGGCTTTTCAATGGGACGATTACAAAAACAATCCACTTGAGATCATCAAGATATGGCATGGAGGAATTGCAATCTATGGGGCATTGATTGGCGCCTTACTTGCAGGCTGGTTCTACTCCCGTCGGAAAGGATATGGATTTTTGCGCGTTGTTGATATTTGTGCTCCAGGTTTGATTGTTGGTCAAATGATTGGACGATGGGGGAACTTTATCAATCAGGAGGCTCATGGGGGGACTGTATCCAAGGAATTTCTGCAGGGTAAGCTACATCTTCCCGAATGGATTGTAAACCAAATGCATATTGGGAATGCTTATTTCCATCCCACTTTTTTATATGAATCGGTTTGGAGTTTCGCAGGATTGATTTTATTATTGATACTTCGAAGAATTCCTTATGTGCGTGCCGGAGAAGTATTCATGGGTTATTTAATCTGGTATTCAATCGGCCGCTTCTTTATAGAAGGAGTTCGTACAGATAGTTTAGTCTTCCATGGGCCAAACTGGCTAGCCATTGCATTGAAAACAATATGGAGCCCTATGTCCTCGTTCGGGTGGGGAGCAATGGAGGGTGGGAATATTCGAATTTCTCAGCTTTTAGCCATAATCATAATTTTGGCTTCCGTCTCTTTTATAACAATCCGGAGAATGTCGAAATCTGTTGTTATTAAATATACAGATCCCATACTACAAAAAAACCTCACAATAAAGTATTGAAAGCTGATAATGAACATGTGTAGCATCGTATGATTAATCTTAGATCTATTCTCATATTTGATTAACACTCAAAGGGGAAATAATAACAAATGCATTCAATGAAATTATTTACATATAGTCCTTCTGAAAGTCTTACCAACCGGAAGGGCTACCATTGGCTGGTTGTCTTTACGGTATGTATAGGTGCCTTTATGGCCGCTCTTGATGCAAGTATCATCAATCTTGCGCTACCCACTCTGGTTAGGCAATTTGGTATAAGCATGTCTGATGCGGAATGGATTAGTCTGGTTTATTTGCTAACTCTAGCGTCGCTTGTTATTCCATTTGGGAGACTAGCGGATATGTTTGGCCGCCGCTGGATGTATGCAGCTGGCTTTAGTGTTTTTTTGTTCAGTTCCTTATTATGTGGAATATCGACTAGTTTAACTATGCTGTTACTTTCAAGGGTGTTGCAAGCAATTGGAGCAGCTATGTTACAAGCCAATAGTGTCTCCATTATTACCGCTTCTACCCCACTTAAGCATCGTGGAAAGGCTATTGGCATTCAGGCAAGTGCACAAGGGATTGGACTTAGCCTGGGTCCAGTAATTGGTGGAGCTTTACTTTCGATAGGCGATTGGCGCTTGCTGTTCTTTGTCAATATTCCAATAGGTATCCTAGGAACAATCCTTGCTGTACTTTTACTTCCGAAAGACACACAAGCCAGGAATCGAGAACCATTCGATTATTGGGGAGTCTTATTTCTTGTCTCTGCTCTAGTCATGATCGTATATGTGTTGAACAAGGGAGAGAGCGCAGGATGGACATCACCAATTATTACATTATGTTTGTTCGCAGGTTTACTTGCACTAACTTCGTTTATCAGAGAAGAGCGCCGTTCTAATTCTCCATTACTTGATTTGAATTTGTTTAAGAATAGTATCTTTTTAACTGGTAATGTTGCAAGCTTTCTTTCTTTTACGGCGATGTATGGTGTGTTGCTGCTTAGTCCGTTTTTAATCGAAAGCGAATTTCACACGACCATTACGATGACCGGATTCTACTTGTCATTTGTTCCGATCGGCATGACTGTTTTCACACCTATTTCCGGTTACATATCTGATCGATTTGGGATTCGCTTCCCAGCAATTATGGGAATGAGTGCAGTTTTTGCAGGATGCATTTTACTGGCTTTCATCCAGAAAGAGAGTGATATTCCGCTTCTTCTTTCAGGTCTTTTGTTAGTTGGAGTTGGGATGGGGATCTTTACACCACCCAATAACAGTCATATCATGGGAAGTGTTCCTAAAGAGCGACTAGGGGTCGCAGGTGCAACATTAAATATGAGTCGGACGATTGGCATGGGGATGGGTGTTACACTAAGTGGGATGTTATACCAAATCTCACTCAGGTTACTGCCAGCTACTAATAAATCATCAAATATTACGGCTTTCAGAATCTCTTTTGTGCTTATAGGGTTATTGAGCGCTGCTGCACTCTTTATAGCACTATTTCAGAAAAAAACAGGGCATAAGTACAGCGAGGAGTTCATCGAGTATTATATTTAGTAAAGCTTCTTGTTCAGTATAATTTGTGGAGGTAAGCTTTGATTTTGTCTTGACTGACTTTGCATAAGGTAACATAATTCACCTATGCATTAGGCGAGAAGTTCGCAATAAATGCCGAAAGGCTAATGACTCCTACCAGAGAAGTTACATTTCCCTGGTAGGAGTCTATTTTTTACTCATTTATGGAGCAGAGAGCCGGAGTAAACATTTGATTGTAATATAACAATGTAGGTAACTTTGTGTTATTTATGTAGGTAACTTTGTGTCATCATTGTTGGACGGGTGTAAGAGGACAAGAACATATATCCATTGCCGAAAATGGACAAGAACATGTATCTATTGCCGAATTGATATATGTCTAATCTTAATAAACGCGCGATTGCATTAATTATAGGAATTATTTTAGGGCCTGCCAACTTAGGCTGGATAGATGAAGGGGAGTTTATCCATTTCTTTGCCGAGATTGGCGTTTTGCTACTTATGTTTATGGCCGGACTTGAAAACGATCTGGAGCAGATAAAGAAGAATTGGAAGCCGGCATTTGCGGTTGCGGTAGGGTGTATTATGTTACCTTTAGCTGGCGGATTTGGAGCAGGGGAGGTGTTCGGATTATCCTCAGCTCATTCGTTGTTCCTGGAGTGTTGTTAAGTGTAACTTCAGTAAGTATTACGGTGCAGGTATAAATAAACCGGCTGGATTCAAGGGAAGCTACAACCATATTGGGAGCAGCCGTAGTAGATGATGTGCTTGTTGTTGTTCTGCTTGCCGTTCTTACCAGCTTTTTCGGGACAGGTGCAGGAGGGGCAAGGTCAACCAGATTCAATGCTCGTTCTTCAATTGCCAAAGGTTCTGGTATGGTATCCAAAGGTGAAGTCGCGTTAATCATTGCTGCCACAGGAATGCATTCTGAATTGCTTCTCCCTGAATACTTCACAACCTTTATTATAACGATAATCCTTGCAACCCTGATAGCTCCACCTATAAAAATTGTATTCAGTAATACGGTCGACTCTGAAATAAATTCATCAAAAGATAGCCAAACGTCAAAGATAGAGTTGAAGATGTCGTAAAAGACTCCTGCCATCTGGCAGGAGTTTATCTGTGTTCATCACGAATACAATTAATTTTCTAAATATCGGTACAAGGTCGATTTGCTGATTCCAGTTTGTTCTTTAATCTCAGCTAGCGTATAGTTTTTGGACTGATACATAAGGATCGCTTTCTCCACGTTTTCATCAGCTTTCCGGGGCCGGCCGGGAACATTCCCTTTCTGCTTCGCTTCGAAGAGTCCTCTTTTGGTTTTTTCACTAATTACATCGCTTTGAAACTCAACCAAGTGCTTTACAATATCGCTAAATGAATATCCTTCGGGTTTACCCGTGTCTATATTTTCTGTAATAGAGAATATATAAGCTTCCTGTCTGTCCAGGAGTTCGAGCAGCTCCACGAGGTGACGGGTAGAATCTGCAAGGGCGAACAATTTAGCAACTACGATAGTATCTCCAGGATTTAAATTGTTCATCATATGGTTAAGATGGGTTCTTCGCTTCGCTGATGCGTGTTCTTCAATAACAAAGGTATCACATGCGAAAGAGGTTAACATTTGAGTTTGTGCTTCAACATTCAGATCGTCCTGATAAGGTCTCATATATCCAATACGCATTCTGTACTCTCCTTACTTTTTAAACCTGCCGTTATCATACCATATTTTTTTGTATCGAAAAGGTTCCATTTAGGGAAGAGTGATGTTAAACTGTTTGTAGAAAATCGGTCTGACATCCTTAGATGGCATTGCCGAAAAAACAAGAGGTGGAAAACAGAGTGATTGAGAAACTAAAACAAAACTGGTTTTTTAATGTGAAGGGAGATGTTCTGGCAGGGATAGTCGTGGCATTGGCACTGATTCCGGAAGCCATCGCATTTTCGATTATTGCCGGTGTTGATCCTATGGTGGGCCTTTATGCGTCCTTTTGTATTGCGGTCATCATTGCTTTTGTAGGCGGTCGGCCAGGTATGATATCGGCAGCTACAGGAGCCATGGCATTGCTTATGGTTCCTCTAGTCAAGGAGCATGGGCTTCAGTACCTGCTTGCGGCAACGATACTGACAGGCGTGATCCAGCTTGTATTCGGAGTTCTCAAGATTGCCAGGCTGATGAAGTTTATTCCGAGACCGGTCATGATTGGCTTTGTCAACGCTTTGGCAATCCTAATTTTCATGGCCCAGGTACCGCATTTCTGGGGAATTAACGGGATGACGTATGTTTTTGTCGGGATCACGTTAGCCATTGTATATGTTGTTCCCTTATTCTTCAAGGCGATTCCTGCTCCGCTGATTGCCATTTTTGTATTGACGGTAATAGCCATTTTCACGGGGGTTAACCTGAACACAGTGGGGGATCTCGGTATTATTAAGCAAGAGCTGCCATCCTTTTTTATTCCTGATGTTCCGTTTAATTTGGAGACACTGAAAATCATCTTCCCGTATTCCATTGCACTAGCTATTGTCGGCCTGCTGGAATCTCTGTTGACCGCCTCCATTGTGGATGATATGACAGGAACGGACAGCAATAAGAACCGGGAGGCCAGAGGTCAGGGAATCGCGAATGTAATCAACGGTTTCTTCGGCGGTATGGCTGGATGCGCTATGATCGGGCAATCGGTGATTAACGTCAAATCAGGCGGAAGAGGAAGACTATCAACTTTGGTGGCGGGCACGTTCCTGATGTTCTTGATTCTTGTACTGGGCGATTGGGTGGTGCAAATTCCTATGCCTGTCCTGGTAGGCATTATGATTATGGTATCCATTGGTACTTTTGACTGGTCCTCGTTTACTTATCTGTTAAAAGCCCCAAGAACCGACGCAGCGGTGATGCTCGTAACGGTTATTATCGTGGTGGCTACCCATGACTTGTCCAAAGGTGTCATCGCCGGGGTGATTTTGAGTGCGGTCTTCTTTGTCTCCAAAATCTCCAATATTGAAGTCCGGAAACGCGTGGAAAAAGCGAAAACCATATTCGAAGTCGAAGGTCAGCTGTTTTTTGCCTCTGTAGACGGTTTTGTGGACACCTTTGATTTTACAGCAGCGGATACCGATATTATAGTGGACTTCTCGAACGCTCATATTTGGGACGACTCCGCCGTTGGCGCGATCGATAAGGTAGTCATTAAATATCGAGAGAACAATAACCGTGTTGAAATTAAAGGATTGAATTCCTCAAGCCAAAAGATCGTTGATAAACTGGCTATTTATAATGATGCCAATGCAAAGTTAAGTGCCCACTAATTTGACTTCAGGAGTGAATGAAGGATGTATAACCGGATCGTATTAGCTGTAGATGGGTCGGAGAATTCGCTGAGAGCAACCAAAGAAGCGGTGAAGCTGGTGTCTTTAACACCAGGCTGCCAGATTGATGTGATTAGCGTTGCAGACTTCTCTAAATCGAAGAGTGAAATTCTGCACACCCAGGGCAGAGAGGAGCTGGAGCTGAAAAGACGGCAAAAGCTGGCGCCTGTCGAAGAAATACTGAAGCAAGGAAATATCGCGTATAAATTAAAGATCCTGCATGGAGAACCAGGTCCGACGATCATTGACTACGCCAACAAGGAAAAAGTGGAGATGGTTATTATCGGAAGCCGGGGATTAAATGCGCTCCAGGAGATGGTACTGGGAAGTGTCAGCCATAAGGTTGTAAAAAGAGTGCATTGTCCTGTAATGATTGTAAAATAGCGAGAAACTTGAGAATGCTTAATTCAAAAAACCAACCTCAAATTGTGTTGAGGTTGGTTTTTTGATTCTGCGCGTCAAGCTGATTGACGGAGAAGGTCTTCAAGGATCAGTTCAAGCACCAACGTTTCCCGTTCTATAGAGAAACCCATGGATGCTTCTTGGTTGGCAATGACCTGCCGATTATGATGAATAGCTTCCTGGATATCGATCCATACGGCAGACATCCCGTTTGTGATCTCATAATCCTCAAGCTTAGATTCCCCAAGCTGTTCTCCAATGGAACAGACATAATAATAAGACAGCATATGGATGAGATCAAATTCCGGTTTGTAGTGGGGTCTGTATTCATCAATATAACCGATCTCACGAATGACTTCTACTTTAGCGGCTCCCGTCTCCTCAGCGAGCTCCCTGCGAAGTCCAGTCAGCAGATCCTCGTCTAACTCTACGCCGCCTCCGGGGAAGCTGTAGTCATTATACCGCTTGGTATACAGAAGGAGGATATCTGTACCCCGTAAGATAATCCCTCGTGCAGCTCTCCGCTCGTAAATGTTTCCTTCAATGCTTTGTACATCTTGGTGAATCATTTTTTTGATCAGCTTCATTGCACACTTTCCTTTTCAGATAAATTAAAGTTCCTGGATAGAGGGTAGGATGACGGGAGCACGGCCTAATTCTTGATCAAACAATAGATTCAAAACCTCAACCGTGTGATCGTACCAGACCGCATGAGTGTATCTATGCTGCTGCCCCAATGTGTTTAAGGATGATTTCAGCTGGGTTTCTGCCTTCTTTAAAAGGGCCTTTGCATCCTTCATGTAGACGAATCCCCGGCTGATTAAATCAGGACCAAATACGATTTGTTTAGTGTTCTTCTTGATGGTGAATGCGGCGATGACCACCCCGTTAGTTCCGAGTTGGTTCCGCTCTTGTATCAGTTCATTTTCGTGGTAGCGTAGTTCGTTTTGACTCACGAATACAGAACCGGCAGGAACCTTCCGGCCTTTTCTTGCCTTGTTTCTGGTTATTTCCAAGGTTTCTCCGATATCCAGCAGATAAATTTGATCTTCCGGAACACCAACTTGTTTTGCCAGCCGTTTATGATTGACGAGCATCCGGTATTCCCCGTGAATGGGTACAAAATATTTTGGCCTGACGGCGTTCAGCATCAGCTTCAAATCTTCTCGTGAACCGTGGCCTGAGGTATGAATATCAAAAATCGTTCCATAAATAACGTTGGCTCCGGAACGCATCAGCATATTAATACTGCGGTTTACGTTTTGTACGTTGCCAGGAATAGGGGACGAAGAAAAAATGACGGTATCGTCCGGCTGAATTTGAATCGAACGGTGAGAACCGGTCGCTATTCGGGTGAGTGCAGCATTAACTTCACCCTGGCTGCCTGTACAGATGATAAGGACCTGATGATCCTTCAGCGTGTTAATCCGTCTGCTGTCCACCAAGGTTCCTTCGGGCACATGAATATACCCCAGCTCTTGTCCTATGGCGAATACTTTCTCCATACTGCGTCCAATTACAATAATCTTCCGCTGGCATTCCACAGCTGCTCGTACTACCTGCTGTAGCCGGTGAACATTGGAGGCAAAAGTGGCAAATAGAACCCGTCCGCTGCATTGTCTGAACGACTCCAATATGGACTCACCTACCGCCAGCTCTGAAGGGGTTTGACCCTCGCGTTCACTGTTTGTGCTGTCAGCAAGTAAGGCTAGAGCTCCTTTCCTGCCAATCATCATCAGTTTGTGAATATCAGCAGGTATTCCCTCAGGGGTGGAATCAAATTTGAAATCCCCGGTATGCACAACAGGGCCGTAGGGCGTTTCTATGATAATGCCAAAGGCGTCAGGGATACTGTGTATCGTCCGGTAAAAATGGACCTTCAGGTGGCGAAAGGATATGATCTCATGACCCTGTATGGTGTGAAGCTGAGCCTGATGAAGGATCTGGTGCTCCTCAAGCTTCGCCTTTACTAGACCAAGGGTCAAAGGACCTCCGTAAATGGGTACGGACAGCTGTTTAAGGAGATAAGGAATACCTCCAATATGATCCTCGTGTCCATGCGTCAAGAATAGCGCCTTAATATTCTTTGCTTTTTGAAGCAGGTAGCGGATATCAGGGATGATGTAGTCAACCCCATTCATATCGGCATCCGGAAATTTTAAGCCGGCATCAATAAGGACAATTTCATCTTTATATTCAATGCCATACATGTTTTTACCGATTTCACCGAGGCCTCCAAGCGCAAAAATGCGTACAGGCTGAGGACGTGGACGGCTCTTTTTCTGAGTTGTGGAAGCATCTACAAGCAAAGGTTTATTCACGTGTATTGTCCTTTCTGATCTCTCTGGAGTGGATGTTCATAGAATGAGTCAACAGAGAATACAGAATAGTGAAATACAATCTGAATAGCAGTTAGATTCGTTCCCCCTTTTTCAGTCGTTCAATCAATTCAGAAAGGTCACTTTTCTGTACTCTCCAGTGCCGTCCAATTTTAAAAGCGGGAATAACACCCTCATTCACAAGCTTATATGTGGTTATTTCGCTTAACTGCAGATATTTGGCGACCTGAGCGATCGTCATTATTTCATGTTGCTCGTCCAAGTGGGATTCGCTCCTTATTGTTGCATCTAATTTATACTCAATTATAATAGATAGGACTTATTTATATCAAATTATTTTAATTATAACTGTACTTAAGCATCGGAGAGAATAGGTTAGTAAAATAGAGAGAAGGTTGAATTAATACGCTTACTTCAATGAATTACTCTTTGTTCATACAGAACCTGAATTATTATTATTTATCTTATTGGATAAAAAACGGACTCGGCTTTTCTGAGAGTGAAGAGCCATAAAAGGCAATGGAATGGTTGCGGGTCATCTACGGGTGCTTAACGAAAAAAAGCACCCCTCATTAGGTGTGCTTGATATTTAGAAACAAACGGTAATTCTCCAGAGGTGAAGATTTAGAATGCCCTACCCTATAAACGGGGATTACTTCACAATTAGCACAGGTCCCCATACGGAATGAGCGACTTCGCGGCTAACGCTGCCCATAATCAGTTCTTTCATTTTATTCAAACCGCGGCTACCGATGATGACAAGATCATAGCTCTCTATATTTGCCTTACGTGTGATTTCCTGGGCAGGGTCACCCATGACGACTTGAAGATCAAATGGGATGTTTTCTTTCTTAAACAGCAGCTCTGTTCGCATGAGGGCTTGGTGGGCATCCCCTTCAAGCATCGCTCTGATATTAAGATTGTGATGAATTAGTTCGCCTCTGGAAATGGTTTTAGAAACAACATGAAATAAAGTGATGGACACATCGCTACCCAACTGTTTAGCCAGTTCAAGCGCCTTTTCTGCTGCATGGTGGGCATGCTTAGAACCGTCGGAAGCGACGAGTATCGTTTTAATCATATCATTCACTCCTTAAAGAACTTATGAATACCTGTGCAGAAGCAGAAATACATCAGATGGAGGTACTATAAGTATGAATACAATATCTAAAAACAAAATTCCGTTTCAACCGCCATTTTTCTACGGATGGATCATAGTATTGATTGCCGGGCTTGGTCTATTTTTCTCTGGACCCGGCCAGACTTACTCCATTTCCACTTTTATTAATGCATACATCGAACAAAATCATTGGAGCAGGTCGCTCATATCCAGCTTATATTCCGCAGCTACCTTTATGGCCGGGATGCTTTTATTTGTTGTAGGCAGGGCAGTGAATCGCTGGGGGCAGCGCAACGTTACATTCGTTGTAGCCATTATACTTGCTTTGGCTTGTTTTTGGAACAGCATGGCTTTTACTCCGATCATGCTCTTTTTTGGATTTTTTATGACCCGGCTTTTTGGCCAAGGATCAATGACACTTATTCCTGTTACTTTAGTCTCGCAATGGTTCATCTCACACAGAGGTAGAGCTTTTAGCTTAATGACGATTGGTACTTTCGCCGGATCTTCATTTGTTCCGTTGATTAATACCTGGATAATTCAAGAGTGGGGAATCCGGGAGGCGTGGTTATTTTGGGGCGGGTTATTGAGTTTTATCTTTGCCCCGCTAGCCTTTTACTTCATTCGCAATACACCTGAATCTGTTGGTTTGTTGCCAGACAACCGGGTCCAATTGACCGGTACTACCGGACCTCAAGTGTTGGAGGAAAGCTGGACTTTAAATGAGGCTCTGCGGACAAGAATGTTCTGGCTTTTACTCGTTTGTGTAGGCATACCTGCAATGGTGAATACAGGGTTAACGTTTCATTTGATTTCAATCTTTGGCTCTAAAGGGATTGATGCTACTTTATCGGCATTTGTGCTTAGCCTCATGGCTTTAACTTCTTTTCCGGTATCTTTCATTTCCGGATTTGTGAATGAAAGATTTAAAACGAATTATATTCTTGCTGCTGTTTTTGTGGGTCAAGTGTTGACTATGCTCATATTAATTTACAGTCAAGATGCGGCAAGTGCGCTTGTTTTCGGTGTGGTACGGGGGATTGTCGCGGGCTTTGAGTCGATCACTTTAAACACCATTTGGCCCAATTATTATGGTAGATCCAGCATTGCTAATATTCAGGGAATTACCATGACTTCAACGGTTGTTTGCTCAGCTTTCGGACCTTTACCCTTTGGATTTGCATTTGATTATTTTGGAGGTTATGCAGAGATTCTCTGGATCATGATCTTATTCCCGATACTGGGCTGTGTTTTCGCCATAATTAGCCCTAAACCCAAGAAAAGGAACGAGAAGGAAATACAAGAGAGTTAATTGTTCAGAAAGTAAAACTGCTTTTATTCACCTCGCTTCTTAGACCGCAAATTAATAAAATTTAAAATTGAAGAACCATTTTGGTTCCTTTTTGGGAATAAAGATGGTAAACTGATTTTATGGATTGAGTGCGGACTGACCTTTATGAGAGTTAAAGGTCATAAAAATATACCAATGAGGTGAGTGCTGAAGTGTTAGGCAAGTTAAGAAAAGATTGGTTTTCAAATGTCCGGGGAGATTTGCTCGCAGGCTTAGTGGTCGCCTTGGCCTTGATTCCCGAGGCGATTGCTTTTTCCATTATTGCAGGTGTAGATCCTATGGTCGGTTTGTATGCTTCCTTTTGTATTGCCGTTGTCACTGCTATTGTTGGTGGCCGTCCGGGTATGATTTCTGCTGCAACAGGAGCAATGGCTTTGCTAATCGTACCACTCGTCAAAGAGCATGGCGTAAACTACTTATTAGCTGCAACGGTATTGACTGGTGTCATTCAGTGTATATTCGGACTGTTGAAAGTAGCTAAATTGATGAAATTTATTCCGCGTGCAGTGATGATCGGCTTTGTTAATGCTCTGGCTATTTTGATCTTTATGGCTCAAATTCCACATTTCGTTGGGATTTCTACCATGACTTATGTTTTTGTAGGCATTACCTTGCTCATAGTTTACGTATTGCCCAAGTTCTTTAAAGCTATTCCGGCTCCATTGATTGCAATTGTTCTATTAACCGCAGCTGCTATCGTATCTGGAATTAATTTAGGAACTGTCGGGGATCTTGGCAACATCACACAGTCCTTACCAATGTTCTTCATTCCAAATGTACCCTTCAATTTAGAGACGTTACAAATTATTTTTCCGTATTCTGTAGCTTTAGCTATAGTAGGACTATTGGAGTCTTTGCTAACGGCTTCCATTTTGGATGATATGACATCGAGTGACAGTAACAAAAATAAAGAAGCCAGAGGACAGGGCATCGCGAATATCATTACTGGATTTTTTGGCGGGATGGCCGGCTGTGCGATGATTGGCCAGACCGTAATCAACGTGAAGTCTGGTGGGAGAGGGCCGATTGTCAACTTTAATTTCAGGATTGTTTCTAATGCTTCTGATTCTCCTACTGGGAGATTTGGTTGTGAAAATCCCGATGGCTGTTCTGGTAGGCATTATGATTATGGTGTCCATTGGAACATTTGATTGGTCGTCATTCTCCTATTTACGTAAAGCCCCTAAAAGTGATGCTGCTGTTATGCTGGTAACCGTAATCCTTGTTGTTGCTACACATGACTTATCAATTGGAGTTATTGCCGGGGTTATACTGAGCGCTATTTTGTTTGTAGCTAAGATCTCGACAATTAGAATTTATAGACGTGAGCTTGATCATAAAACGTTGTTTGATGTAGAAGGTCAGTTGTTTTTTGCTTCTGTTGAAAGGTTCGTTGAATCGTTTGATTTTTCCATCGAAAATACAAACCTCATTATCAATTTTGAAAACTCACACATATGGGATGATTCTGCGGTTGGCGCTATTGATAAAGTAGTAATTAAATATCGTGAGAACAATAATGTAGTCACTATTACGGGGTTGAACTCGGCAAGTAAAAAGACGGTGGACAAGTTGGCTGTTTATAACGATGTGAATGCAAAGTTAAGTACACATTAATTCTATATTGGGGTGGATTTCATGTACAAGCGGGTTGCCTTAGCTGTGGACGGATCAGAAAACTCTCTACGAGCTACCCAAGAAGCAATAAAGTTGGCGAGTTTGTCACCAGGCTGCCAAGTGGATGTTCTCAATGTCGCGGATTATTCTAAATCTAAAGATGAAGTACTGCATTCCTATCGTGTGGAAGAGTTAGACATACAGAGACGGAGAAAATTAGTGGCGGTTGAAGAGCTGCTAAAGCAAAATGGAATAATCTATCATTTGAAAATTCTTCACGGTGATCCGGCATTGACTATCGTTGATTACACTGAACAAGAAAACATTGAATTTGCTATCATGGGAAGTCGGGGGCTGAATACGCTTCAGGAAATGATAATGGGTAGCGTCAGTCATAAGGTTATGAAGTTGGTTCAATGTCCGGTGATTATTGTGAAATAGCAAGGGTGTAATTTAACAAACGTGGGGAGCTTAGAGCTCCCACGTTTGTTATATATTTATTCAATTTAAAGCAGTTTCTCCATAATCATTACATCAATAAATTCTCCGCCATTACCATCTTGCTTCTCAAATACACCAACCTGCCGGTAACTGCGTTATTGAATTTGAAGTTCACCTATTGATTGCGCGTTAACCTGAAGGACCATGTCAAGACTATAGCGGAGTTATTCTCGAACGCCGGTAATGAAGGGATTGTTTCCTAAGAGGGAAATAGTCCTTTTTGCATGTCGCCATTCGTAGCTGAAATGAGCATTGAAGGGTATGGAAGACCGATCTAAAAAAGATTGAAATCCAAAATTAGGTAGTTTACTGTTGAGAGGTGAAGAACGAATGTATGGGAGGAATAGAAATGAACGAGCAGCAGCGTACGATAGAACCATTGAATCAAGAGCGTCCTCGATTGAAGCAATTGATCATCCAGAATTTTCGCGGAATAGGCAATCATCCAGTCACAATTATCCAGTCACAATTGAACTGGATAAGATTGTCGTATTAGTAGGTCCAAACAATGTCGGAAAGAGCTCCATTCTAAGGGCCTATGAAGTAGCAATGTCCGAGGGCTCGAACGAAGCTAATCTGCAGGAAGATGACTTTCCAGGTGGTGTGGTACATCAAGATTCTCTTCCCATGATCGAGCTTCACACAGTTGTTCAGAATCATGCTCCTGGAGCGAGATGGATACATACGGATTCAATTACCCAAGAAAAGTTGGTCAAGGAGAGATGGACATGGGCTACTCCAGGTGCACCCAAGCGTCAGGGCTTCGATGTTGAAAAAAAAGTATGGGCAGAAGATGCGGTTCCATGGGGTGCACCTAATGTCGCAAATTATAATCGACCAAAGCCGCATCGAATCGATGCATTTTCAGATCCTAAAGTACAAGCGGATGTCATCGTCAAACTGCTGAGCAATGTCATTAAAGAGAGAGTAAAGGATGTTCAAGAAGAGGCTGGGGAATCTCAATACAAACATTTGCTCCGTACGATCGCAACATTAAGACAGCAAGTAATCAGTGAATCCATTGCGCATATCGAAAAAATTGAGCTGCAGGTCTCAGAGCTACTTAGTGAAGTATTCCCCGGATACGTTGTTAAATTTGATCCTCGGGCAGAAGAGGAAGCGGAGAGTGACCTTAATCTATTTCAAAAGGTAAATAACGCGCAGCTAAAGATGGGATATGGTGAAAATGGACATTTAACCACACTGGATCGTCAAGGGAGCGGTGCAAGACGTACCTTATTATGGAGTGCCTTACGAATGATTGCAGAAACGAATGTGACTAAAGGGGCTAAAAAAGGGGCTAAAAAAGAAGCAATCGAAGGTGAGGAGAATAGGCCTCATGTCCTTCTTTTGGATGAGCCAGAGCTATGCCTTCATCCAAACGCAGTAAGAGAGGCTTGCCGGGTATTATACGATTTACCGAATACGGGAAACTGGCAAGTGATTGTAACGACACACTCTCCTGCTTTTATTGACGTCTCTCGCGATAACACAACCATTATAAGAGTAGAACAGATTAATGGACACATTTCCGGGACAACGGTATTTCGTCCGGAAAGAGTCAAATTAGATGATGAAGACCGCTCCCTATTAAAGCTAATGAACATTTTTGATCCTTATGTTGCCGAATTCTTCTTTGGAGGACGTTGCATTATCGTTGAAGGCGACACGGAGTATACGGCGTTTAAGCACATCATGGCAACAAAGCCGGGTATATATAAGGATGTACATATTATTAGAGCAAGAGGAAAAGCGACCATTATTTCATTAGTCAAAATTTTAAATCATTTCGGTTCTCGTTACTCTGTCCTGCATGATAGTGATACACCGACAACCCTAAGAAAGGGAAAAACGATAAAAAATCCGGCATGGGCACATAACGAAAAAATATATGCAGCGATACAGGATCGACCGCATACTTCAAATGTTCGACTACTAGCCTCACTGGGGAATTTTGAGAAAGCGTATTTTGGGGAGGAAGTAAGTAGTGAGAAACCCTACAATGCAATTGTTCATTTGCAACACGATGAGAAACGATTCGAAAAGGTGGAACAACTGCTGGATGCTCTTCTGGATCATAGCAAAGTTCCGCCTGAAGGCGCGCTTGAATGGACAAGCATTGCTCAGTTAGAGGAGATGGTTGCTGTGCAAGCCAGTAAGGAATTAGTGGCTGCAGGTACTGAAGATGAAATAGACGAGGGACTTTGAGCACGTAGAAGTTATACAATAACTCCCGATTTATAGGACTGTGCGACAAAAGTACAGTCCTATAAATTTGGAATTGGAGCTAGATAAACCGTTCTTTACGAATTGAATGATTTCAGGTAACGACGATATACTTGATAATTCTTGTTGCCTCCCGACAGGTTAAAGACCTTCTCAAAGCCCGAATATTCTGGGCTGCATTTCCGGTTGTTCCTTTGTTGCAATAGGTGTCTGTAGGTTTCTGAAAATCTAAGGTAGAAGCCTTCTCACGCAGGTCGCTAAGTGAAATATCTGTGCTCCTTGGACATGACTGGCTTCATATTGCTTTCTCGAACGCGTGTCAACAATTTGATACTCGTCTTCTTTGCCCACCAGCTCTGCCGGAGAAAGTAGAGGACGATTGCGGCTGATCGCGTTATGAAGGGTCATCGCTGTGTACATAACAGGGTCTTTCGTGCTAGAGAAAGAAGGCGCATAGGTCATATCCAGATGAAAGAGGTCCTCAACTTTTGCTTTAAATCGTAACATTGGCCCCTGTAGCCAGCCCATGCTTATCGAAAGTCTCTTCCACCTCGGCACCATTGCTTAAATCAATCACACGGATGGCCTGGTTCACCGGATCGTTTACAATGTCCTCATGGTTGATGTCCATCTTGACGTGGTAGCGAGCCTCAAACCACTTTTTATCTCGAGGAATCAACTCTGACAGGTCATCGACTTCATTCCCTAAATAATAAGGTATCCCGCAGATGGAGTAAGAAATATCTGGACCCTTTCATATACAATAATTTCGTCCGATTCATCATTCCACCGGGCTTTAGCAGCCACATAGGTTCCTGCAGCTACAGAGCCTACAATAATAATCTTCAAATTAAGTACGTCCATATAGTTATATTAGCATTAGCTTATAAAAACAAACTAGAGTTTTGCTCGTATATTCAGGGAGGGATATATAGAAAATTCGGCAGAGGGTAATCTTTTGGAGAAGTCCAGGAAGGACATGAAAATAGCTAAGAACCACCTTACTTGGATCCTTAGCTACTTCATCCATTTGCTTGCAAAAGACTATCCCAGTTTTTCATTAGGGGTCCCACGTTTACTTTCCTTCGGGGCTGCCACCTTGTTTTTCCCTTTATTCATTCTGACACTCTCCCGAAGCGCCTCTAAAAGATCAACAACAACCTCTGATTCTTGCGTGGGCTTTAAAACAATGTTCTGTCCGGCAATTTTAGATTGAATAGCTGCTAACAATCGTTCTTGCTCTGGATTGGAATATGATTTTAAATCGGAGGTACCTGTCATTCCTTTGACGATTTGTAAGGCTAACTTCAGCTGATTGGAATCTACAGAAATGGTACTAGAGAGGTTGGGGACGTTCTCTACGGGCCGCATTTCATTCGCGTAGTGCATGGTGGCCAACTGAATGCAATTTCCATTTATCGGCTTCAGGATACATAATTTCGTGTTAGCTCGAAACGTAAACTTGGCGATTGCGAGTCTTTTAGATGTCTCAAGAGCCTTGAGAAGTAAATAGTACGCATGACTCCCAAGTTGATCAGGACCTAGAAAATAAACCTTTTGCGTGAACATTAAATCGACTTGTTCTTCCTTCATGAAATCAATAATCCGTATCTGCTTACTAGCGTCTTCTTGAATCTGATCGAGTTCCTCTTTTTCAAAGGTTACATATTGATTCGTATCCAGTGGGTAGCCTTTAATGAGTTCTTCAGACTCGACGGATCGTTGACAATTTGGGCAATATCGCTGGTTTTTAATTGTACCATGGCAGCTTTTATGGAGTAAGTTGAGAGAGATTTCTTTCTCCTCTGTGGCGGCGTAAAGTTTCACCGGGATGTGAACTAATCCAAAACTGATAGCGCCTTTCCATATGGTATGCATGGGAACACCTCCTAAAGTTTATACTAAAAAGTCATTCCCATATCAAACATAAATAAACCGCACCCCCAAGCAAAGGGTGCGGTTTATTTATGCCATGTGATCGGTCTATTTTTCGAAAAACTCATCTAGCATGACTTGAACCTTTCGAAGATCTCTTTTTTTTAAGGAAACTAAGGTATGGATGATTTGATTCAATAATTCGTCCTTTTCATTCAATGCGGACTCTTGATATTTCGTATACATAAACAAATCCATAATCTGAACATCAAGAGCATCGGCGATCTTCAGTAGGTTCACTAAAGTAATATTTTTTTCAGCTCGTTCAACGCCACCAATATAGGAGAAATGAAAGCCGGCCTTTTCACCGAGCTCCTCTTGAGACCATCCACGTTGCTTCCGAATATCACGGATGCGTTGTCCTATTTTTTGAATTACTGAAGTTTCCATGATTACACCTCTAAAACTAAGTGTAAACAATGGGGCAACAGCGATACATACTCACATAAATATCAATACATATTTTTGATATGTATACGTATTATTTAGTAGTAAATGGCAACACTATATAGTGAGGTGATAGGATTGGAAAATACAGAGAACTCATTGACCTTAGGATTTGCTTTAGTTACACCATCTGGCTTAAAATTCGAAAACGTGTTTTACACAAACGGAATGATGATAAAGCATGGATGGTTTGAGTTAGCACAGCGAGAAGAGGGATGGCAGATACCAATTCTCTACGATAGTAAGGATTTAACAAGAATTATGTTACTTGATATCGACTCTACAAAAGGTGCATTCCAAATTGAAGATGCAAGCCAAAAAATCGACTCTGAGATGAGAGAACTCTATTTTTCAGCCATAGCGTCATTGAAAGTACAATTAAGACATAACAAAAACAAATGATAGACATTCTAAGGTAGAAGATCATGGACAGAAACCTCAAGAGAAGTGGCAATCTGATAAAGATAATGGATTCGAATAAGGTGACGACCGGCTTCAATATTGGTTATTGAAGGTCTTGAAATATGGACTCGTATTGCTAGTTCTTCTTGAGTCATGCCTCGTTCTTCTCTTTTACTCTTAATAAGTTGACCAATGATTTTATAATACATGAATTCGCTCATCATAATACTCCTCTCTTAATCTATTAAGATTAGTATTACCAATAAGAGAGAGCTTTAGTATTTTTGAAGTCAATAACAAAAATGCTGTTTAAAATCTGAACATTCGGAAATAAAGAATCCCAAGAAGTAATGAAAGAATCTTCAGAAATTCGAATTGTTTATTATTCGAAAAAAGAGAGCGGATGTGATTCTATGGAGCACACCTTGATTCCATATACTCCAATCGTCATGCCAAGAAGTAAAAGATACGGTAACAATTACTGGGGTATGATGGGGCCAAAAGTTAGCTACCGGGATGTTATCTTATATAGCGACTTAGAATATGATCATTGGGTGACCGTTGAAACAGATGCTAAGGTAAAAACATATTGTGAACAACCACTGGAGATTACTTATACTTTGAATGGAAAACGGAATCGAACTATTTTTGATATGTGCCTTTATGAAAATGGGTCTGAGCTTTTTGTGGAAGTTAAATATGAGAAAGAACTTCATCCGAGTAATCGGAATTACGACCGTGTCATGAGGCAACTTGAAGCTCAAAAAGAATGGTGTAGGCTTAATGGAAAACTTCATGAAGTGAGGACAGAGAAATCCATTCGCTCAGGTAGGTATTCCATTGAAAACAGAATCAAAATATTAGCTAGTGTAATTAATCATAGACATCCGATGTTTATCGAAGAAGTATCCAAATCTCTTGACTGCACAAAAAGAACGATGAAAGAGATTTGCTATGAATTATCTGATACATGTAGTTCTTATGAGGTTTTTCTTTCTTGTCATTGGTTGTACTACAAAGGAATAATTACTGCCGATATTGATTCGATGATTTGGAACTATGAGATGGAGGTCTGGAAACTTGAGCAGATGTCGATTATTTGAGAAAGACGGTTATTTGCAGGAACAAGTCAATCCAGATCTTTGGCCAACTGTAGATGATTCCAGATTATCTGAAATAGAAAAGAACAGGTACGTGAATCGAAGAGATGCTATCGTTATGTATTTTAAGCGAGTGGATATGAAAGAGATTCAACGATCCACCCAGATAAGTCCTCAGAATCTAAGAAGATTAGTAAAAAGATGTATAGACCTAGACGAAAATGGAGTCGTATGGGGATTTCGTGCATTGATTCCGTACAAAAAGGTGAAATCATACCGACTTGACGTACTAAAGGAAGACCGAAATGAATCGAGAAAAACAGGGGAGTTTAATCTGCTGTTAGAGACACACCCTGACATAAAAGACTTAATAACAGACTTATATCTGGGAACTCATCGTCGAACGCTTGAACCAGCCATGAAACCTCTGAATATTCATAAAAAATTTATTGAGCAATGCCGAAATAAGGAAATTCCTTTATCACAATATCCTTTTAATACTAAGAACATGGGCAGAAAAGCTTTACAACGTTTCTTAAATCGCATTGCGTATCTACACTTTGGTGAAGGAAATCGACGCTATGGGCAAGATGCCAAGACTCGAGCTAAACATACCGGTGAAGGTGAACAGAACCATCCTTCAACTTTACACCCCTACCAGAAAGTACAATTTGATGCTCATCGCATAGACGGTTTCTTCATTGTTGATTTAGTAACCCCAGAAGGTGATTTAGTATCAGTCACACTGGATCGATTTTGGATCCTTACATTAATTGATGTAGCCACTCGTATAGTTTTTGGTTATTCGATAAGTTTAAGCAAAGAGTACAGTGCGAGTGATGTTATGATATGTTTTCGTAATTCAGTAATCCCTCATGAAAAAATACAAATCACAATAGATGGAATGAAGTACTCAGAATTGGGAGGATTCCCTTCCGAAGTATACCCACAAAATACTTCCTGGGCTGTGTGGGATGTGATTTGTTTTGATAACGCTAAGTCTCATCTTGCAAATTTGGTGAAGGATCGATTAAAGAATCTGATTGGGTGCGCTACTAATCTTGGACCGGTTGCACTCCCGATGAGAAGAGGAATTATTGAGCGTTTTTTCAAAACACTTGAGGAGACAGGCTTTCACCGGCTGCCAAACACAACTGGAAGCAATCCTGATGATCCAAGAAGAAAGAACCCTGAGAAGAACGCAATTAGATACCATATGACATTTGAACATTTGAAACAGCTGATTGATGTTATGATTTCTGATTATAATGGGACGCCACATGGAGGGATTTATCACCAATCCCCACTAGAATTACTTGGTAAGCGTTTGAACAATGGTTTACTCCCAAGACAATTAGAAGAAGAGAAACGTTCAGAGGTGCTTTTTATGCAAACTGTTATTACCCGGACCGTGCGCGGATCTCACACATCTGGTAAAAAGCCATATATCCAGTATGAAGGTGTTGAATATCGAAGTGATAAACTGGCCCATTCAGCACATTTGATTAATAAGGAGCTTCATCTCCATGTTAATGTAGATGACCTACGTACAGTTAAAGCTTATCTGGAAGATGGTAGTGAGTTTGACTATCTTACTGCTGCCGGGAAGTGGTCATTAACACCCCATTCCTTACAGACTAGAAAGGCTATAAACTCTTTGGTTCAGCGGAAAATCATTTATTATACAACATGGGACGATCCAGTATTTATTTACACGGATTATTTGATGAAAAATGCAACATTAGGAAAAAGAGGAGCAGCCAATAAAGTGACACAGGTAAGAGAGGCTTCTAATAAAAATAGGAAACGCGTAAATGAGCCTGCAGAACAAACCAAAGCACTTCAGGAAGCAGAAGAACGCAATGATGCACTAGAAAGGGCTAGACAAATCTCAAAGCAGCAGCAAGAGAATGTAGAATATGAGATCTATGAAGAATTATTAAAAGTATATAAAACAAAAATTACCAGGTATGATTGTGTACGGAAGACCTCGTATTGGAAAGACATCAGCATTAAAATTTGCTATAGAACATCTACCAACGGATCTTGGAGCCCCTTTACCCATTTTGATTGCAAATAGTAATTCTTATCGAGTTCCCAGTGAAGAAAAATTTTTCCTGGATCTTCTTAATGATTTTAATTTCCCGTTTCCTGCAAAGAGAAAACCTGCGGAGATGCGCCGTCAAATTGTTAACTTAATGCTTGAAAAAGCTGAAAAATCAAGATTGCGTCGAATCATTCTAATTATGGATGAGGCTCATCGATTAACCGAATATCACTATAACTGGCTTATGGATATTTATAATGAATTGGACAGGAAGAAAATAAGTATGTCTGTTATTTCTGTCGGGCAAGAGGAGCTGTTATCTCGTCGTACTTTTTTCCTGGAACAAAAGAAATCTCAGATTATCGGACGTTTCATGACACATGAACATCATTTTTATGGAATTCGCACGATCGAAGAAATGAAGTTAATTTTAAAATGCTATGATGATGAGGAAATTTCATCCTATCCAGTTGAAAGTGGATGGAGCTTTAGCCGATTTTTCTTTCCTGAAGGATATAGTAGAGGGGAAAGATTAGAAAAAGATGCAAAGACCATTTTCAGTCTATTTAGTGAGTTACGTAAAGAGCATGGAGTTTCGGCTGATTTTGAAATACCCATGGAGTATTTCGCCTTCAGCATAGAGAACGCCTTGAAGAAAAATGGGTCTCATGGAAATCAACACTTTTGGTTAACAAGCGCATTGTGGAAAGAAGCAATAGAAATGTCGGGGTATGTTGAGTCGGAAATTTATATGGCTTTAGTATAAGTGTGTAAAGGAGGTGTAAATATGAATGCTATTTGGAGAAAAGAGTGGGTAAATGAATTTGAATCTCCGTGGTCATTATTTGAAAAACTCTCTCTAGCTAATGTAGTAAACCGAGATGATATATTAAAGATTCTCGGCAGTAAAGATGTAAAAGCGATAAAGGGTTATATGATTGGCAACATTCGGAGAGAGTTTTTTGATTTAAGCGGGTTTGATGAGGAATTGTTAACAGAAGTATTTAATTACAAGTTTGTTGAAAAAGTTAAATCTTCAATAGAGAAGATAATATCTCCATTGGATTATTTTGGACATTCTAATTCGTCGTCATGGTTTTTTCCCCAACTAAGATGGTGTAACGAGTGCCTGAGTGTTGGACACCACAGTTGGCTTCATCAATTTCGATTAATAGAAAAATGCCCATATCATAATTGTCCATTGTTTGAGTCCTGCCCTCAATGTAAAACTATATTTCCATTTCTTTTATCAAATGAACGAATGCAGGAAGCATTTACATGTAAGTGTGGTTACAAATTGGTTGATTTTTCTAATGAATTATGGAACAACTGGAATACTCAAATAAGGATCAATGACATATCAGTAATCAATTGGTTGTCAAAAAGCAGAAGTGAGGAGAGTCGATATTTATTTTTACCTGATCAATGTAACATCAATTTAGTAACTGAATCCTCTCCTAAAATAGCAACAGAACATTTTTCTTATGATAAAAACTTGATAAAACTAGATGATTTAAGCTACCACTCACATTTCAACAAAGAACTATATTCACGTAACATAAACATTTTTCATACTGTTGATCGTTACATAAGAAAGACGCTTTTGAAAAGTCACAAACATTGTATACATCAATTTTGGAATCTATTAAAAAACGAAGATGAGGAATTTCCCACAATATGCCCATATGCATACGCCTACGTTAACTGGAGAAAGACACTTCTAAAACTAGAATATTTCCACCGTAAAAACACAAGGGGCGATGATATTTCTAGAACTAAGAAGAGTGGATTTGAACTGGCCACAGATTTTATTACTAATGAGATCAAAACATTATTTGAGGAATTCATCACACAAAGTGAGAAAAAGCGAGGGATAAATAAAGATGCATTGTTTTGGGTTCACGATCAATGGACGTTGCGATTTGGAATTAAATTATTTTATGCCTGGCTGAACTGTGCCGAAAACGTTTTGAAGCGCGAAAAGAGAGTAAATTGGAACGATGTTCAACAAATAGTTTCATCAGTGCAAACAAAACTTGCATTTAAATATACAACAAACCATTTTCAAAAAATCAGAGAGAACACTCACATTAGAGTTATATGTTAGTCCAGAAGTAATGGTATATCCTAAGTATAGCTGCCCGAATAATACAATGAAAAAGAGAAGAAATATCTCAAGGATGAAGCCATTTACTCCTTTAGATGTAGCAATAAATTACAAGGGTAGTGATTTAAAAAACTATGTTGATGCATACGTGAAAAAAATACAATTTCTAAAAGAGCACTGATTAATCGATATCAGTGTTCTTTTTGTATGAAAAGAGGCATACTTACGACAATAGATACATGTTCTTGTCCTTTAAGGATATATGTTCTTGTCCTCCGACATTATCTGAGATGCCAATGGTAGAGGCAATCTTAGATATATGTACATATGTACAAAATACGGGTTTTGTGAAGAAGTGAAAAACTTTGGAGATCTCATATGGAATTTGCAATGTTTTCAGTGAAATCGCCAATTCCCCTCGGTAGCGCTTACACGCCTTTTTCATTATCAGATCTCTTCAACTCTTGAAGACTCGGCAACCTGCTGAAAGCCCATTTTGGGATGAAATTTAAATCGATTTATACCCATTGATTAGGTATGCGTACATACCTTCTAAATAATTTAAGCATAGTGTGCTCAAAGAGGAACGAGGTGAAAATATGAACAAAGCCGGCTCAGGAAACGGACGCTCTGCCTTACGTCGGCGCCGCAAAATGTGCCGGGCGAGCAGTACCCTATTCTATACGGTCTCGGACGGTAAAAAAAGGATCTACCACAACAGCGACGGGATCAAAGGCTATGGATTAACCCGGATTCTGGATCCCGCGCTTTTCTCGCTAACTAATGTCTTTATCAACGGCGTCTTGCAGCCGGGATCGCTATACCGCGTACGCAAGGGGCGGCTGTTGCTGCTCTCAGAAGATATTCCAACTAAAGGAGTTCCAATCATTATCCAGTTTATCCGGATTACCGTGTTTGAAAGGAGGTGAATCTACATGGCTGCGTCACTAATCAAGTTATTCGTCTCGGCGACCGCCTCTGCCCCTGTTGCCACTGGAGGGGCGGCGACAACCACCATCACACCTGCTGTTACCCGGTATAATGCTGCGATAACAGCCGACATGATCACTGCTTCGAATACGACGATTCCAGCAGACAGCTTTCTTGATGATACCGGAGCTGCCATCAGTGCCTTCCCGTCGGTTCCTTCTACCGCCTATATTCATGTCTATGTAAACGGCGTAATTCAGGAAGCCGGCTTGTCCAGTCTGTCGACAACTCAGTTGGTTCTCTCTACTACATCTGCTCCCGCTGGTGCGCCGGTCAACGTTGTGATTACAGACCTTACCAATGTCTCTTCACCGATCACAACAGAGCCGACGATCTCTGCTCCGACCATTACAATTCAACTATAGCTACTGCCTTCTATTCCAGCCCTTCTCCTTCCCAATAGGAAGTGAAAAGGGCTTTTTATGGAGTTGAATTATATCAATCGGCAGTACAGGTGAAACTTAATTTCGCAAGTACAGCAGAACTTTATGAGATCCGATTTTAATGTTCCTCAAGCCATACATATCCAAGTCATGACATACCTCAGTCGCCGTTACTTCATTTCGAATGGATTCGACCCCATGTAATAACACAACCTCGGTTCCACCACCGTTCCAACAATCTCCTAAACTTTTTACACAAGGCCAGTTGAGAAAAAAACAGATTTTTGATAAAATTAAGACATATAATATTTAGATATCTAAATACTTATCTTTGAACGATCAAGGAGGAATATATAATGGGACGGTTAGATAACAAGATAGCAATTATCACAGGTGGTGCTTCAGGTATAGGTGAAAGCATGGTGGATCTTTTCAGCGAGGAAGGAGCTATTGTTATTGCGGCGGATATTAATGAGGCGGCACTCGAACGGGCAAGTCAGAAAAAGAATGTGTATGGCATGAAACTAAACGTTGCTTCTGATGAAGATTGGGTTATATTAGCTCAACAAGTGAATGATCGCTTTGGAAGAATCGATATCCTTGTTAACAACGCAGGGATTTCTTCGGAAAAACCTTACCAGGATATCGACATTAATGATTGGCAAAAGATGCTGTCCATTAACGGTTATGGCCCTTTTGCCGGGGTTAAACACATTGCGCCTTATATGGCAGCCCAGGAGAAAGGTTCAATCGTCAATATTTCGTCTTACACAGCTCAGATCGGCCAAGGCTTTAACCATTATTCCGCTTCTAAAGGAGCCGTTCGTGCTTTGTCCAAAGCAGCTGCAACGACTTTTGGCCGACAAGGTGTTCGTGTGAATACACTTTTTCCTGGTATAATCGAGACACCAATGACCTCAGCGCTGAGTACATCCAAAGAACTCCTGAGTCACTTAATTCAAGCAACCCCGTTGCAGCGGTTAGGTCAGCCCGATGATATTGCTAAAGCTGCACTGTTTTTGGCTTCGGATGAATCGTCATACATTACAGGCGCGGAATTGGTCATTGACGGAGGGTTCTCTGCTCAATAATTAGGCACACTACTAATAAGTCCCCCTTTATCCAATATGAGTGAGGGGGACTTCCATCAAGAAAGGGATTCACTATGACAGAACAGACAATCTTCGAACTCATTCATTCCATGGATCAGATCACGAACCGCTTAATGATCTACTGGAACAAAGAATTTAGTGAAAATCTTGGCGTCTCGCATATTCTTGTTCTTGCTCATTTGAACCACAATGGAAAAAGCAGGCCTTCCGACATCGCCAAGGCGTTGGGCCTTACTCCCCCTACTCTCACTCACTTATCTGAAAAACTTGTAAAAAAGGAATTCGCCGTTCGCCTTATTGATGAAGAAGATCGCCGGATCATCTACCTGGAGATAACCAAAGAGGGTTTGAACATTTTAAATAAAGCTCAAGAAAAGGGAAAAGATCTGCGAACGAAACTGTTCGAGAAATTGACAGAGGACGAAAGACAATCATTATTGGCTACATATGATAAATTGAATCAGCTTTTGGATGAATTCGCCTAATGCATTTCGGCTATTTGGGCGAATGGATTAGGTCTATGACCGCTTCCTGGCAGTCTGCGAAACCCACTGAACGCATATCCCCAAACTTAGCAAGCTGATAAACAGCTGCCACAACCATCCCAATACGGGAATATTACAGAAAGCCGCGGCAATGAGACTGCCGATCAGAATCTTTTGCCAATCTGGCAGATGTTCCGCAAGCTTGAAGCTGTCACCCATCCTATAACCAATTGCCGCAACCCCCGGAATCAGCGGGATACAAGCGATCAGGAGCACAACCGGTACGAGCGGGATGCCGAAGACACTGAGCATCAGCAAGATCGACAGAGCAAGCAGCAGAAGTCCGGTGAAAAATCCAATGTACAGCGTACGTCCCATTTGCTTACTCGGAAAACGATCCAAAAAAGATTTCACTCGGTTTCGGAGAGCTATGCCGAAGAGCGTCGGGAGAAGGATAAGCAAGAGACTGCCGCCTAATTGCAGCAGCCACACGCCCAGGACAAGTCCGCTGCCAAGCAGCAGGCTGTTCTGAGTATCGCTGTCCAGTGAGAGACCATACACGTCGTCTCCAATAACAGCGCCTGGCGATTGGGTGACTTCTCCGCCCAGAACGAGCACCATCCCGTCAACCACTGCAGTGTCGGCTAGCAGCGCATTGCCGTTCACGACAACGACAATCCCCTTCACATGGCCTCGAATATCTGCGTCTCCGCCAACGATATATACATCGTCCACCGTTTGACCCGCAGGAACGGTCGTATGCTGATGCTCAAACAGACTCTTCGCCGATACTGTTCCCGGTATGAAAGCAATCAGCAGCGTCAGAGCAATGATGACAATCCATTTGTTACGCAACGCCTTACCTCCTTTCTTAACTTGTCGTTGTCCGTAGCAGCCGAAGCAGCGAAACCGCTGACAGCGTCAGCGCGGTCACCGAGAACAGAATTACAACGCCCATGAGCAGCGGCATTTCGGCAATCAGATGAGTCGATAAGAACAGCAGCGGCTTCATCAGTTTCACGGCTCCCGCGAACATTTTAATGTATAGTGCCCCCAATACTAGACCGATCACGGCAAAAAATGAAATCGCCGATAGCGCGAAGGAAAGTGTCCGTTTCACGACAGGAAGCGGATGAGCCTCTTTAGAAATATGAGCAGCAACCGAGGCTTCAAGGTCTTCACGCGGGCTCATCGACTCAAAAGCCGATAATAGCAGGTGCTGATTACTTAGCAGTTCATCCACCAGCATTCTGCATTCCGGACATTCCTTTAGATGGGACTCCACCAGCATCCGGTCTTCCTCGCCCAGCTCGCCGTCCAGGTATGCAGACAGTTGTTCTTCAGGATGCTTTTCCGGATGGTTACTCATTTCAGCCCTTCCTCCTTTAACTCATTACGCAGCGCCATCCGGGCCGCGAACAGCCTGGATTTCACCGTCCCTAGCGGCACATGCACCAGCTCTGCAATTTCATCATATCGGAACCCTTGTACATCATACAGCAGAAGAACCTCTCTGTGATCGACGCTGAGATGGCGGAGCGCTTCATCCAGAGATATCTTCAGCGATAAATTCCCAATGGGATCAGACCGCGAAGGGTCCGGGATCGTCTCATCCGGAGGCGGGGCTTCCGCATTGCGCGTCTTTCCTCTTTTTCTTAAATAGTCCTTGCAGAGATTGGAGACGATCCGGAACAACCAGGAAGTGAAGGCATAATCATGATCAAGTGCATCCAGCGAAAAATAGGCCTTCACAAATGCCTCCTGAGTCACGTCTTCAGCATCGGACCGGTCTCCGAGCATGCCGGCTGCATAGCGGTAGACTCTTCCTTTGTACCTGGTGACCAATTCCGAAAAAGCCACCTGGTCGCCGCTTCTTGCCCGGCGTATCAGTCGGTTCAGTTCTTCATCCACTTGCGTATTCACTCCTGCCGCATACACGGGTTAGTTCATTAAGGAATCTGTTCAACGGTTTGCAGCCTTCTCGTCACTTCCAGTAGGGTAATGTTGAGACTTACCCATACACCGCCAAAGACATAGCCCGCGGCGACATCGCTCGGGTACTGAACATGAAAGTAAATCCGGCTCAGACCCACGAGAAGGCAGATCAGTAGAACCGCTGCGAAGGCCAGCAGGCGCGTAGTATGACTAGAGGCATGCCGTACAAGCAGATAGGCAGAGAACCCGCAAACGATAAAGGTAGTCAACGTCTCAGTACTGGGGAATGTATTAAAAATTCTGTATCCTGCCAACACCGGTCCAGGCCGGTGAAACAGCGCTCGGAGACCGGTATCCAGCAATTCACCACCCAGTACGACCCATAGCAGAAACCCGAGTTCCAGCAGCCGGTCTTTGTTATGCAGCACAATGCGCAAAGACGCCAGCAGGATCACCGGACCGTAAAATACGGCTGTACCGAGCCGGGAGAACAGGTTCATCGCTCCTTTCCACTCGGGACCGAAGCCTGTCGTGATAAGGTAGGAAGCCAAATCGTCAAAGGTATCGAAATCCCGCGCCAGGAAGTCCTGAATCAAGCCCAGCATCAGTGATACGAAGCCGACGAAGGCAAGAAACGAAACCAAAACGAGAAACCGGACCTTGCCCAGCGAGTTGAAATGAAGCAGTGCATTACGCAGCAGCGACGCCGCCCATTTCAGCATTCTCGTCTTGTAGCGGCGAATTGCATAGACGGCCGCTGCCAGAAGCACCGAGCCAAGGCCGAAGATCAGCATATACCGGTTCACAGTGGAATGATAGACTTCCCATTTGGGGCCGAGCACTTTGCCAAGCGTGATAAACAGCCCTGTCCAGAACAGAGCCCCCGAATACGCATAGCCCGCGAAGCGGCGGAAGGGCATCTGCGTAACCCCGCAGAAATACCCTGTAATATGGCGGACGCCCGGTATGAAGTACGCGATAAAGAGCAGTTTATTCCCGTATCTGGCGAACCAGCGGGTCATGGACTCCATCTGGGCTCTCCGAGATGAACCTTGTGCCCATGCTTTAATACGAACGGCTTCCCGAGTCGGTAACCGATCCAGTAGGACAGGGTTATACCCGCCGAAACGCCCAGCGAAGCGACGGCTATGCTCATGCCCATATTCAACTTGCCTTCATAGACGAACAATCCGGCATAGCTCATCATCATTTCTCCCGGTAAAGGCAATGCCAGCATTTCCAGAAACAATGCCGTAAAGAGAATGCCATAACCATAATGCTGCAGAAGCATTGTTAAATGGAGCATTATGCACGCCTCCCTTCTTCTCATTATGAATCAATTGCGACTAAATGATTACCTAATTCGGGCTTGTCATGCATCCATTCATAGAATCATCTTAGAAAAAGACTCTGGTAAGCAATAAATTGTTCATTGTACGAAAAAATTTTTTGAGAAGCAGCAAAGACAAAGCAAAGACACCGGGCGCGTCAAGCCCAGTGTCCTGAGAAAATAAATGCTACGTACACCCCGATTAACGGTAGTTCATGGTCCAGTCACCAATATCACGGAAGCCGATCCGTTTGTAGATAGAGGCAGCCTTCGGATTGTCGTAGAAGAGGCACAAGGATTTGCCTTCTGTGTTAAGCTCGCTACACAAGGCGCTCACCACACCAGAAGCAAGCCCCTGCCCCCGGTAATCCGGATGGGTAGCGACGCTTATTACCATTGCCGACATCGAGTTCTCAGCAGTAGTTGAGGCTGTCGCGATCACTTTTCCCTCTCGTTCCACGAGGTAAGTTCGTCCCGTTCCAGTCTCGAGCGCCCGTCTTAAGCTGGATCTTGATCTCTCGGGATTGACCTCGAACTCCTCAATGATGTCGGTCAGCGAGCATACGGCCTCGACGTCCTCCAATTCCGCCCGCCGGATGACTGCGTCTCCCGGAGCAGCCGCAGACTCCCGGTTAACCTCTTTAAGCTCCGCAAAGAACATCTGCTTCCGCTTGCGAAACTCAAGGAAGGGAAAGAACAGTTCCACAAATTCCGAGCTTCCGGACAGCATCTCCATATGGGGATCACGCAGCATAATCTCAGCAAATCCCGCCGCGTCAAATGGACCCTGCGCGTACGGTAAATATCCACTTTCATAGCGCAGTAGCACTGCAGTCAGCGTCCCTTCGGCGCCAAAGTCGCCCCACAGCTCCTGAAAATGCTGATCGAATCCGAAGTTCTCCACATCCGAAATGAAAAACAGATTGCGTGCCGGCTCCTTTCCCAGCATGGCCAGCACTTCTTCACGATCTTCCGCCGAAAGCTTACGTATCATCTGATATCCTCTCTCTTCTGTTTGTATTATCCCGAATGAATCTACCATAACATGGAATACCCATCCGGTAAACGGAAGACTGGGATAGTCAATTCGATTTCGGGTTAGCTGTGCGCGGAATCCGGCCTAGCTGTGTGCGGTTTCTGGCTGCTTATTTGGCGGCGTGGAGTCAGCGGAATTGAACCCGTAGGCTGGCCGTTCATTCAGCATACGCAGCACTTCATTCACTACAGCACCGGCAGCGTCGTTCCTGGAGAGCTCTTGCATCTTCAGCTTCAGGGAGTCAAGGGCCGTATCGGAGTCCAAACGGCGCAGGCGGTCCATCAGCTCCTCTTCGTTGCCTGCTACAAAGATCGCCTCCCGGCTCTCCAGCGCTTTGGCGTTGCCAGCCTCCTGGCCCGGCAGCGGTTTATATACAATGACCGGCAGAGACAAGGCAAAAGCCTCCGTCAACGTCACGCCTCCCGCCTTGGTCAGCAGGCAGGAAGAGAGCGACATCAGTTCATGGATGTCATCTGTATAGCCGAGCACCCGAACACGGTCGCTGTCGCCGTACAGCTCCATCAGCGAGTGCTGAAGCTTGCGGTTGTTTCCGCAGAGGATCAGAAGATCCAGATCGGTCTCCCGGAGCACCCGTCTGATAAGGGCGCGAATCCGGCTCGTGACGCCATAGGCTCCCGCCGACAGCATCACATATTTCCGGTTCTGCCTCAGACCGTGTTTCCGGATCAATTCCATATGCTCCAGCGGATGCGTGAAAGCATCACGCACCGGGATCCCACTGACTTCGATCCGGTCACTGGAGACGCCAGCCTTCAGCATGTCGTCCTTGATGTAGTCAGCCGCGATAAAGTATTTGGCTGTTGTCGGATGTATCCATCTGCCATGAAGGCAGTAATCCGTCACCACTGTAAAGACCGGAGACCCTTCCCCTGGGCCGGCAGACAGTTGGGATGCTGCCAGATAAGGGAATGTATGAATAATGGCGTCCGGACGAAGCTCATCTAGAATCCGCCGAACCTTATGTCTCCCGAGGGAATGCAGCATCCGGCCGAACGGATATTCCGGCTTCATGCCGCTGGTCATGTTATAGAGAACGCCGTACACATGCGGCGCGTATTCGGAGCTCTTCAGATAGAACGCGCGGGACAGGCCGTTCAACAGCGGATGGACTTCCCCAAATAAATCCAAGACATGCACCTTGTCGATATTCCGGGAACGGAAAGACTGTTCGATCGCCTGAGCCACTTTGGCGTGGCCGCCGCCATACGCCGCCGATACAATTAGCACCACAGGATCGTGATTCATGGGAAGTCTCCTTTTTCAGGGATATATGAAGCCACCGCTTCCATAATCATTAAATACCCTTTAGTAATCCCAACTGCTAAAAGTATAATGCGCCTCACACCCAAAACATGAAAAACCTGCCGCAAAAGATATCGCGACAGGTTTTTTTCACCGGATATAATTGTCCAAAGCCTTGTTGAGGTCCTCCAGAACTCTGGATTCGTTGCCATGATGAACAGCTTTGACCACGCAGTTCTCCAAATGGTCCTTGAGAAGCAGCTTGGCCGCCTTGTCCAGCGCTTTCTGCACGGCGGCAATCTGCAGCAGCACCTCCGAGCAGTCCCTGTCGCCTGCGGTCATTTCTTTCACAGCCCGCACATGGCCTTCGATCTTCGCCAGTCGGTTGACGATCTGTTTCCGGTACTTGTGCTCATAATCGTCTTCATGTATGCCGGATTCATGCTCCATTACGGACACCCCTCCAGCCCGCTTCAGCAGGCCTGATTGTATGTCTTCATTATAGCAAGTGAAAGTCTAAAGGGAAAATGGTGGAACAACCCTTAGCTGTGAAAGCACTGATCCGGCACCCGGAGTATTATCGCAGCAGCCGAAGCCCGCTTAGAATGACGGCAAGCGTACTGCCTTCATGACCGACGACGCCGTAAGGAAGATTGATTCCGCCACCGAAGTTGGATATGACCAGAATGGCGATCACCGCCAGCGCAAAAGTAATGTTCTGGCGAATGACCCGGCGTGCTCTCTTGCCGAGTGACAGCGCATAAGGGATTTTCGAAATATCATCTGTCATCAGCACAACATTCGCCGTTTCAAGCGCGACATCCGTTCCCGCCGCCCCCATTGCAATGCCGACTGCCGAAGCCGCCATTGCGGGAGCGTCATTGACACCGTCGCCGACCATCGCGACTTTGCCATGTCTCTTGGTCAGCTCCCGGATCAGCACAAGCTTACCGTCCGGCATAAGGCCGGCATGCACTTCGTCCACTCCGGCTTCACGTCCGATCGCCTCGGCGGTCGCCTGCGCATCTCCGGTAAGCATAACGACATGCTTGTTCATGTCCTTAAGCTTCTTCACAGCGGCGCGGACGCCAGGCCGGAGCACATCCTGAACCGCCAGAAGCCCGGCAGGGGCTTGATCCGCTTCGACGAAAATGACGGTCTTTCCCTCAGCCTCAAGCCGCCCGGCCATGTTCACGATGTCTGGACTGAAGCGCTCTCCGGCGCTCTCCAGGAGCTCCATTCTGCCGATCCGGCAGCTTCGGCCTCCCACTCTGCCGCTAATCCCGAGTCCTAGTATCGCCTGCATGTCTTCGGCCGGTACTAGCGATAGCCCCGAGTCCTGGGCATATTTCACAATCGACCGTGCAATGGGATGCTCCGACAAATGCTCCAGGGAGGCAGCCAGAACCAGCAGTTCCTCTTTACTCATCCCTTCAGCGGGAACGACATCGGTCACCCTGGGTTTGCCTTCCGTCAGCGTGCCCGTCTTGTCGAAAGCCACAACATCCACCTCTGCCATCTGTTCCAGATGAACACCGCCCTTGAATAGCACTCCTTTGCGGGCGGCATTCGAAATGCCGGACAGAATGGCAGGCATGATGGAGGAGACGAGCGCGCAAGGAGATGCCACGACCAGAAAGATCATCGCTCTGTATACAGTAGTCTCCCAGGACCATCCCAGCAGAAGAGGCGGCAGCACCATCAGCAGCAGGGCGACGGCAACCACAATCTTTGCATAGATGCCCTCAAACCGTTCGACGAACAGCTGGCTCGGGGGCATCTCATTCTTGGCTTCCTGCACGAGGTGGATGATGCGGGCCAACAGCGTATCCTCCGCTCCTCGGTCCGTTTCAATGCGAAGCGCTCCCTGTCCGTTGATGGTTCCGGCGTAGACGGGATCTCCCGCTCCGAGATCGGCCGGTATCGATTCGCCTGTAATGGAAGATTGATCGACAGCCGAATGCCCCTCCAGAATATGCCCGTCACAGGGGATGCGTTCGCCCGGACGGACGAGCACGATATCTCCCTTTTGCAGAGCAGATGCCTTCACCCGCTGTTCACCGCCGTCTTTCAGGAGCACCGCTTCATCCGGACGGTATTTCAGTATCGACGCGATATCCTGATTGGTCTTCTCCATCGTGTAATCTTCCAGCGCACCGCTAAGGCAAAAGATGAAGATCAGAATCGCACCGTCCAGCCAATAGCCGATTCCTGCAGCGCCGAGCGCCGCAACGACCATAAGCAGGTCGACATCGAGATCCTTTTCCTTGACAAGCGTCTCAAGTCCTTCCCATGCCTTGCGGTAGCCGCCGATCGCATACGCCAGAATGAAGAACACAAGCTCCCCGCCAGTCTGCCCGCTTCTGCCCATGTACCAGGCGATCCCGATACACAAGAGACAGATACCCGCGATCAACAAGCCGCCATGCTGCTCCCATAGCGACCTGAGCGGTTTTCCTTCCGCTTTCTCATTTCCCAACATGACTTGTCCCATCGTCATCCTCCTCCAGGATTTTCTCAAATAGTGAGAACCGTTCTCAAAATTTTATCCCCCTGGGGGGGTTCCTGTAAATAGAGGATGTCAGGTTATTTGTGACAAAATGTAGGTTTTATGCTATACCTCGGCGGCAACTCCGAAATGGTCGGATACGACCTCGCCTCTTTTCCCGTTCATGACAACCAGACAGGATTTAGCCTGAAGCGGGCGGTTGGCAAAAATATAGTCGATGCGCAGCTTGCTCTCGTTATCATCCCAGCCCTTGATTGCTTTAGTCACCGTTGCGCCTTCGTCGCGTTCGGCAGCGGATTCATAGAGATCGGTCCAGCCCCGTTCCACTACATAGTCATAGCCTTCTCCCCGAATCTCTGCCACATTGTTAAAATCCCCCATTATGTATACCGGCAATTCCTTCAGCGTATCGAGCTTGTCCTGCACGCAATCCCATTGGCCCTTGAAAGGCTCCTCATCCTGCCACCAGCCGAAATGGCCGCATACCCACCAATGCTCTTCCCCGCCCGCTTCCGTCTTGACCCCGACGATTTTCCGGGTGCGATAATTCTCATAATCGGTAATCCGGGAGACATACATTTCAAAGACATCTAGGATAGGAGCGCGGGTCAGGATGGCAAGACCTTCATCGAATTTTTGAAAACCTTGATGAACCGGTATCCAGGTCCAGTGATATGGCAGCCTTAGCTGCTGCAGCAGAACGTACGCATAGTTGTCTTCCCGGATAACGGTCTCTTCCTCTGCTGGAACAAATCCTGTCAGCTTCTCATTCGAGAGAATCGCTCCATCCTTGGACTGGTTCACCTCCTGCAGGGCGATCACATCAAATTCCGATTTATTGATAAAATCAGCCAGAGCCGCAATCTTTGCGAGCTGATCCTCTTCCATCCAGGCATGGGTGTTCAATGTCATGATTTTCATCGTTCATTCTCCTATCTGCTCACTAATTGTAAAACTCCGCCTCATTTTCATGGACATTATACTTCTTTTCATCTTTCTTTCCAAACCTGATTTGATCGAAAAACCCACTAATTAATCTGATTAATCTCTAATCATTAATCCATTTGATCTTTAATGTTATTAATTTAAAAAACGGCTGTCCAGACGCCCTTTTCAGAGCCTGAACCGCCGTTCCCGGAATAAAAAAATGAAAAGTCCTGTCGATTAAGATCGCTCCGACATAAGGTGCGACGACCAGATCAGAAAGGCGATCAGCACCAGCCCACCGCCTGTTCCGCACACTCCGATCCAGCCCCATGCATGCCAAGCATAGCTGCCGGCGGTCGTTCCGATCGAGCCACCTGCAAATGAGGCTTCCGAGAGAAGCGAGAAGCTGTCCGTATGACGCCGTTGTCTCCGGCCGTGCGACCGGCAGCACCCTGCGGAGCAGAAGCGAGCCCCTGAGGACCGGCAATTCGCGCTTATGAAGCTGATCTCAATACTCTCCGATTTCCGGATGCCGTTCATGAAGAAACGAAGTCACCGCCGCTTCTGCTTCATCCAGATTCCGGACTGTGAACGCGACTCTCTCAGAAGCGCCGTACTGCTCGGAGGTAAAACCATACTTTGGATCGTAATAATACTCCAGCAGCAGCAGAATGGCCTGGTGGAAATCGCCCGAGGTCAGGCTTCGGTCGATTTCCGCCGCGACCGGCACGTGTATCCGAGATTTGATCCGCCGGAATGCGGTCAGCAGCTCTTCCTGATGCTCCTGCGGCCGGTAATCTTCTATGATTTGCTTAACCCTGGCCTCGATCGGCATTTCGATCCAGAGCTGGGTCCCGGTTTCTTTTTGCAAACCCATAAATGACGGCATTACAACCTTGCCAATTCGCATACTCTCCGCTTCAAAGAGCATGTACGGTGATGATTCCAGTGTCAGCAGCTTCTCGAGCAACAGGCTGTCAAAAGTCTTCTGGTTGTTGGCCGACAGTCCGACATGCCCGAAGATCGAACCGCGATGTCCGGCCATGCCTTCGAGATCGATTACCGGGTAACGTTTCTCCTCGAGGCGTTTCAGCAGGTTTGTTTTTCCGGTGCCGGTATTGCCGTGAACAAAGTAGGAATGCGGTCTGAACTCGTAAGACTCCAGCGAGTCGGTTACCCATTTCCGGTAAGCCTTATAGCCGCCCTGAAGGCGGTAAACGTGAATATCCATAAGGGACAGCACAGTGGCGGTCGTACGGCTGCGCATGCCGCCTCTCCAGCAGAACACGGCTTTGCTGCCCGGAATTTCTCCGAAACGGTGAATGAAGGCAGGAAGCTTGGCGGAGACGATCTGAAGCCCTCTTTCCTTCGCTGCCTGAACGCTGGTCTGCGTATAGAGTGTCCCTACCTCCGCCCGTTCCGCATCATCGAATAGAGGTATGTTAATACTGAAGGGAAGCGTCGAATTGTTGAATTCGGATGGAGAACGCACATCGATAACGGTGATCTGCTTCTTCTCCTGAAGCGCCCGAAGCTCTTCGAGCGAAATGTCCTGAAACACTGTCCTCTCTCCTCTGCACCTTGCCTAGATGACCGTAATGATGCCCGGATGCTCGTCCGTCACTTCACCGATCTCCGCCGCTTCTACACCTGCCGCCAGCAGATCGTCGAGAAGCTGTCTGCTCTCGTCAGCTCCGATGGAGATCAGGAGTCCGCCAGAGGTAACCGCGTCACAGAGTATGTAGCGGCCGATTTGATCGAGCGAATCCGGGAACACAACCGAACCCTCCAGATGGGCAAAATTGTTGCGCGTGCCGCCCGGAACAAAGCCCTGCTCCGCTAGCTCGCGGACTCTTGGCAGCACAGGTACGTCATCCTTGCGGATTATGAGTCCGAACCCGCTTCCTTTTGCCATTTCGGAGGCATGTCCAAGCAGACCGAAGCCCGTTACATCCGTGCAGGCATGCACGTCATAGGAGTCCATCACATCGGCAGCCGTTTTGTTCAGCGTGGACATTACGGCGGTCAATCGGGCTGTCTCCTCAGGCGATAGCTGGTCTTTCTTGATGGAGGTCGTCAGAATGCCGACGCCGATCGGCTTGGTCAGAATAAGCTTGTCCCCCGGGCGGGCGGAGGCATTGGTCCGAACCTTATCGGGATGCACAAGACCTGTAACGGCAAGACCGAATTTCGGCTCTTTATCATCGATGGAATGACCGCCGACCAGCGTTGCACCCGCTTCGCTTACTTTATCCGCGGCACCGCGGAGGATATCGGCCAGAATGCTTTTGTCCAGGGTGGAGATCGGAAAGGCCACGATATTAAGAACGGTAAGCGGCTTCCCTCCCATGGCGTAAATATCGCTCAGCGCGTTGGCTGCGGCGATCTGTCCGAAGGAATACGGATCATCCACGATCGGCGTGAAGAAATCGACTGTCTGCACAAGGGCAAGGTCATCCGTCAGCTTGTATACACCTGCGTCATCGCTGGTGTCGAGACCGACAAGCAGGTTCGGATTCGGCACCGGCTTCGGGAGTGTTCGGATCACCTGCATCAAATCGGCGGGCCCGATTTTGCAGCCGCAGCCGCCCTTGCTGGACAGCGCCGTCAGTTTAATGGAATCGGCTTGAGACATCTAAGACTCAGCTCCTTTTTTTTTATAAAATGGCGTTCCCAGACGTTACGGCAGTATCAAATTTATTACATCAACAGAACGGATGAAAATGACAGCTATTCCTCCATCCAGCGCTTCGTCATTTCCTTGAACCCGGGAACGTCCAGCCCGTCTACCGTAAAGGCGCTGCGCAGAAGGTCCGGCGGAATCCACTCGTCATATTTGCCGAGATAAGGCGCCTCGCCCTGCGCCAAGAGGCCATAGGGGTCCAAGTCTCCATTGCCTTCGTCCAGAATGGCTGATTCAAGCAAGTCGGCATCCGCCTTGCCGGCGACCACCATGTAATACGGCTCCATGGGCACAACAGAACGAAGACCGAGCGGTATTGTCAATTTATGCTTCAACAGCCTCTCCAGCGTACGGAACGTCCGGCTTCCCGCCCAAGGCATAATGAACAGCGAATCTCCCCCTGCCGGGAGCACGGAACGCAGCAGCAGGCCGCTCTCCCGCGCCAGCCGGCGGGCTCTTTCGAGACGGGCAGCCGCATTAGGCGCCAGATACGGATAGATCGTCTGATCGTTCAGGATCTCGCGGATCTTGGTCATGATGCGGGTATGAATCTCCCCGCCCCCACCGACCCAGAGCGTGTCCACCTTGCCGCGCGAAGACTTGACGTAAATCGCCTTATGCCGGTTGTCGATCTCTTCCACCTTCCACAGCTTGCCGGCCAGGGTGAAGCAGTATCCAGGAGGCGGAACGGTCGTGATCGAGCCGATTTCTTCAGTGCCGTTATAGACGACATGCTCTTCATCATCCTTGAAGACAGCCAGAAACCGGAAATTGTTCACAATCTTCTCGCCAGCCAGCCCGACAATCAGGCCGCCTTCTTCCATTTGCTCGATTTGGCCCATCGACAGCATATGCTCCATGAAGGCATCGTAATGGCCTTCAGGAATGGAGCGGAATGACGGAAGCGTCAGAACCGCATGCTTCAAATCCTCCGGATCGGCTTCGCCCATGCTCTTGAGGATGCTCATGGTCTGATGGTACAGCAAGCCGACCGGCATCTGCCGGACGGTAAGCGGCTCCACCCATTTCTCGCGGGCATACAGCTCGATGACGGCGATCGCGCGGAGCAGGGTCCAGGGCATGCGCGCGGGTAGCTGCGCCTCCTCGTCTTCCTCCTCCGGGGTGACGAACATCATCTCGGCCGCCGCTCCTTCCCGGCGGCCGGAACGCCCGAGCCGCTGCACGAAGCTCGCGCAGCTGTAGGGCGCTCCGAGCTGGACGACGCGCTCCAGTGCGCCGAGATCGATGCCGAGCTCCAGCGTCAGCGTCGCGGCAGTGACGGCCGGACCCGGGCCTTCGCGAAGAGCCGCCTCGGCCTCCTCCCGCAGCATGGAGGAGATGCTGCCGTGATGGACGTGGAAGACGTCCTTATCCTGGCGCTTCGCCGCTATACGGCGCATCTCCAGGATAGCGGTCTCCGCGTCAGTCCGGCTGTTCGTGAAGACGAGCGCTTTTTTCATCCGGGTATGGTCGTAGATGTAATCGTAATAAGCCTTGCGGGCAAGGTCCAGCTGTTCCGCCTGCTTCTCATCCCGCGCATCCGGGAACGAGAAATGCTCAACGCTGAGCCGCAGCTTCCGGCCCCCCTGGGGAGCCGAGACTTGTACCCGTTCCCGGGTGCCCGCGGCAAGCCAATTCATGGCGGTCTTGTAGTCGCTGAGCGTCGCCGACAGCCCGATCCGTCTTGGCGAGCAGCCCGCCATCCGGTTGATTCGGCTTAAGAGGCTCAGTACCTGGATGCCCCGGTCCGCGCCCATGAAGGCATGCACCTCGTCGATTACGACGAAGCGCAGGTCGCCGAACAGCGCCGGGATCGCATTCGGCCGGTTCATCAGCAGGCCTTCCAAAGATTCAGGCGTAATCTGCAGAACGCCCGACGGCTTCTGCATCAGCTTCATCTTCTCAGCCTGGGGCACATCGCCGTGCCAATGCCATACCGGGATTCCGCCCTCCACTAGCAAATCGTTCAATCTGGTGAACTGGTCATTGATCAAGGCCTTCAGCGGCGCAATATACAGAATCCCGACCGAAGTCGAGGGACGATCATGGAGATCGGTCAAGGCAGGAAAAAAAGCCGCCTCCGTCTTCCCCGACGCGGTTCCCGAGGCGATCAGCAGGTGGTCCGGCGATTCCAGCAGCACCCGGCAGGCATCCACCTGCGCCTCCCGCAGAGTCTCCCATTTATTTCGGTAGATGAATTCCTTGATAAATGGGGCCAGCTTGTAGAACGGGTTATCGCTCATAGCTCGAACTCCGCCAGCAGATCGTCTACAGAAGACCCGGATTGTTCCCCGCCTTCGGCCTGCTTCCGCTCACCTACAAGGCTTTCGAACGTTGTCCCGGGACTCCCTTGCAGCGTATGCAGCAGATCCATAAAGTCCCGGACCAGCTCCCGGGGGGTCAACAGCTCGTCCGCTCCAAGGCGCGAGGAAGCCTCCTGCATGAAGTGAAGAAGCTGATCGTCCGTCAGCTGCGGCGTATACTCATAGTGCATGGCGTGAATATCCCGCAGCTTCTGAAGGAGGACGAGAATCTCTTCGGACGACAGCATCTCCAGCGGAATGATCGGTCCGGAGAAATTATTCGACGCAGCGTTCCCGTAGCGTCCTGCCGCTAGACGGGACCGCAGTGCTTCATAGCTAAAGAGACCTCTGCGGTGGTCCTCGACGAACTGCGGCGTTCCGCCGATGAAGATGCCCAGATGCTCCGCCTTGCCCTGCATCGTATCGTTGAACATGGTGAGCAGCTTCTCATAATTGCTTTGCCTCGACACACTGTTGGTAATTTTGTACAGATTAACGCCTTCGTCAATGAACAGCAGCAAGCCCTTGTAGCCGATGGCGGCGGTAAATTCCGCCCACAGCTTCATATAATCGTACCAGTTGTCGTCATCGATAATGACGCCCACGCCCAGCGCATTCCGGGATTCCGTACGGGTCGCGAACTCGCCGCGCAGCCAGCGGAGGGCGTCCTGCTTGAGATCCTCGTTCCCCAGCTTATGGCCGTTCCAGTATGAGGCGAGTACCTTGGCGAAGTCAAAACCGTGAACCAGGCTTCTCATTTCCGAGGTTACGGCGAAGATTTCCTTCTCGACCTCGGAGATCATCTCAGGCTGCCCCGGGTCCATCCCCTGCTCGCGCATCAGCTTCTGTTGAAGCCCCGATATCCATTTCTGCAAGATCGTCTCCAGCGCTCCGCCGTCCGGCCGGGTTCGCGTTGACAAGTGGCTGAGCAGCTCCCGATAAGTAGCCAGCCCCTGGCCTTTGGTCCCAACCAGCCTGCGTTCAGGCGACAAATCAGCATCGGCGACCGCAAATCCCCGATCCATCGCATAGTTGCGGATCGTCTGGAGCAGGAAGCTCTTGCCGCTGCCGTATCGGCCTGTAATCAGCTTGAATCCGGCTCCGCCCTCGGCGATATTGTTCAGTTCCCTTAAGATCGCTTCGATCTCCGCGCGCCGTCCGACCGCGACATGCTCCAGTCCGATTCGGGGCACTACACCGGCCGTCAGCGAGTTGATAAGCGCGGTGGTCATTCTCTTCGGTATTTTCCATTCATTCATGCCTTTATGTCACCTCTTCAAATATGGCAGCACAAGTATATATTCCGGCGAGAATTGATCGCCATCGATCAGCAGATCGCCCAGCACATCCATCGCCGTCTCGTTAATTTCGTCAATGAGCAGATCAGGCAGCTCGCCGCGTGCTTCCGCCAGCTTGTACAGCCCCTCGATACCTTCCGGTCCGGCCAGAACAAGCAGCGCCTCCCGCTGAAACGAAGTCAGGGCATCGGCTAAGTTCTCCCATTGGCTGGCAGGAGCTGTTGAGGTGGACGAGGACGGTGTTTCCGGAGCGGCAGGTCCTGCATGTTCCGATTTCTCGGTAAGCTCATCCAGAGCTTGTTCCGTCTCTTCCTCCATCTGCGCCATAGCGATCGGGCTCATTCCGATTGTTGGTTCAATTGGTTCTGCTGGTGCTGACGCTTCGGTTGTCGTTTCAATTGTTTCTGCTGTAGCTTCGTTTGTCTCTTCAATTTCCGTAGAATCGAACGTCTCTTGTCCCGGCTCATTTTGTTCATCAATTGTCAGCAGCTGCCGGACAACGTCCGAGTCGGAACGAAGCTGGTGCAGTCTCTCCCTGTCGATCACAATTTCCGCAGATCTGGCTTCCTTCTCCGCCTTCCGGAACTCTCTCTCCAGAAACTTCTCCACCAGTTCCTCAATTTCCTTGTCGATGCTGATCCCTTTCAGCCGCCCCCGGTAATCCATCAGCGCCCGCAGCTTGTTCTCCGTCAGGCGGAGAAGACGCGTAATCAGGCTGCGCAGCGGCGGGGATTTGCTGATCCGCGCAACCGGCACAAGCACCGAATATCCGTACAGTGAAATGTCATAGACCGCGCTTCGGAACAAATAGCGTTCGCGCACGACAGGCGGGCTGGGCGGATACATGTCAAGCAGCTTCTGTCCATGCTTCCGGAGGGCATAGCCGTCAACCAGCGCAACAACAAGGGGAAAATAACGCTCTAGCGCTTCCTGACCAGTGCCGGTAAAGAATTTGGATTTCGTTACATCATAGTCCGACATCAGCGCCAGGGCAGGCAGCGTCAGCTGCTCCGGCGAAGAACCCAGGCAGCGGACAAGCTCCAGCTCAGCCAGATCGCCACCCAATCCCTTGGCCCGCATCACAATATCCCGCAGCGAGATGTCCAGCTTGTGGACAAACGCGAAATCAGCGATCCAACCGCCCAAATAATGATCCAGCCTTTTGAACGAGCTTCGGTAAGCTTCCCACAGGGCGCCCAGCTGTTCATATCCGTCCTGAGGCGTCTCCCATCCTACGCCGTTAATCAGCTCATATACATGGAGAAAAATATACGATAAATCCGTCTCCGGATATCGTCCATGTCTAACTTCATTCCGCCAATAAAAATACCATTTGCTCTGAGCTGCCGTCATATGGCCATAAGTCGGCCAATAGCTCTTGAAATTAATGAATTCGGCAGCAGTCTCCGTATAACTCACCAGTTCCTTGGCTCTCTCCACAAAGAGGCTCTCGGTTGTCGCCGGACGGGAAGCCGCCGGCGCTTCCGGCTGCACCTTACGACCTTCATCCGGGCGGAATGAAGATCGCTGTTCTATGAAGTCTGCCCGGCGACCTTGTCTTCCGCCCCCGCTTGCGCCGGAGGCAGAGCCTCTGCGTACTGCGTTTCCGGCTCCTCCCTGACCAGCCGGCGGCACAGCCATTTCGCGTCCGGCCGTTCTGCCCGCGCTGGTTCGCTGGCCGCCGTCCCTTGGCAGCTCAGCTTCCCAGAGGACCAGCTGCTCCGGAGGGCGGGCAGCCGGTGTCCGCTCATGCGCGGTATGCTCGTTCCGCCCGGCCTCTTCGCGCGATCTTCTGGCTTCCTCAAGCTGTGCCTCTTCGCGAGACGGAATCGCTATATTCTGTTCTTCACCTTCCCAGATGAGCTCAGTGAAACGCGTCTTGCCGTTATCGCTCATATCTTCATCCCGCTCCAACCTGGACGCTGATATCCGCCCGTTTTGTTCCTCTCATTATAGCATCGAAATGTGTAACATGCTTCCTATTCGGCGAACATTTATTCGGATTATAATGAAAGCCTGACCCACATAAGGAGGAATCATACGTGGAGACTCATCTTCAATCTATCATTCTCGCTTATAAATCCGATCCCGAATCCGTCTATAACACTTGGTTTATTAACAATGAGGACAGACTCAAAGCATTCCGGACGATTAAATCCGGCGTAAGCCGGGGCGTCAAAGCTATCGAGCACGGCATGTTCGGTTCCGACTACAAGGGCTCTCCGCTGGAGACCGTTGTGACGGCGATCGCCGAGCAGAAGCAGGTGTTCGAGGGAGCTGCGCATCCCCGATATCTACGAGAACGAAGAGAACAAACGGGCCTTCGGCCTATTCTTAAGGCAATGCGCCTCAGCCGGAAATGCCAAAGCCGTCCTGCAGGAAATCGCCCGTCTGGATAACCGGAAAATCAAAGGCCTTGGCCCCGCTGTCGCCAACATCCTGCCTGCTTATTTGGAGCTGAGAGATCATATGCTGGAGTGGAATGAACTTCACAGAGATCTATTGTCCAATGACCTTGGCGCCCTGGCCGGCCTGCTATTTGAAATCGGAAGTTTGAGAATCCCGGTGGAGAACAGTGTTAGCTCTGAGCCTTTGACGGATCAATTAGAGACTGCTGCCGCCAAATCGATTAACAAAAGACATCAGGAATGGATTGCGGATTGCAATGAGAGTGAAGAGCACATCGATTTATTCGGGTATTTTAAGACTCCAGGACTTGGCGCTGTCACTGCCATCTTCCGCTACTGCCTTGTACTTGATCGCTCCCGGCAAAAGAGAGAAGGAAATCCTCGCCCAGCTCTCCAGACCCGTTTTTCGACAAGAGCCGTTCCAGAGCATCTCCTATATTCTCTTTCATGATTTGCGGCAGAACGCCGAGGCAATGGGGCGGTTCGGCTCAAGCGCCTCGGTTCTGGACAAGATTGGCAAGCAGGCGTCCGGTTTGTATTCAATCTAAGAGTCAAGAGGGGAGCATTTGGAAAGTTTTCTGAAAATAGCAAAAGCCGTCCCGGAGGACAGCCTTCTCATCTCCTCAATAATCCAGCGCTCTTTTAAAGATCAGGCGGTCATGTTGGATATTAGCGAAGAACAATTTCCCCATTACGTTGCTTTTGAGCATGAGCCGGCAGCACGCTCCAGAATTAATGGTACTCAAGTAAATCTGTTATATCTCGGCGAAAAAGCTATCGGGACCGTTGGCCTCCGTGCATCCGGTAACCAAGGCTCGATCGAACACCTCGCCGTTTTGCCGGAATACCGGGGCAGCAAGTATGGCGAGTATTTGATAACCGAAGCAGAGAAAAGCTTGTCTGCCCTTGGCTGTACATCGGTTGTTCTCTCCATTGTCGCAGCATTTACCGGACTAAGAACTTTTTATGAGCGTCTTGGCTACCGGTGCAGGCATGTCCGAACTTTTGCCACGCTGCCTTTTGAGGTTCAATTTCTGACCAAAAGTCTTAATCGAACTCTAAACTCCTCTAGTCCAAATCTATCCCCTTCGTCTCCCGGCCCAGGAACAGCACCGCCGCCGCCCCGATCAGGATTGTAACGAAGAACAACACGAAGATGGACGGGAGGCCTACCGAGCGCCCCACCAGAACGCCGACAAGCAGCGGTGCAATAATGCCCCCGATCCGGCCGAAGGAGGCAGCAAGTCCCACTCCCGTAGAACGCACGCTGGTAGGGTATAGTTCCGGTGTATAAGCATACATGCCGCCCCATGCGCCCAGATTGAAGAAGGAGAGACAGATGCCCGCGGCGATTAGTGTTCCCTCCGTCGAGGCATACCCGAACCACACCGCGCTGAGGGCTGTGAAGACCAGATACACGACAAGCACGAATTTCCGTCCGAATTTCTCAATGAAGTAGGCGGCAGTGAAATATCCCGGAAGCTGCGCCAGCGTCATAATCAGCGTATATTCGAAGCTGCGCACCAGGCTGAAGCCTTTAATCACCATAACGGATGGCAGCCACAGAAAGATGCCGTAGTAGGAGAAGATCACGGTAAACCACAGAATCCACAGCATCAGCGTGGAACGCCGGTGTTCGGAAGACCAGACGGCTGCGAACCGTTCCCCAAGCGGTACGGGCTTCTTGCGGATGCCCTCAAATCTAGGTGAATCATCGATCGCTCGCCGCAAATATAGGGCATATAAGACCGGTACGGCCCCAATCACCAGCGCAATGCGCCACCCGTATCCGGGAATGATGAAATATGCGATAAGTGCGGACACGATCCACCCTAACGCCCAGAAGCTCTCCAGAAGCACAACAGCTCTTCCCCGTTCCCTTGGTTCCACGCTCTCGGAGACAAGAGTTGAGGCTACGGGAAGCTCTCCCCCAAGTCCGAAGCCCGCGATAAAACGCAGTACACACAAAATCGCGAAGCTCGCTGCAAGCGCCGACAGCCCTGTAGCTACGGAGAAGATCAACAGCGTCCAGAGCAGAATATTTTTGCGGCCGTATTTGTCGGCCAGAATGCCCGCCGCAGCGGCTCCTGCCGCCATGCCGAGCGAATTGATGCTGGTCAGGAGACCGATCTGTCCCGAAGACAGGCTCCATTCCTTGGCCAGCGCCGCCACGACGAAGGAGATCATTCCGACATCCATCGCATCGAACATCCAGCTGAAGCCCGCGCTCAGCAGCAGCTTGCGCTGCTTCGGGCTTTTTAACAATGTATTGGCTTGCATCCCCATCCCTGATCCCCCCTTCTATTTGTTATAATCTTACCCCGTTTGACCCTAATCTTACATTCCGAATCCAAGTACGGTCAGAAATCCAGAAAAAGCGAGGCGTGAAAGTACTGTCTTGCCAGCGCTTGAAAGCAGCAGGCCTGTACCGATATTGCTGCGATAATCAGCGTGTTGCGCACCGTCTCCCGTTGTCTCCGGTTCAAATGGACGAGCTGCGTGACCGCCTTCTCGGCGGCTGCGGACATCGCGTCGCCGGTCAGCCGGTCAGAGGCTGCTTCGACTTCAGGCGCCGGTTCCCCGGCTGGTGAGGCCGTCAGCTGCCGGTGTTCTTCAAAGAGCTGGGCATAAGCGCTATACAGCCTCACCGGCTCCAGTAGATCGTCATCGTCTCGCTCGGGCTTCAGGAATAGCTTCCGGAACAAACGGGAAATGCTGCGGAAGTCCAGCGACGATTTTAAGTCCTCAACCATAAAGAGCATAGCCGCTTGATTAATCGAGTACTTCTTCCCTTCCCGGGGAGCGCCCAGGTATTCTTTGAAATCCCGTTTAACCCAATTCTGCATGGCGGTAATGGATATTGTGGAATACTCGATAAGGGCGCCGAGAGCTGCGATTTCCTGAAGTGACAATCCTTTGGCGTCTCCCTTTTTCATCATTTTAAGTACGATAGGCGGCAGCTCCGTCGATCGCAAATCTTGCAAGGGGTTCCCTTCCTCCGCATGACGGCGGTGATGCCGGCTCCAGGCTTCCTGAAAAATATGCAGCGGCGTTTCAGCCGACATTCCCCTAAGCGCAAGCAGAAGGGCAGACATTTCCACACGGGTCAAGGTTAATGATTCCAAGCCGTCTTACCTCCTATCCGGTGGCGGATTTCGGCCTTTTTACAACAGACATTTGAAATCCGGCCAAAAAGTTCGTAAAATAAGTTCATATGAACTTATAATTCAGTATAACCTATTTTGCAAAGGAAAGGGATGGTTCGATTTATATGGGTATAGGAGTCAGTTTGACGTTGGTGGCGATTTTGATTGTGTTAACCGCTTTTTTTGTGGCGACGGAATTTGCCATGGTGCGGCTTCGGGGAAGCCGGATCAGCCAGCTTGTCCTGGAAGGACGCAAGAACGCATTAGCCGTACAGCAGGTGGCCGCTAATCTGGACGGATATTTATCCGCCTGCCAGCTGGGCATCACGATTACCGCGCTGGGTATCGGTGCTCTGGCGGAACCCGCTTTTGAAGAGCTGCTCTATCCGTTCTTCCACTGGGCCGGCATCGGCTCCGAGGCAAGCCATGTCATTTCGTTCATAATGGCGTTCTTCATCGCAACATTCCTGCATGTCGTTATCGGGGAGCTTGCTCCGAAGACCGCCGCCATCAATAAAGCTGAAGAATTCAGTCTGCTCACCGCCAAGCCGATTATCTGGTTCTACCGCATCCTGTATCCTTTGATCTGGCTGCTTAACGGTTCCGCCAATATACTGGTCCGTCTCTTCGGCATGAAGCCTGCAAGCGAGCATGAGGAAGCGCACTCCGAAGAGGAGATTCGTCTGATTCTGTCCGAGAGCTATGAGAGCGGCAAAATCAACAAGGCCGAGTATGGCTATGTTAACCGGATCTTCGCCTTCGACGAAATGCTGGCCCGCGATATCATGGTGCCGCGTACCGATATGGTCTGTCTCTACACGAACCTGTCTCTCCGCGAGAATCTGGATATCATCCGCAGAGAGCAGTATACCCGCTTCCCGGTTGCCCAGGAGAACAAAGACAATATTATCGGTATGGTCAATACGAAGCAGCTGTATCTGGAGTATGACAACAACACGGATTTTGACTTCGCGAAGCTGATTCATCCCGTGCTTACCGTCTCCGAGGTTACGCCGGTGAAGACACTGCTGACCCGCATGCAGCGTGAACGGGTGCACATCGCCCTGCTGCTCGACGAGTATGGCGGTACTTCCGGCCTGATCACGATCGAAGATATCCTTGAGGAAATTGTCGGCGAAATCCGCGACGAATTCGACGAGGACGAACGCCGCAACATCGAGAAGCTGGGAGAAACCCGCTACTTGCTGGACGGAACTGTGTCACTCCCCGATGTGCGGGAGCTTATCGGACTCGATCTGGAAGATGATGAGATTACCACGATCGGCGGCTGGGTGTACAGCCATCTGGAAGAGCCTGCCGTCGGCAAACAGATCGCACACGGCGATTCCCTGCTGACCGTCCGGGAAATGAACCGGCACCGTGTACGCAGAGTCGAAGTCGAGCTGAATATAAACAATGAGCGCGAAAGTGCGGAAGTCACGCAGCCTTAATATCAGGGCTGATCGCTTGACTCCAAGCTTCTGCATAATCAAAGGCCATCCTATAGCAGGTGGCCTTTTGATTATGGCAGGAAATTCTTCAGATTCTTGCCAATACGGGTTATGTACATGTATTCTAGGTGTCGGCGATGATTTTGCCCATATAGTATTCATTCACCCAATTGCCGTCTACGCGCAGCGAGCGTAACTTGGTCCCTTCAATGTCAAACCCGTGCTTTCGGTAAAGGCTGACAGCCCGCTCGTTATGCGTCATGACGGTTAGCTCCAGCCGGACCAGACCGGCCTCGGCAGCCCAGGTCTCAAGCCTCCGGAGCAAAGCCCCTCCGATCCCCCGGCCCTGAAAGTCATTCCGTACGCCCAGCACCAGATAGGCGCTGTGCCGGTTCCGGTTGGCGTTGCCGCCTCTCGCCGAGACATACCCGGCCAATTCGCCTCCTGCCTCGGCGCCGAGCAGGATCGAGCGGCCGTATGGATCGCCCGCGAAGCCGGCGATGATCTCCCGGGTGCGATTCGCATCCGACTGGCGTTCACCGGGCTCAAGCATCATGTACGAGCTCTCGTGGTCCAATGCCAGCTGGAGCTGAAGAAGCGTGTCGGCGTCTTCGGGAACAAGCTCGCGGATGGTAATTTCGATATTGTGCAACGTCTCATTCTGATTCATTTTGTACATATAACCACCTTCCTGCAGAAACGGTCAAGGAGGCCGCATTTCATGTTCAATTTGCTGCTAAAGAGGCTTCGGCTGACGCCTCCCAAAATTTTATCGCTCGGGTTCATCATCCTGATCGCCATAGGTACGGTCCTGCTCGCCCTGCCCATATCCTCTCAGGAGGGGCATATGTCGTGGATCGATGCGTTGTTCATGGCGACCTCTGCGACCTGCGTGACCGGACTTGCCGTAGTCGACACCGGAACCGGTCTATCCACCTTCGGACAGCTCGTTCTTCTGGTGCTGTTCCAGTTGGGCGGACTCGGCTTCGTGACGATGGCGACGCTGATTACGCTTGTGCTGAACCGGAAAATTTCACTGAAAGAAAGACTTCTGCTCCAGGAATCGATGAACCAAAACTCCATGCAGGGCATCGTCCGCCTGATCCGCCGGGTACTTATCTACTCGGTCGTTATCCAGCTTTCAGGCGCGCTTGTGCTGGCGCTGCGCTTCCTGAAGGACATGTCCGCCGGAAAGGCCGTGTACTACGGCATCTTCCACAGCATCTCCATCTTTAATAATGCAGGCTTCGACCTGTTCGGCGATGTGCATGGCCCGTTCAGCGGCCTTACCCGATATGCGGAAGATCCTGTCGTCAATATTACAGCCATGCTGTTGATCTTCCTAGGAGGCATCGGCTTCATCGTGCTGTCCGATCTTGTCGATTTTACGAAACGCAGACGACTGACGCTGCATTCCAAGGTAGTCCTGACGACTTCGGCGTTTCTGATCGGAGCTGGCGCGCTGTTCTTCTTCTGGCTGGAGGTCTACCATTCGCTTAAACCGCTGCATACGGGCGGTAAAATCATGGCCTCGTTCCTGCAAGCACTCACGCCCCGTTCAGGCGGCGTGACCACGCTTGATATCCAGGCGCTTCGGGAATCCAGCCAGTTCCTGATTATTGTGCTGATGTTCATCGGAGCGGCGCCGGGCTCCACGGGCGGCGGCATCAAAGTGACGACGTTCGCCCTGCTGCTCGCCGCCGTCTATTCCCGGATTCGGGGCAGAGAAGATGTCGTGCTGTTCCGCAACCGCCTTTCCAAAGACAATGTGTACCGCGCCATAACGATGACGCTCTTGTCCCTGCTTCTGGTCGTTGCGGCTACCATGTTACTGTCCATTACCGAACAAGCTGATTTTCTTGCCGTGCTGTTTGAAGCCGTATCGGCCTTCGGCACATCCGGATTGACGATGGGTCTTACACCCGAATTGACCGAGGCAGGCAAAATCCTCATCGTCATCCTCATGTTCGTGGGACGAACAGGACCCTTGACCCTGGCTTACGCGATCCGGCCGAAGAAGGACAAGCAGCTCTACCGGCATCCTGAAGGGCAAATCATGATCGGTTAAAACGGGGGCAGGCTCTAAGCCTGCTCCGCATCGAGAGCCGCGTCAAGCAGCAGATCGAACAGCTCGTCATCTTCTTCAAGCCGGGCGTCAAGCTCCAGGAACAGCTCCTCGCTGCCGGGCTCATCCGCGAAGCTCAGCGAGTAGTCCCAATCCTTGCCCTTTTTGCTGAAAAAGTTAATCTCGTATCCAGCTTTATGTCCCTCAAGCTCAAATACGGTTTTGCCTACATAGCTGCCTTCCTCATCACGGCGCATCGCCGCTTCTTTGATGCTGACGCTCATTGTCTGCTTCCATCCTTTCCATGGTTACGGCTCTTTGTCTCTTCTAAGGAAAGAGCACCCTGCACTCAGTATATCACCGAAACGCCTGCGAATCCTACGCCAGTAATCCAATTGACTTTTTTCATCCGGCGGTTAATAATTTAGTACAATACTTAGAGTCCAGCAAACGGAGGAAATTTCGTATGATCGATTTTAACGCAAAACTCTCCAAATACGCCGAACTGGCTGTCAAAATCGGCGTAAATATTCAGCCGGGCCAGGCATTGGTCATCAATGCGCCCACAGGCTCCGCGGAATTCGTCCGCATCATCGCATCCAAGGCTTATGAAGCAGGCGCAAGCCAGGTCAAGGTCAACTGGAGCGACGAAGGAATTGCCCGTCTGCTGTTCGAACACGCTGACCCGGAGGTGTTCACGAAGGAACCGGTCTGGTATGCCGGCGAGCTGACTGAATTCGCGGAGAACGGCGCCGCCGTCCTTGCCGTCATCGCTGAGGACCCGGACGCATTAAAGGGCATCGAGCAATCCCGGATAACGGCCTACCAGAAGTCCCGGAGCAAGGCGCTAAGCAAATACCGGGAGTTCGTTATGTCCGACAAAATCAGCTGGAGCATCGTGGCTATTCCTTCCCAGGCATGGGCAGACAAGGTATTCCCGGACGTTCCGGCAGAAGAGCGCGTAAACAAGCTGTGGGAAGCCATCTTCCACACCGTGCGGTTGGACCGCGAGGACCCGGTTGCAGCCTGGCAGGAGCATCTGGACACGCTGGAAGCCAAAGCAGCGGTGCTGAACGCGAAGAAGTACAAGAAGCTTCATTACATAGCTCCTGGCACAGACCTTACGATCGAGCTGCCTGAAGGACATGTGTGGGCACAGGGCGACAGCATCAACGCCAAAGGCCACACCTTCGTCGCCAACATGCCGACGGAAGAAGTGTTCACCGCTCCGCTGAAGACTGGCGTCAACGGCAAGGTTAGCAGTACGAAGCCGCTCAGTTACGGCGGCAATGTCATCGACGGCTTCACGCTGACGTTCGAGAACGGACGGATTGTGTCGGTGACGGCCCGGGAAGGACAGGAAACGCTGGAGCAGCTGATTTCACTTGACGAAGGCGCCAAATATCTGGGCGAGGTCGCTTTGGTTCCCCATCAATCCCCGATTTCGGAATCCAATATTTTGTATTACAACACGCTGTTCGATGAGAATGCCTCCAACCATCTCGCAATCGGCAGCGCCTATGCCTTCTGTATTGAAGGCGGCAAGAGCATGTCTAAAGAGGAACTGGCGGAACGCGGCCTTAACGACAGCCTGACGCATGTCGACTTCATGATCGGTTCGTCCGAGATGAATATCTATGGCGTTACGGCTGACGGAACCGAAGAACAAGTCTTTGTGAATGGAAACTGGGCGTTCTAAGGGAGGAGGTCATAAGCTATGGAATTCAAGCAAAAACTGGAGAACTACGCACTGCTTGCCGTCAAGATTGGTGTTAACATTCAACCCGGCCAAAAGCTGGTGATCAATGCCGATATTGCTGCGGCCGAACTGGTACGCCTCGTTGTCCGCAATGCATACGAGTCCGGAGCAACTCTGGTCAAGGTTAACTGGAACGATGAAGTCGTGACCAGAACACGTTACGACCTGGCTCCGGAAGAGTCCTTCCTCGAACCTCCAACACGCCACGCGGAGGAAATGGAAGAGCTGGCGCTGAACAACGCCTGCTTCCTAACGATCATATCAGCCGATCCGGATCTGCTGAAGGGAGTCGATCCCGCCCGGGTCGCCAACAATCAGCGTGTAACAGCCAAAGCTATGGCTGGTTACCGCAAGCAGCTCATGGGCAACCATGCCAGCTGGAGCGGCATCGCCTTCCCTTCGGCTTCATGGGCAGCCAAGGTGTTCCCGGACGCTCCGGAGAATGAACAGGTTAGCCTCCTGTGGGATGCGATCTTCCGCGCCGTCCGGGCGGATCAGGAAGACCCGCTTGAAGCTTGGCAGCTTCATCTGGACGGCTTGAAGCGACGCTGCGACCGGCTCAACGCGCGCAAATACCGCAAGCTTCACTATACCGCACCGGGAACGGATCTTACGCTGGAGCTTCCCGAAGGCCATATCTGGTGCCAGGCCGGTGCGGTCAACGGCCGCGGTGTTCCATTCCTCGCCAACATTCCAACGGAGGAAGTCTTTACGGTCGCTCATCGCGACGGTACGAACGGGACGGTCAGCAGCACGAAGCCGCTCAGCTATGCGGGGAACGTGATTGACCGCTTCACCCTGACCTTCAAGGACGGCAAGGTTACCGACTATACGGCCGAAATCGGCCAGGATCAGCTGGAGAAGCTGTTCGCGATGGATGAAGGCGCACGTTCTTTGGGTGAGGTTGCCCTTGTCCCCCATCGCTCCCCGATTTCGGAGAGCGGCATTCTGTTCTTCACCACCTTGTTCGACGAGAACGCATCCTGTCATCTGGCGCTCGGCGCCTCCTATCCGTTCACGCTGGAAGGCGGAACGGCGATGACCAAGGAAGAGCTTGTGGAACGCGGCATGAACCAGAGCCTTATCCATGTTGACTTCATGATGGGCTCGCCCGAGATGAACATCGACGGCATTACCGAGGACGGCAGCGTAGAGCCGATCTTCGTTGGCGGCGGCTGGGCAGACTAGAACCGTCTCCAAGCGGCCATGTCTTCACACAAGAACACCCCTTATCTAACGGCTGATCGTCGCTGACGATCCAAGCCGCTGATAAGGGGTGTTCTTTTTGCGTTCTTATTAAACGTTAAACTTTAAAGTGCATCCCGATTAATGCATCGGGCCGCTCTGCGGATGGCGAATGGAGACCCGCTTCAGGAAGAAGCCGAGTACAAATCCGGCAATGGCAAGCGCCATGGCGAAGATGAAGGCGTTCTGAACGCCATGGGTGAAGCCTGCTAGCGCCTGTACCGGGTCCTGCGGGTTCTTGACGCCGCTGAGATAGCTCTTCGTACCCGATGTCAGGATGCTGACCGCAAGCGCCGTGCCGATGGCGCCCGCTACCTGCTGGAGCGTGTTCATAATGGCCGTGCCATGCGGATACAGTTCCTGCGGCAGCTGGTTGATTCCGTTGGTCTGCGCCGGCATGAAGACCATCGAGATGCCGATCATAAGCAGGCTGTGCAGGACGATGATAAAAGCTACGGTGGAAGCCGCGTTGATGTCCGAGAACATCCACAGCGCGGCCGCAGTCAGGGCGAGGCCCGGGATGACGAGCCATTTTGGTCCGAATTTATCGAACAGACGGCCCATCAGAGGCGACATGAGACCATTTACCAAGCCGCCGGGAAGCAGCACCAGGCCCGCTTTAAATGCGCTGTACCCCTGTCCGTTCTGCAGATACAGCGGCAGAATCAGCATGGACGACAGAATAACCATCATGCAGATGAACACCATCAGGAGTCCAACCACGAACATCGGGTACTTGAAGGCCCGCAAATCCATAAGCGGCTGCTTCATCGTCAGCTGGCGCCACACAAACAGCGCCAGACCCGCCACCCCGAGAACCAGGGCGATCCATACCTTCACGCTGTTCCATCCGTCTGCTTCGCCCGCGCTGCTGAAGCCGTACACAACGCCTCCGAAGCCGATTGAAGACAGCACGATGGAGAACCAGTCAATGGCCGGCTTCGTTACTTTCGTAATATTCTGCATGAACAGAATGCCGAAGATCAGCGCGATAACGAGAAACGGCAGCGACAGCCAGAAGATCCAGTGCCAGCTCAGGTTCTCGATCAGAAGACCCGCGATCGTCGGGCCGGTTGCAGGCGCAACCATGATGACGAGGCCGATCATGCCCATGGCCGCGCCTCTTTTTTCCGGCGGGAACAGGACCAGAATCGTATTAAACATCAACGGGAGCAGCAGTGCCGTTCCCATGGCCTGAACGACGCGCGCCACAAGCAGGAAGCCGAAGCTCGGCGCCATGGCTGCGATGAACGTTCCGATAATCGAGAAAGACAGTGAAGCGATGAACAATTGTCTGGTCGTGAACCGCTGAATCAGCAGTCCCGAAATCGGCACCAGAATACCGAGGGTAAGCAGATATACGGTAGTCAGCCATTGTGCGGTGCTTGGCGTAATATTGAGCACTTTCATCAGGTCGCTGAGCGCGACATTAAGAGCTGTTTCACTGAACATGCCGATGAAGCCGCTGAGGAGCAGCGAGATCAGGATCGGCATTTTCCTGACTTTCTTCAGATTGACAGCTTGAGCTTGCATGGTTTCTCCCACTTTCGATCTTCCTCCTGGAATAAGTTTGTTCTCTTCTCTATCTCTTTATTCTGTGGCTATTTCTCTGCCGGGCGATTCAGCAACTCAGCAGCGGCATGGGCAGCCGCGAGCAGCGGCCCTCCCTCCTTGCAGGTCAGCGCCTGAAGCAGCGCGCCTTCAATCAGAGAAACGGTTGCCGAGGCCTTGCGGACCGCTTCCTCTTCCTGAAAGCCGTCGCGGACAAGGCGCTCTCCGATCACATTCTGCCAGTCCAGGAATACGGAGCGGCAGGCTTGCTGCAGCTGGTCGCTGATTCCCGAGGTTTCCACCGCCAACCAGAAGCTGAGCGGAACCAGTCCCTCATAGGCGCTCTTCTCCGCCTCCCGGGCGATCCCGTGCAGCAGGTCGCTTACGGCCTCGCCGGCCGATCCGCCATTATCCATGTAGCACCGCAAATCCCGGGACATGTTCTCGCTTGTTCGATTGATACAGGCAAGCGCCAGCTCCTCCTTTCCGTCCGGAAAGTAATAGTACAATGACCCCTTGGGTGACTCGCTGTCCTTGATAATCTGGTTCAGACCGGTCGCGTGATAGCCCTGACAATAAAAAAGCTTGGATGCGGTATCCAGGATGGCATCGCGCGTATTCGGCTTGTTGGTCATTTACCTTCCGGCCCCTCTCATTATAACAATCGGTCTACATATTTTAAACACAATTTTAAATAAAAATCAACCTCCACTCTTTCCACAATTACGTTCTGGATATATAATGGAGTTATTCCAACTAAAGAGGTGGGTTAAGGTGGCTAAAGAAAGCAAAGGTATTCCCCGGCCGCTCGTTAGAGTTAACCAATCCGTTATCGTATTATCGCTTCTTCTAACCTGGTTCACAGGGTTGTACTGGATTCTTGCGGTTCCTCTGGCAGCCGGTCTGCTCGGGCTCATATTCCGGTATAACCCGGTGATTAAGTGGTCTGCGCGATTCCTGAAAAAAGACAGATCCGCATATATTCTGGAGGACGAGGAACAGCAGCAGTTCAACCAGACAATCGCCGTAGCGTGCCTGGCTGCCGGGCTGATCAGCTATATCGCCGGCTGGCTGACCGCTGCTTATATTTTCACCGCTATAGTGGCCTTGGCCGCATTCGTCGCCATTCTGGGCTTCTGCATCGGCTGCTTCATTCATTATCAATGGAAAATGTACACCTACCGCCGCAAGCAGAGCAGCACCCGTTGACAGCCGTCCCAGTCCCATGAAAAAGCCCCTGCACCAAGTCGTTATGACAAGTGTGAGGGGCTTTTGTCTTTTGCCGCACATAGGGCCGCGCGCTGGGTCTCAGCCGTTCTCTTCTTCCTCTCCGGCGACAGACCAGCGGTGGCTGAATTTCTGCAGCCGGGGATGAATCTCGCGGGGCGCTTTGGAGAGCAGCAGCCGGATCTTCCTGATCCACTCCTCGAAAGTTGAGAATGAGGCGAACTGGTTAGCCATGTCCGGAGTCAAATACAGAAAATGAGGCGCCGGATAACGCTCGGTCAAGTGCCGCAGCGCAGAATCGATAGGCGTGTATTTTTTGCGCTTGCCCTCCAGATTCTCGACGGTAATGTAGGAAGCGCCGTAGTCTCTTTTCCACTCATGCAGCCGGTCCTCCCGCTTATAGTACGAGCTGGCTGGCTCCTTCGACATTCGGCGTACCGTCTCCTCATGCAGCGGATAGAGCACCAGCTTGGCGAATTTCATGTCCCGCGCTGCCTCGGCGGCCGCGTTCAGCTCTTCATCGGTCGTGCGTTCAAAGGAATCGTACACGATAAGCGTTCCCTTGCGCTCGGGCGCAGACGGCTCATAGCCATAAGGCATATGCTGAATATTGCGTCCCATTGGTCGTTCCTCCCGGGTTCGATTTCGGTGTTCGCCTTTGTCTTTCGGGCATCCATATCATACCTTGTATGACCGCAGGAAGCAAAAAGCAAGATCAGTCACCCATGCACCACTCCTTACATTTCCGCTTCCCTATGCCCGTTCAGACCCGGAATCATATCTTTTCTCCGGAACACACTCAGAATGATGCCCAAGGCGGCATATTCGATCAGCAAGTGGCTTCCCCCGTAGCTTATAAATGGAACAGGAAGATTGACCAGTATAAGGTAGCCGGATAATTTGGCCAGTCCGTACAGCAGCTGCAAGATAATTGTCAGAGATAGGCCTGCTAGAAGCGCTCTTCCGTAAGGATCGCGTACCGACTTCCAGGCCTTTATTGCCTGAAGCAGAAAGCCGAGCATAACAGCGGCAAGAAGAAGTCCCACCGACCAGCCGAAGCAGTAGATCAAATAGGGCAGCAGCATGTCACTATACAATAAAGGCAGATCAGGAAGCAGCACTCCGAACCCATGACCACGCCAGCCAGCAGTGGCCAATGCCTCTCTCATTTGTATCATCATATAACCTGCACCGTCTGCGAACCGCTCCGGATTTAGCGTTGATATCACGCGCATGCTCAAGTACTCTGATCGCCAAATAGCTGCACCTCCGATCACAACCCCTACCAGACCAAGAGCTATTGGAAGGCCCCATTTGCCCGTCAGCCATATGTACAGAATCAAGATGACTGCAAGAAATATAAGGAGCTCCGGGATAGCATAACTGCGGACATAGAGAAACATCGGGATACCAATCAGCAGAAGGTCCCGCCACCTGACGATGATTCTGCCACGATACAAACTCAGGTTTGATAGCCAGATTCCCAGGATCGATGCAGGAAGCAAGTACAGGCTCCAGCCCACAACATCAATGGCAGAGCCTATGGGCAGAGTCAGCCATCTGTGCGATCCGTTAACACTGCGCGGGCATAAATTAACTAGGATCATCCCCGCTATTGTGCAGATGTAGAACGGCCATGACAAGCTTCGCAGCTTGCGGTAATCCAACAGCATCATAATGAGCATAATCAATAGTCCGGGTATGATGAAATGAATATGTGCACTCCCCACCATAGCATGAAGCGGACTATTGAACTCGGGTCTGATTGCTGCCCGGCTTACTGAGAACATACCTATAATACCAATACCTGAGAACAGCAAGGTTGTAATCAGCAAGCCCCAATGAACTCTCGGCTTATGAATCCGGTTAAGGTTTCTGCCGATTTCAACGGGATCACCCATCTATAAGTTTGAATTCCCCACCGCTCAGATCGGATACCTTAACATCTTTAAGCTTCATGAGGTTTGCCAGATTTAGTTTCTTGTTCATGCTGCTTTCAAAATCATCGCCGCCTATTGAAGCGAATGCGTCCAAAGCCAATTGAAGCTTTTCCAGCAGCGAATCCATGTCCGATGTGGTTTCCATTTCAGCATAAATGGATGCGGTCTCATCTTGTATCTGGATATAGGCTTCCCCGATATAGTCAAAAACGGTTGTTTCTTCAGGCTTGTCTACTTGCGAGAACTGACTGACATACCCGATTTTGCAGGTCGGATCTATCTCTAGCTTCCCCTCAAACAAATACCTTTCGGGATCGATCAGGATATCGATCAGTGTACTTTTCCCGCTGCCGCTTGTTCCGATAAAAGCGCAATGTTGCCCCTCTTCAAGCGTAAAAACGATAGTGGTGACGATTAGAGATTGGCTGCCTACAAAATCTCTTTATTAAAATGTCCTCTTGTGTCGGTTTCCTGATTAAAGACAGGATTATTCATTGAGCCATTCAATTTGCCTGAGGCCTGATGAATGACTTTCACAACCTGCTCTTGTGATTCAACGGTGAAGCTTAATCGGAATGCCTCGATTCCTTTGATGGTTTGCAGCTCATCCAAAAGATTAAGCGTCTTCCCATTAAGGAGAGTCGTTGTACAATCATCATGGGAAAGGATAGGGAACGTTCCGTTCTCATCTTTTAACGCGTAGCTCTTCGTTTTGCAAACTCTGCATTGATTCATTTTTTTCATCGGACAATATTTAGTGAACATCAAGGGAGCCTTGCCATATACAATCACTTCCAGCGAAGGATAGCCGTCATTTTCTTCATAGTAGGCATTCCTTAAATCTTCCATTTGGCTCTTATTCAATTCATAAGATAAAGTGACTCGTTTTGCACCTAATTTATATAATTCATAGCAACTGGTGGCATTAACAACATTTAGTGAATAGTCTGTAACAAACGGATTCGTTTCTCTGTAGTGATAAATTCCACCATATCCTCCGATTAGGAGCTGCCCTTCTTTTTCCTTATAATGATTTTGATTTCTTCTAACCACGTTATTAAAATAGATTTCCTTAATTCCACAGCTCACGCAAGCATCATACTGTTCCTTAGTCGTTACAGAGGCCGTAAGGTATGGTTTTTGAGCGGCAAAGCTTATTTTCTCCTTTACTTTCAAAGCTTGGGTTCTTTTCTCCCGGCTGTTCAGCTTTAAGTCATATAAGCCCTGTACAATATCTCTTCTTGCTGCATTCAACAGTTTAGCTGGAATAAAGGCATGGCAATCCTCATAATCGACATGGTGAAGCTCGAATATCGTATCATGTAATCTTGAAAATTGCTTGATTACCTGGTCTTTTGTTGTTGGATTATGAATGGCTTCGCCCAGTATTTCCTCGCTTTCATAGAAATAATGAAAGCCTAAGCCCTCCGCATCGATGAAAAGCTTTGAATCTGGACATGCATATACTTTAATATCCAGGGTAAACCGCTTAAATTCTTTTTCCAGTGATGCTTCTAATTCTTTGGAATAGAAATAATCCTTCGTTTTATAGACGACATCTCCTTTAGATAGCGTTTCTTGGATTTTGATATAGCAGACATTATCTGCCTTGTTGATTAATTCGCCCTCTTTATTGTACAGTTTGACAACCGTTAAATTAACATCTTCCTTGTTGTGGCTTATTCGGATAGTATCGTTTTGATTTAATGGACGTGTAAGTGTTATTTCATACCTATCTTTAACAATCCTGCTGATGATTCCAATTTCATAACCAAAGTTATTCGGTCTTAGGATGTTTGTAATATTTTTCTTATCTTCGTGGAACAAATAGCCTTTGGTGAATGTTCGATTGAATGTTTTTTTCAGATTTTCTTTCTCTTCTTCGGTTATTTTATTATCCAAGGCCATGCGATATTTTGATACAACATTAGCAACATACGTAGGCACTTTCATTCGACCTTCAATTTTTAAAGAATCGATTTCTTTTAAATCCTGGATGTAATCGATGGTGTTTAAGTCCTTGGTCGATAGAATAAAGTTCTTCCCCAGAGAAGCATCGGTTGTCAGATCCATTAGTTCATAATCCTTGCGGCATGAACCCACACATCTTCCGCGATTTCCGCATCGATAGCCAATTAATCCTGACATTAGACAGTTCCCCGAATAAGAGACACATAACGCACCGTGAACGAAAATTTCCAAGGGGATTTCCGCTATTCGTTTGATCTCTTTTACTTTTTCAATCTCAACCTCACGGGACAGAACAACTCGTTTAGCACCAAGTTCTTTAAACAATAAAGTTCCGGCTACATCGTCTATTCCCATTTGAGTGGAGCAATGGGCTTCCATATCAAGAAAGTTCTTCACGATATAATCGAAAGCGGCCAGGTCCTGGACGATAATGCCATCCACACCAATTTCATTTAATTCGTGGATCTGTTCTTTCATCTCTTCCACTTCATTTTCGAAAACGATGGTATTCATGGTAACATAGATTTTAACGTTCCTCAGGTGCGCATACGTAACCGCCTCTTGTAACGATTCGAAATCAAAATTAGATGAGTATGCACGTGCTCCAAATTTTTGCATTCCTAAGTATATGGCATCACAACCATTCGAAATGGCAGCTTTTAAAGCTTCCATATTTCCTGCTGGAGCTAATAATTCAGTCATTTTTTCCTCCTGATGACCCATAAATGATTTAAAAGTTGCCCCTGTTTATGATACGGTTCACTACGATTGATTTTCAACTAGTCTAAAACTCGATTTTCCTTTGACAAATACTTCTTCGAAATTGCGGCTAATCCCTCTTCAAAAAAGTAAAAAGCCTCCCATGCGGGAGGCTTACGAACTCATTCTTTATGATCCTGCGCCCTTGTAGCGGCGTACTCCCCGGCTCCAGGTGAACAGCCCGATCCCCAGGAAAATCGCGCCCATTACTGGCGTGAGCAGCGCCATTCGCGTCATCTCTTCGCGTCCCAGGAAGAGCGCGGCGGGATAGACGCCTACAAAAGCGAAAGGCAGAATCCAGGTGAGCAGCACCTGAATCGCCCGGTTGTAGATCGTTACGGGATAGCGTCCGTACGTCTGGATGTTGTACATCAGCGGAATAATGCCGGTCGGCGCATCCGAGTAGAACGACAGCGAAGTCAGCGTCGTATAGATGCCGGTATAGATCGCCGTCGCGCTGAGCGTCAGCACAATAATCGCCGGAATAGTCCACCATTCAAACGGAAGACCAAGGTTATATCCGCTGACTCCCATGATCAGAAGACCGATCAGCGAGCCGACCAGCGAAGGCGGATCGACATTTTCCAGAAAGATCTGAAAGAGATTATGCGCCGGTCGCGTCAAAATCCGGTCCATCTCGCCTTTGACAATATAGCGGTCGCTGAAATTCCACATATTGACGAAGCAGCTGAAGACGCCGTAGGGCACCATAAAGAATCCGTATACGAACACGACCTCGTTCTGGCTCCAGCCCGCCAAGCTGTTCGTATGCATGAAGATCACGAAGATGAAGATCAGGTTCGTGGCCTGGAACAGCAGATCGGAGATGACTTCAACCCAGAAGTCGGCCCGATAGGTGAGGCGGGTCTTCATGTAATTTTTCAAATATTCCGACAAGAGTCCCAAATGATATCTCATGATGATCAGCCCCCCTGCACGAACAGCCGCTGTCTGGCAGCGCGATACAAGAAGAATAGCGGAATGAGCAGCACGGCGAACCAGAAGATCTGGATGCCGAGCACATTCCATATCCCGACGCCCTTCACCCGGCCCGTAAAGACGGAGCCCGGCAAATAGGTGATCGCCTGGAACGGCAGCACCTTCAGGATGCCCGACAGCCAGCCCGGGAAGAGACTGATCGGAATAATAAGGCCCGAGAACAGATCGACGATGACGCGCTTCATCCGCATCAACCCCTCGTTATTCTCTACGAAGAACGCCAGCAGACCGGTAATGACATTGATCTGCGAGTTGATCAGGAAGCTGAAGAACAGCATAACCAGGAATCCCGCCCACGCCGCAGGATCACTCGGCAGCTTCACCGGGAACAGCAGCATGGCAATCGCCATGCCCGGAATCATGAACAGCATGAACCGGAACATGCCCTCGCCGAGGCCCTGCATCATTTTGGCCAGGACATAATTGTAAGGACGGATGAACTGGATCGCAATGCTGCCGTCGCGGATATCGGTTGAAATCTCCCGGTCCAGATTGTTGAAGTAGAATGCTCTGGCCATCCACGAGACAGCCACGTAGGTCGTCATCTGGGAGGCGGTGAAGCCGCCAAGCGACTCCCCTTCTCCGTAAATGGCTTTCCAGGTGAAATAATTGACGCCAATATTCAGGGAGTAGATGAGAATGCCTGTGTAATAATTCAGCCGGTAAGCCAGCATCGTCAAGAAGCGGATGCGAATGAAATCGAAGTAGGCGTCAAGCAGCAGACGCCTTTCGCTGCGGGCGGGCTTCGCCTCTCCTCCGAATCCGCCTCCGGCCGGGGCGGCGGCTCCCGCCGTTCGCTTAAACATGGCCGGCTCCTTCCCCGGAGACCGCCAGAACCGCCTCTTCGCTCTTGCTCGCCGAGCCCGACTGGTAAATGCTGCGGACGATGTCATCCGTATTGGTCTCGATAATCTTGATGTCGGTGATGTCGGCCTGCCCGACGACACGGGCGAGCACATCGGAGACGTTCAGCTCCAGCGGAATCCAGGCTGTCGCGCCCAGCTGGTTCTCGGCCGACCATCTAACCGGCATGCCGAATGTCAGCTCCTCCAGCTTGGTTAGCCTGGTTGGCGCGCCGAATTGGAACTCGACCTCGCGGCCGGTTCCCCAGCGCTGCTTAAGCTCATCCAGGCCGCCATCGTAGATGATCCGCCCGTCATCGAGCATGATGACGCGGGAACAGAGCGCTTCGATATCCTGCAGGTCATGCGTCGTCAGCAGGATCGTTGTTCCGTGCTCGCGGTTCATGTCCTTCAGGAAGGAGCGAATCTCCGATTTGACCACGATGTCGAGACCGATCGTCGGCTCGTCCAGGAAGACGATTGACGGGTTGTGCAGCAGCGCCGCAACCAGCTCACAGCGCATCCGCTGGCCCAGGCTCAGCTTGCGGACCGGCCGGTTCAGCAGTTCCTGCAGCTCGAGCCGTTCTACCAGCTCGTCCAATCTTTTCCGGTAATCGGCCTCGCCGACCCGGTACACCTTCCGCAGCAGCTCGAAGGATTCTACAACACCGATATCCCACCAGAGCTGGCTGCGCTGCCCGAAGACAACGCCGATGTTGCGGACGAACTTCTCCCGCTCCTCGTAGGGAACGTAGCCGCCGACGGTCAAGTGACCGGAAGTCGGCACGAGAATGCCGGTCAGCATCTTGATCGTAGTGGACTTTCCGGCCCCGTTCTCGCCGATATAGCCGCAGATCTCGCCCTCCGGGATCTGAAAGGAGATGTCCTTGACGGCCATCACTTCATTGTATTCCCGCTTAAACAAATCAACGAAGGCCCCTTTGAGGCCTCCGCGGTTTTTTTGCACTTTAAAGGTTTTTCGCAAATCCTGCACATCTATAGCTGCCATATTCTACCTCTCTTGCCCGTTATGGTTCATTCAACATCCCATTATAAAGGAACAGGCGAGAAAGCACCACCCATTTGCTTCTTACAGATTGCCTGCAGCCATACCCGTGAAGGGCTGGCTGTCTTCCGCCTCCAGATGTCCGGAACGAATGACCTTCGTGCGGAGATATTTCTCATTAAACACAGACACGTCACCCCACAGCGGAACGCGTCTCGCCACATTCATTCCCGCAGCCTTCAGAGCTCTCAGCTTCTTCGGGTTGTTGGTGATGAGCGTCACCGGCTTCGTCCGGAGCGCCTTCAGGACGCTGATTGCGTCCGAGTAGTCCCGGCTGTCATCTTCGAATCCAAGCTCCAGATTCGCTTCAACAGTGTCCAATCCTTCTTCCTGAAGCAGGTAAGCGAACGCTTTGCTGAAGAGGCCGATGCCTCTGCCCTCATGGTTCGCCAGATAGAAGAGCGCGCCGGAGCCGTTCTCTACGATCATCCGCATCGACTGGCGAAGCTGGAAGCCGCAATCGCAGCGTTTGCTGCCGAATATATCGCCGGTATGGCAAATGCTGTGCACCCGGATCAGCGCCTGCTCGTCATGCTCGAAGTCGCCGTAGACGAGGACGCTGGATTGCTGGCTGTCAGCCAGCTTCATGGAAGGCAGACGGGCGATCAGCTTCTCCGTCATATCTTCGCCGGACAATTCCTGCCGTTCCTCTTCCGTAACATGCAGCCAGCTGTACCATTTGAAGGTGACCGTCTCTCCATCCAGATTTACCGGAAGCGTAATGGGTCCGACGAGAATATTAGCGGAATCACCGCGATCAATAGTTTGAATTTTGTTCTTAAGTATGGAAGCAATCTCCGGTTTAATCATGAGAGCGCACCTTCCTCGGTTATAAAATGTCGATTTAACTGCCGCGACCGACAGTAGTCGTTACTTTTCAAACAAATGTATGGAGTAACTATTTGTAAGTAAGTTTACCATTGTAATATATATTCGTCAAGTTATAATGTATATATAAATATTTATAATTACTTTTTGTAAGTCTGTGGTATACTAATGGCAGAGGTGATTCCATGAAGGACTTTGAAATGTGTCCCCGCTTTGAGAAAGCGGTCGATATGCTTAGCAAGCGCTGGGTCGCGCTCATTGTCTTCGTTCTCATGAAGGGTCCGCGCCGTTTCGGAGAAATCGAAGGCTGCCTGTCCAATCTCAGCGGCAAGGTGCTGTCCGACCGGCTGAAGGAAATGGAGTATGAAGGAATTATCGAGCGCAAGGTTTATCCGGAAATTCCGGTACGCATCGAATATTCACTCACACGCAAAGGCGAAGCGCTTGCTCCTATTCTTAAGGAAATCAGCGGCTGGTCTTCAGAGTGGATCGAGCTGGAAGCTGTCAATTGAGATTTTATTAGCCGAAAAAGCGCCTGTATTGTCACTTAACGATTAGGAGACAATAAGGCGCTTTTTTGCTGTTGTCAGAGATGGTCCGAGGATCTATATTACTTCATTTTTCTGGCCAAAAAAATACGTTCCAGCTTCAGCTCGATCATCCGCTCTTTCCACGCAAGCATCTGGTTCTCGTCGCCTTCGCCGTTCTCCAGCTTGCTGAACAGCTCCTTAAGCACGACATTGATATCCTCAAACCGGCACTGAAGCTCCTTCTGCCGGCGCTCGCTCTCGGTAGTACCGGCTTCCTTACGAAGGGATTCTATCAGCTCGGCTTGCCACCCCGCATCCCCAATTTGTTTCGCATAGTTGTATAGGTCCAGATAATCGTCGATTGACATAGCCTTCACTCCCCTTTTCGGTTCATTTATACCAAGTATTATACTGAGAATAATGGAATTTGCAATACAGAAGTAAAAAAAGGAAGAGCTCTCCTCCAAAGAGAGCGGCTTCCCCAAATGCTTAATAGTGAATAGAGCTTATTTACCTCGTTTATTATACCATATCAGGGCATGAAGCTGCGGCAGCACGCGGGCTGCATTCATATCCGGGTCAGCAATCGCCTTATTGAACAGCCATTCGAGACGCCCGAGAAGCCGCGCCGAAATGTCGCCCTCTTCGGTTACATTGTCGTTGCCCGGCTGCAGGTAGAATGGAACATCCGGGTAACGCTTGTGAACTTGAACTGCATAATCATAATCTATGTCATCAAAGACGACAACCTTCAGGCTGTATGAACCCCGCGCGTTCATCCCGACCTCCGTCAGAATGGAATCCAGCATCGTCCAGTCAGTGGCCATACCGGAGCTTGGCGGCTTCGGACTTACTGTCAGGGCATCCACTTCAAGGAACCAGTCCTGCCAGCGGCTGCCCTGCGTCTCAATGGCGACCTTGATGCCGCGATCATGTAGAAGCCCGATGAGTTCGGAGATGCCTTCGCCGATCAGTGCCGGATTTCCGCCGGAAATGGTTACGGTATCGAACCGGTCTCCGCCGATCTCCAGCAGGCCGGACAGCACTTCCTCCGGCTCCATCATCACCCGCAAATCCTTGGCGCTCCCGTCCCAGGTGAACGCGGAGTCGCACCAGGAGCACCGGTAATCGCAGCCGTAAGTACGGACGAACATCGTCTTGACCCCGATGACCGCCCCTTCCCCCTGAATCGTCGGACCGAACATTTCGATGACTGGAATTTTGGTGCTCATAGATCGCAACCTCCATTCAGGCAGTAGGCCGGCCCATGTTCGGGAATGTCGGCTGCCAGCACTTCAGCCCAGGCGGTCGGAGTCTCCCACAGCTTCACGGAATAGACAGGCAGTCCGCTTGTTTTCAGCGTATAGGCGATGTAACCAGCCAGGTTCTCAGCGGTCGTGCGGAAGGACAAGACGGCCACCTTGGAGCCTGAGGCCTCTAGCGTCTCAAGAACAGGTTCGTCCCCTTTGGCCATAAAAGCGTGGTCCAGCTTGTCGACGATTCTCGCCTTGACCAGCGCCTTGATATCGCCGAAATCGGCGACAAAGCCCTCGTCGGACCGACCTTCTTCGGTTACAGGCCGGCCCTTAAGCACAACTTCCAGCCTGTAGGTGTGGCCGTGAACGTTGGCGCATTTGCCTTTGTGTCCGATTAGCTGGTGCGCCGCATCGAACGAGAATATTTTGCATACGGATACTTCGTGCAGCATCTTACCCGTTCACCGTCTTTCGAACGGCTTCATACTGCTGAAGCCCCCGGTTCCGGAGCTGGCAGGCCGGACATTCGCCGCAGCCGCTCCCCTTAATCCCGTTATAGCAGGTCAGCGTATGCTCGCGGATATATTCAAATTGTCCAAGCTCGTCAGCCATCTGCCAGGTTTCTTTCTTATCCAGCCACATGAGCGGGGTATGGATGACGAATTCGTAGTCCATCGAGAGATTGAGCGTCACGTTCAGCGACTTCACGAACACATCCCGGCAGTCGGGGTATCCGCTGAAATCCGTCTGGCACACACCGGTTACGATGTGATGATAGCCGAGCTGCTTCGCCAGAATAGCCGCGAACGACAGGAAGAGCAGATTACGTCCGTCAACGAAGGTGCTGGGCAATTCGCCTTCCTCGCCGGCCGAGATTTCAATATCGCTGCGGGTGAGGGCATTTGGAGCCAGCTGGTTCAGCAGGCCAAGATCCAAGATATGCTGCTTCACCCCGAAATGGCCGGCGATTTCCTTGGCAACCTCGATTTCCGCCGCGTGCCGCTGGTTATAATTAAAGGTAACGACCTGAACTTCTTCGAACTGCTTCAGAGCCCAAGCCAGACAGGTCGTACTGTCCTGGCCGCCGCTGAAGACGACTAGCGCTTTTTTATTCATGGGATTAATTCCTCTCCTTAATCTGCTTAAATATTGCGCAAGAACCATTCCGAAACCTGATGATTACCGGTTATCTACCTTCTCCGGATATAAATCGTGGTTCAGCAGCCGATGCTCAGCCATGGTCTCGTACTTCGTTCCCGGGCGTCCGTAGTTGCAGTAAGGATCGATGGAGATGCCGCCGCGCGGTGTGAATTTGCCCCACACCTCAATATAGCGCGGGTCCATCAGGCTAATTAGATCATTCATGATAATGTTGACGCAGTCTTCGTGGAAATCGCCGTGATTGCGGAAGCTGAACAGGTACAGCTTAAGCGACTTGGACTCCACCATTTTCACTTCCGGAATGTAGGAAATGTAGATCGTCGCGAAATCGGGCTGGCCCGTTACCGGGCAGAGGCTTGTAAATTCTGGACAATTGAATTTAACGAAATAATCGCGTCCCGGATGCTTGTTGTCGAACGATTCCAGCACACCCGGATCATAGCCGAAATTGTATGCTGTTCCCTGGTTGCCAAGCAGCGTAACCTCGGGCATTTCTTCTTTCTTTCTACCTTCGGACATAACAAAAAATCCCTCTCTTTTCCATCGGCGCACCGGCGCCAGTATATTGGAAAGAAGAACGAGACTTCATCAAACCTATCCATAAGACTAAGAAAAGCACAAGCAGACATGCCGGTCCCGGCACATCGTTCTTAGTTTTTTATAGAGGGAGTTTGCGAACCTCTCCCGCGACTATAGCCGCGGAATTCTTCTTCAGTTAGTTCATGCGTTAGAACTATACCATAGGTAACAGCAATAGACAAGATTATTCACGAAGGCGCAAACGGGACACAGCAGATGAATCCGCTTGTCCGTTTGCTCTTGTCATCTTCTGTATTCCGATTCATTGGATTTATGACCGAACTTCTTGCAAAGGACTGTTGCCGGCAAGGTTGATATCCTTGTTTAACTCAAATCGTCTGAGACGAAGTGAATTGAAGAGAACGGACACCGAGCTTAAAGCCATTGCAGCGGCGGCCACCACCGGGCTAAGATAGCCGAATGCCGCCAAAGGAATTGCGAGCAGATTATAGATGAACGCCCAGAACAGGTTTTCCTTGATGATGGACATCGTCTTGGACGAGAGGCGAATTGCCGACGAAATGGCCAGGAGATTATCATGCAGCAGCACAATATCGCCAGTCTCAATAGCCACATCCGTGCCTGATCCGATCGCAATGCCGACATCGGCGGCTGCCATGGCAGGGGCGTCGTTAATTCCGTCCCCGATCATGGTCACGACTCTGCCCTTGCCCTTCAGCCGTTCAATCTCTTGAGCCTTATGCTCCGGCAGCACCTCTGCCACTACATGGCGGATGCCCAGCTGCCCGGCGATGGCTTCCGCTGAACGGATGTTGTCGCCTGTAAGCATATGCAGCTCAAGTCCCATGCTCTTCAGCTCGTTAACGGCTGCAAGCGCTCCATCGCGAAGCTTGTCCTGTAATCCGGCTGCGGCTCTCACCACCCGGTCAACGGCAATGAACACCACAGTCTTCCCGCTATGGCGCAGCAGCTCCAATGCCTGCACGTCAACCTTCTCCAAGTCCACTTCATGTTCGGCAAGCAGCCGCTGTGAACCTACCAGCACTTGGACGCCGCCAACGTCAGCGCAGACCCCTTTTCCCGGTATGGAAATAAATGTGTCCGGGTCCGGGATGCCCTCCGCGAACAGTTCCATGCCTGCTTTATGGATGGCCTGGCCCAGCGGATGCTCGGAGCGCTTCTCCGCCGCAGCAGCGAGGAACAGGATGTCGTCCCGGCTCAATTCTTTGTCACCCGACTCTTCCAACACGATCAAATCGCTCAAATGCAGCTTCCCGGAAGTCAGTGTACCGGTTTTATCAAACACCACGTCCGTGATCTTCCCGGCAAGTTCCAGTTGCTCTCCGTTCTTAATCAGTATTCCGTTCTGGGCGCCTCTGCCCATCCCCGCCATAATGGCTGTGGGAGTCGCAAGCCCGAGGGCGCATGGACAGGATACGACCAGCACCGCCACAGCTTTTATCAATGCCAGGTCAAGGACAAACGCCGTTCCATCGTAAACGCCCCAGTACCACCCTGCAAAGGTAATAAAGGAAGCAAGTAGGACGAATGGAACGAAGTACGTCGCTGCCTTGTCGGCGATTTTCTGGATCGGCGCTTTACTGTTCTGAGCCGCTTCCGTCATCTGTACGATCCGTGCCAGGACAGTGTCACCGCCCACTTGAGTTACCCTGAACTTGAATGTGCCGTGCTGATTGAGGGATGCACCGGTAACGGAATCATGCTCGCCTTTGAGCACCGGTGTGCTCTCCCCTGTCAGCATGGATTCGTTCACATACGAGCTTCCTTCAGTGACGACGCCGTCAACCGGTATTTTCTCGCCGGGCCGCACGGCGACTATATCCCCTACCTGCACCTCGGCAATGGGGAGGTCCAGCTCTATACCTTCCCGCTCCACCCGGGCAGATTTGGCCTCCAGCTCGAGCAAAGCACGGATGGCGCTGGAGGTTCTGCCCTTGGCTGCGGATTCCAGATATTTTCCAAGCAGGATTAAGGTAATGATGACGGCAGAGGCTTCAAAATAAACATTCAGCATTCCCCCGATAACGAGCGGCTCTTTATAAATAACCGTATACAGGCTGTAGCCGAACGCTGCACTGGTTCCAAGCACAACCAGAATGTCCATAGTCGCTTGTCTGGCTTTCAGGGAATAGAAGGCGTTCTTGTAATACGGCCAGCCGATGATGAATTGAACAGGCGCTGCAAGCGCCAGCTGGACTTTCCAGTTATGCAGCAATATCGTCTTGTGTCTGACCGTATCCAAAGCTTGCGAGAACCATGTCTCCTGCCCCCTGTAGACGAGATCATGACAAAATCCGAGGCCTCCCAGAACCATGCCCAGGAAGAGCGGAAAACTAAGCAGAGCAGATATCAGAAGCCGAGTTCTCAGCCTGCTCATCTCCGTCCCTCCGCCTTTGCGGCGCCGATTGTATTTCCCCTCTTGCCCCTTGATGGATGCCGAGAATCCCAATGATTCGATAACCCGGACGACCTCCGATAGCTCCAAGGTTTCTTCCTCATATTCGACAAGTACTTTTTCCGCCACATAGCTGACCGATACTCTTTGGATTCCTTTCAGTCTGCCAAGTGCCGCTTCTATTGTCCTGGAACACAATGTGCAGGTCATTCCATCTACCCGCAAGGTTGTTTCCGCCACTTCAGCCCCTCCTCTCCCAATTTGTTATTCTTTCGCCGGTCCACGGTAAAAGAATGCAATTTCACATACACCATCAGCTCGTACTTTACATACACCATCAGCTCGTACTGTCACTCCGTAACCGTGATGCGGCTTTCAATCATTTCCATCCAGCAGGTAAAAGGAAAATCTCCCGCCTCCTTCGGCGTGAACTCCACAACGTTATCCCCGGCCACAAGCTTCTTACGTATATGAAAGGCCGGGACAATAATCTCGTTGTTGCAGTCATTCAACTGATCGCGGCTTACCCGAATGATCCACCTGACCGGGATTCCTTTCTTGACCGTAATCGGAGAGTAGCTGTCTTTACCAACGATGGTGACAGCAGTCTGGATCTCCTGATCGCCGTTCTCTGCACCTTGGGGAGACGCAGTGGGTGTAGCCGTGGCAGCCGGCTTGGGAGAGGACGTAGACGCCTTCCCTGCCGCCGCAGCCGATTCTTTCTTGCCGTCGGAAGTCTTCGATCCTTTGGTATCGGACTCGGCAGATTTCGCTTTGTTCGGTGACGCAGACGGAGCAGTGCTCTTCAACCCCTCTTCCTTCTTATGGTCCTTGCCATTCAAGGGAGTCGGGTCCGGCGTAGGCGTCGGCTTGCTTGCTGTTTTGGGAGATGCTTTGGGCGGCGCAGTCTTATGCGGGGTTGCAGCTGGAGCTGTGGAACCGTTAATGTTACCTGAGCTCCGCGTCACCGCCGTAGCAGCTGCCTGTCCGCTTTGTTCCTGAGTATGCCCGGTTTTCCTAACAGAAGCAGGAAAGGTTGGCCTTGATTCTGAGGCTGCATGAGATGCGCTCTTCGGGCTAGGAGTGGCTGAGCTTTTTACTTTCCCGCCATCAGATAACAACTGATCCCGATCGTAGCGGCTTATGTCATCCACAACGACGATGCTGCTCCGGATCATTCCCATCCAGCAGGTATACTCCAACACTCCTTCCTGCTTAGGGGTGAAGCTGATCGTATTGTCGCCGGCATGAAGCTTTTGCTCGATCTTTAACCTGGGAATGCTGAGCGCATCGTTGCATGTGTTCAGATTCTCTTTTTCAATATGCAGATTCCAGGTGACGGCTATTCCCTTTTGCACGACGATCTGCGGATAGCTGTTCTTTCCTGCTTGCGCAGCCGCAACCTGGGATTGGCCGTTCGGGTTCAGCCTGGCGATCACCGCCTGTGGGCTAATATGCACTTTTTCGTAAGGAAGAGAAATGCCTGCCAGGGCAAACCCTCTGTTAAGCATAACCAGACCCAGCGTAATGACGATCAGGGCGCTTGCCTTTAGTACCTGTCCGGCGAACTTCTTGCTCAGCATCGGGTGGACTGCTCCGAACAGAAAGAGCATTGGAACCGTGCCCAGAGAGAAGACCAGCATGGAAAGAGCTCCATGGACAATACTGCCTGTTCCAAGCGCGTATAACTGCATAATTTGTAAGGGTCCGCAGGGCATTAAAGCGCTGAGTATGCCTATTGAAAAAGGCCCCAGACCGGAAGCCCCGTTCCGGATCACATTGAATGCGAACGAGGGCATGCTCAAATTGAATCTGCGCAAAACCTTGAACAATCCTAACAGATTGAATCCCATAATAATCATGAACAGACCGCCGATTAGAGGGATGATTCCGCGCCAGATTCCCGGCAACTGGAAGACCTGGCCGATCCCGCCCGCAAGTCCCCCAAAAAGTGTATAGGAGACAATCCGGCCGCCATTGTAGCGGATGGAAGGGATATATCGCTGAAAGCGTTCAAGCTTGTTCAGCTCTTTCCGGCCGCGCATGGACTGGGAAATTGCAATCCCTCCGCACATGCCTGCACAATGAAAAGATGTGAGAATGCCAACTGTAAAAATCATGCCATAGCCTGCATCCATGGACAGCTGGGGGACATTCTTCATCAGGACCAAATCCAGAACAAAGCCTCTCCATTCCGGATGAAGCCAGAGCAGTATGCAGGCTGACAGGACAACCGCTGCTGCGAGGAGCCATCTTATTCCTTTTCTGATGTCGCGAGTCTGCCGATTCCGCTCTTCAGCTTGACTAGTTTCCGTGAAGTGATCAGACATTGTTCCTCCTACATTGTTAGCCGGATTATCCATTTACATTTCGTATCCTGATCTCATCGTTCATCCGAAATTCATTCCGCTGCTCCCTGCCTCCGCGTTAACCTTATCGAAGAACAGCAATTAGTCCATATGCCCCCTCCCACTGCTCGCATCTTGATCGCTCTCAGCCGGCGTATCGACGGCGGTTACATCCTGTGAAAGGGAAGCGACATGCAGCGTGTCCCCCTCGATTGTCCCGGTTACATAGATAACGATATTCTTCTCTTTCTTGATGCTGTCGATCAACACGGCGGCCAGCTTATGGCCTCTCTCGTCAAACTTGTAGTATTTATACTTGCCGTCTGCCTGCAGGACGTCGATTCCGAACCCGGATGAAGCGCAGCCCGGCATCAGCAGGCATTTCTTCGAATGTTTAGTCGGGTCGCTTGTTCCGCTGTGATGGCCTTCGATAAGAATACCATCCAGCTCCTGCAAATCAGCCGCCGTACCGCCGCTGCCGCCGGGAGCTATCTTCACCACCTGAAGCTTGCCGGGTACTAGTCCATCAATCGCATCCACGAGCGCTGTTCCGGATTCGATACCGGCTACAGCTTCAGTTCCGGCAAGTGTTTCATCTCCTGCCCCGGTCAGTGAATAGACGGTGTCGCTGCCGCTGTCAGTCTTCACCTTCAGGCTGAAGCCTTCCGCAGATTGAACAATGGAGCCGGTATACTCCTGCTCAGCATTGAAAGCCGGCGGCTGCACGTCAAGCGGCTCCGCGCTGCCTGCTTTGGCCAGAAAGAACACGGCCTCTGACCGGGTTAACGGCTTCTGCGGTAACAGATATCCATCGGATGATGCTTCTATGTATCCTTGAGCTGCCGCCTGGCGGAGCCACTCTCCCTCTTCTCCGGTAGGAAGATAAGCGATATCTTTATATGCGTTCAGAGTATCTGCCGAAACTTCCTTCCAGTTAAGGGCAGCCGCAAAAGCTGCGGCGGCCTCGGCCCGCGTCGCTGGCTGGCCCGGCCGGAAAGCGCCGTCCGCATTCGCGCTTAAATAGCCATCTTCAACTGCCTGGCTAATCGCCGATGCATACCAAGAGCCGGAACGCACGTCGGAGAAGGATTCTGTTTTCTTCGAGTTCTCATCCGGGAAGGCCTTCGTGAGCAGAACTGCCAGCTCCGCTCTGGTAATTGGAGAGTCGGGATGGAAGCTCCCGTCCTGATAACCGGTCAGAAGCTTTTGCCCGATTGAACGCTCAACAATCGACTCGCTCCAATGACCGCTGTAATCTTTGACGCCCACATGACCTTCATGAGCGTAGACCGGAACTACCCCCGCCTCAAGGGCAGCCGTAATCGCCAATATAGCGAGAGGCGCCCTTTTTACCGCTGATCTGTACTTTTTTTGCATCATCTTCATCTTCCACTCCTCCTTAAATGAGTTCACATGTTAATTCCGATTTATTTCATAAGTTTTATGTGATTTAATTCACTATACAACGATCATTTATGCGTTACTATAGCCTTTTCTAGCTATTTATGCCGACGGAGTGTGACAAAATAGAAAATCAATTAAAAGCGAGGGATTCGAAATGACGTACAGACAAATGAAGTGGTTGATCCTGACGATTCCAACTTTCACGATGGGCCTGTGGGAATACGTGCGGCACCGATTTCTGCTTCCTTACATTTCGATGGATCTGGGAAATTGGCTGGCGCCGGTTGTTGTATTTATCGCATCCCTGCTGTTCCTGATCCCGCTGTTCTCAATGATCGAGAAGAATCAGGCGGAATTGAATGAGGCCCGCAGCATGCAAGCCGCTCTTCAGGAACGGGAGCAGTTATCCAGAGAGCTGCATGACGGCATTATGCAATCCTTGTTTCTTCTGAACGCCCAGGTGAGCCGGATGGAACAAATATCTGATAACGATGGCATCCTGCTCCAGTCTTTTAAAGAAAGCATTCACCGCACCAATGTATACGTAAGAGAAGCCATCGCCAATCTGCGGTATCCGACCGACTGCCTCTATGTACCCTGGGTTCAAGGGATCGAGCGTCTGGTGGACACCTATAAGCAGGAGACCGGCTTGTCGTTCAAGCTCGAATGGGACTTACCGGAAAATCTGCTGACGACGAAGGAGAAAATTGAGCTGTTCGCCTCGGTTCGCGAAGCGCTGGTCAATATCCGCAAGCATGCGGAAGCGAACAGCGTCCGTATTGAAGCCGCGCCTACGGCTAACGGGTGGAAGTGCCAGGTATGCGATGACGGCAAGGGATTTGCCGAAGCCCCTTCGCATGAGAGCCGGTATGGCCTCAAAATGATGGAAGACCGGGCGAGAACGATGAACTGGCATTTTGATATCGGAAGGAACGAGGGTGAAACGGTGTTCAGCATTCGAAAGGGGGAAGCGGCGTGAATACACCGATCCGAGTGCTTGTAGTTGACGATAGCGATCAGGCCCGGGAAGGCATTCATACCATCCTTGGCGACGATCCGGCATTTGAATTCGTAGCCGAGGGCAAAGACGGCGCCGAAGCAATTGCGCTGACGGAGATATGGATGCCGGATCTTATTTTGATGGACATACAAATGCCTGTGATGGACGGTCTGGAAGCAACGAAACGGATTAAAGAAAGATTCCCTTATGTGAAAATCGTGATTCTTACTGTATCCGACGATATTACCCATCTGTTCGAGGCTCTTAAAAAGGGTGCGCAGGGTTATATGCTGAAAAATTTAAAGCCGGAATCCTGGCATGAGTATTTACGGGCGATTGCCTTGGACGAGGCCCCGATGACCCGGGAGCTTGCCCATCTTCTTCTGAACGAGTTCTCGCGGATGAGACAGCCGGAGGCATGCGGAGACCCGCTGACCGGGCGGGAACGGGAAATACTGACACTGGTCGCCAAAGGCTTGTCCAACCGTGACATTTCGCAGCAATTAATCATATCCGAACATACGGTGAAGAATCATTTGAAAAATATTATGCAAAAGCTTCACATGGAGAATCGGGTCCAGCTTGCAAGGTACGTCTATGAGCAGAATTGGCTGGGTTAGCAGGCAATTGGTGAGCGGGCGCGAAGGGATTCCTGATTTAATGTTGACAGATTGGAAAAATAAGTTATCATAGTTCTATGACTATTGAACAAACATTAATTAACGATGAGCAGCGTGTGCATATTTTCAAGGCACTGGCCGACCCCACCCGCCTGCAAATTCTCCGGACACTGAGAGACAGCAGAACGGAGCTGAACTGCGGAGAAGTCGGTGAACGTTGCGAAGCCTCCAAGTCGAACGCCTCTTACCATTTCCGTACCTTAAGGGAAGCGGGATTGATTCTCGTTAGAAAGGAAGCCCAGACCAAATACATACAAATTCGACAAGAAACGTTCGATCAATATTTGCCCGGATTCCTGGATACCCTGTGATCCGGTTTTTTAGCGCCTTTTAGTTAAATAGTTATTTAACTAATGAAATAATGGAGGTTTTTTTATGCAAAAAACAAGTCTTACGCTCTTCTTCCTCATCATGTTCATCGTCGGCACAGATACGTTCCTGATCAGTCCGCTGCTTCCGGTGCTTCGTGAAGACTTCGGGGTATCCACGGCTCTATCCGGATGGATGGTCAGCGCCTATGCCCTCGGCTATGCTCTGTTCGCCTTGATCGCCGGCCCCTTGTCGGACCGGTTGAACCGTAAGCCCGTCATGATTGCAGGAATGCTTGCCTTCACGCTGTCAACTGCGCTCTGCGCAACCGCATCCGGATTCTGGAGCATGCTGCTGTTCCGGTTCCTCGCCGGCGTAAGCGCGGCATTCGTAACCCCTCAGGTATGGGCATCCATCCCGATTCTTCTGCCGAAGGAACGGATTCTTCAGGGCATGGGAATTGCAACCGCCGGTCTCTCCTGCGCGCAGCTGCTCGGTCTGCCTCTGGGCGGATTCTTCGCCGTTCATTCCTGGAAGACCCCGTTTCTGGTGATCGCGGGCTTCTCTCTCCTCCTGTCATTGCTTCTGTTCCCCCTTCTGCCCTCCATACCCTCGAGGCTTGAGAAAGGAACAGCGTCCAATCTTCTGAAACCGTACGGCTCTCTTCTCTCCTCTAAAACCGCCATTTTAGCTTTCTCCGCTTACTTCGTATTTCAAATCGGCAACTTTGCCGTCTTCTCGTTTCTTGGCTCCTGGCTCTCCAAATCATTTGGGCTTGGCGTCTCCCATATCGGCCAGGTGATGCTGTTTCTCGGACTCGGCAATCTGCTTGGAAGCCTGTTCGGCAGCCGATTAAGCGGACGCTTTGGCCGTTATACGGTCCTGGCAGGAGGTATGCTAATGAATGCGCTGCTGTTCCCTCTGCTGGCCGTAACCGGCAATTTGGGAGTCATACAGGCGGAACTGGTGCTCATTTACGCAATTGGCGGCATGCTGTTTCCGCTCATGGTCAGCATTCTGCAAAGTCTTACGGTTAACGCAAGAGGGACGGTGTCGGCCCTTACAAATACGCTTATGTATCTGGGAACAACAATTGGTGCAGCAGCTGCGGGGGCCATGTACCAATCGACAGGGATGTTCCTCAGCGTCGCGATCGTTACGGCCTGCTGCCTGATTCTGTCCTTATGGCTGTTTTATCGAAGCAGCGCCGCCGCACCGGCACGGATTCAATCCGAAAAAGCGGGGTAAATTACTCATTATAGACTTGATGTACGACAAACGCGGCAAAGGATGGGATTACCTTATGGAAGAGCATGTGAAGCTGCTGGCGGATTGGCTGGATGAACATACCGGGGAGACCGTCGTCATTGAGAAACAGGAATTGGATGACGGCGACAAAGTGTATTTCAAGCTGGGCGGCGTTGATTACCGGGACTCGAATTCCGTGATCGATGATTATCTGGACAGCGCGCTGATTCTCCATGGAACGGGGAGCACCATGAACGGAGACGGAGAGCTTGTCGCGCTGCCGGGTACGAGCTACGAGATCGCCGTAAGCGGTCTGAGCTTCGGATCAGCCGGAAGCGACAAAGTAACTGCCAAGACTGAACGCGCCAATTATACATTGACGATTGAGTGAACGGCGGCAGAATGTCTGTAGGGTATAGCTGTATTCGTACTTCTGATGAAGATGAAGAGCTGCGGGAATGATTTTTCCCACAGCTCTTTTTGACTAAAGTATGCGTTCTGAGAGGATATGCCTTTTGAGTGAGTATGGCATTCTGATGCATCCTTGAACGATAAAGCTTCTCCGTTCCGCTCTGTCAAACGTTCCCGGACGTTGGTTCCTCGCCGATTATCTCAACTTCCGTCTCAAGCACGACCCCGAATTTCTCATTGACCTTCTCCCTGACATGCGCGATCAGTCCAATGTAATCGCTGGCTGTCGCATTATCGGCATTGATGATGAAGCCCGCATGCTTCCGGGATACTTCCGCTCCGCCGATCCGCGTACCTTGAAGGCCGCTCTCCTGAATCAACTGACCGGCGAATCGTCCGGGCGGGCGCTTGAACACGCTGCCGCAGGACGGATATTCCAATGGCTGCTTCGATTCCCGCAGCTCGGTTAACCGGTCCATCTCCGCCTTAATGACAGCGGGATCGCCAGGCTTCAGCGCAAACCGCGCTTCGAGAATAACGTATTGCCCTCTCGTAAAGACGCTCTTCCGGTATCCGAACTGAAGCTCCTCGCCTGCGAATGTGACGAGCTCACCCTTGTTGTTGATCGCCAGTGCGCTCTCCAGCACATGGGCGACTTCGCCGCCATAGGCTCCGGCATTCATGTACAGAGCGCCTCCGACAGTCCCCGGAATGCCGCAGGCGAACTCCAGGCCGGTAAGGCCATGGCTCAGCGCCGTACGCGAGGCTTCAATGAGCTGAGAGCCGGCCTGCGCCACGACGCAATCATTCTCTACACGTATATCATTAAGACCCGAGGTCTGCAGAACGATGCCGCGTACACCGCCGTCGCGGATGATGACATTCGAGCCGTTTCCCAGAGTGGTCAGGGCAATCCCGTTAGCGGCCGCATAGGCGACAACCGCCTGCATCTCCTCATAGGTTCCGGGTGCAACCAGAATGTCGGCGCGGCCGCCCATTTTGGTAAACACATGATCCTTCAGCGGTTCCGCGTTCTTGACCGTACCTGTATGTACCCGTTTCGTAAGTTCTGTCTGTATGTGGTTCATATCCATGGATTTGCTCCTTTTGATCCTTACTTGGCTTAAGCAATCCTCACTTTAACAACGAACAGGCTCCCTTGTCAATGACGGGAGCCCCTGCAAGCCTATGAAGTTGCTGTTCCAGATTGATGCCGGAGGCTTATTCCGCAGCAGCCGATCCTGCCCGCAGACGGTATTCCTCACGGCGTGCGCTCCGCTCCCGCTCGCTTACCCGCGGGCAAATGTAGCAGAGGCTCCCGGCTTCGGTGACATCGTGCAAGATGAACTTCTTAGACAGCCTCACGTCCGGCAAGACTGTGTGGAAGGCATAGCGGAAGTCCGGTGCGCGGGTCCTCCACGATGTCCGCTTCAATGCCGAAAACCTTGCGCAGAACCTCTGGTGTCATCACTTCGCCTGGGGTTCCTTCGCTGATCACAGTGCCTGATTTGATCGCAACCATATGCTGGGCGTAGCGCGAGGCATGATTCAGGTCATGAACGACCATAATAATGGTTCTTCCTTCCCGATCATTCAGCATTTGGAGCAGCTGCAGCACTTCAAGCTGATGGGCCATATCTAGGAAGGTCGTCGGTTCATCGAGGAACAGAATTTCCGTCTCCTGTGCAAGAGCCATGGCAATCCAGGCACGCTGCCGCTGTCCGCCGGAGAGGCGTTCGATCGGCCGGTCTCCAAATGCGGTCATACCGGTAACTTCAATCGCATTCGCCACAATCCGGCGATCCTCGGAAGTCAGTGAGCCGAAGCCTTTTTGATGCGGATAGCGTCCGTAAGCAACCAATTCGGATACCGTCAGTCCGTCCGGAGCAGTGGGATTCTGCGGAAGTATAGCCAACTGGCGGGCCACTTCCTTGGTCGATTGACTGTGAATGGATTTGCCATCCAGCAGCACGCTGCCTCCGGCCGGCTTCATCAGCCGGGACATCGTTTTGAGAATCGTCGACTTCCCTGATCCGTTCGCGCCTACGAGCGCTGTGATCTTTCCGGTTGGAATGGTCAGATTGAGGTCTTTAACAATAATCGACTCCGAATATCCGATGCTTAATTGATTCGCGTTCAGGCGTTCCGCCATTTCACTTCACTCCTCATCCTCATCAAAGCGGTATAACCGCTGTAATAGTAACCGTTCATGTCCCTGCTATCAACCATCGAGCAATATAGCTCTCTTCTATATAAATGATATTGATTCTCATTATCTATGTCAACTTGAAAGATACTGAAAAATCGATATTTTCGGAAAACCTTTGTTTTTTCAGCAAAAAAACCGCCCCGGTGAACCCGGAACGGTCTTTGAGAACAAAGCAGATCTTACTAAGCTATTTATTTAAATGATAAGGCACTGTTGCGACGACAATATCTTTATGATTCATCAGATAAGTCCGGATAAACACACTTGTTTGATTATGCAGGACTGCCTGCCACCAGTGCTTCGTGATAAACTGCGGAATCAGAATCGTAATATGGTCCGTTGAGGCTGTCTTCCATTCGACCGTGTCGATAAATTTGACCAGCGGCCGTATAATGCTGCGGTAACGCGAGCGGAGCACGATCAGACGGACACCCGGGTTCCATTCCTCCCACTTCTGCTCCATCTTGCGGATCTCTTCCTCATCAAAGCCGACGTACAGCGCCACTACGTTATCGGTGAGCGACTTTGCATAGCTTAGCGAGTGAAGCACCGCGCGCGTCACGCCGGATACCGGAACGACGATCGTGCTGCCCTTGATTACCGGCTTCTCGGCATCAAGCTGAATCCGGAGCTGGTCTGCCGTATTCATATAATGCTTATGAATCCGGAAGAAGATCAGCATCACGATCGGCAGAAAGATGAAGGCTACCCACACATTCGAGAATTTCGTAATAATGAAGATCATCGTAATGGTCAGAGTTGTCAGCATCCCGATGGTGTTGACAATAAATTTCGTTCTCCACCCTGCAGGCTTCAGCTTATACCAGCGGATCATCATTCCGAGCTGGGACAGGGTGAACGGAATAAATACGCCAACTGCGTACAGCGGAATAAGATTGGTAGTCTCCCCGTGGAACGCTGCAACAAGAACCGCAGAGGCGACACCCAGAAAAATTATGCCGTTCGAGAATCCAAGCCGGTCACCGCGAACCATGAAGGCATGCGGCATGTATTTATCCTTGGCCAGCATGAACGACAGCAGCGGGAAAGCCGAGTACGCGGTGTTGGCCGCCAGGAACAGGATAGCCGCTGTAACCGCCTGAATCGCGTAGTAGAGGAAGCCGCGTCCGAAGGTCGATTCCGCGATCTGCGATACGACCGTCTCTTTCGCGTTGGGCGAAATGCCGAACCAGTAAGCGAGCAGCGTAATCCCCGTGAACATGAAACCGAGGATCAGACCCATCATCATCAGCGTCTTGGCCGCATTCTTCTCAGCCGGAGCCTTGAAGTTCGGAATGGCGTTCGATACCGCTTCAACACCGGTCAACGCCGAACACCCGGAGCTGAAGGCTTTTAGCAGCAGGAACAGGCTGACATTCGAAACGGCCGTCCCGATTTCGGGAACGTCGGCGTGTGCTCCACCGGTTGCGTACTTGATCACGCCTGTCACGATCAGAACGACGATAGACAGGACGAACAGATACACCGGAATCGCGATGAAGGAGGCCGACTCCGTCACGCCGCGAAGATTGATGATCGTCAGAATGATGATAACCGTCACGGCGATGGCTACGGCGTGGTCATGCAGGCTCGGATAAGCCGACGTGATCGCGTCCGTACCCGCCGAGGCGCTTACGGCAACCGTCAGGATGTAATCCACCAGAAGAGAACCGCCGGCCAGCAGTCCTGTTGAGACGCCCAGATTATCCTTGGCGACAATATACGCTCCCCCGCCCTGCGGGTAAGAGAAGATCGTCTGCCGGTACGACAAAATCAGAATCGCCAGCAATGCCAGAACAGCAAGAGCGATCGGCAGCGAATACCAGACCGCCGTGAAGCCGACTGTTACAAGCACGAGCAGTATTTGTTCCGTACCATAAGCGACGGATGAGAGTGCGTCGGAGGACAGAACGGCAAGTGCTTTCAGCTTGCTTAATTTCTCCTGTTCAAGCTCTGTTGACTTCCTTGGACGGCCGATCAACAGCCGTTTGACTCTGCTTACCATGTTGGATCCAGTTCCTCTCTTTGGTGAGTTGAAACGGTAATACCGTGCGCCGTTTTCAGTGGTTAATTTTCATAAATGGAGGCACAAAAATAAGCATACGGTAATGACCGCATGCTTAAGACATGATCATTATCCACTGTGGCTTACGAGGTTAGCTGGCGGATTCGGACTGTGGAAGCCCTACGGACCGAACATTTCGGTTCCGATTCACCCCTTGACCGGCTGGCGGTCATGTTGGTTCCCCCGTTTTTCCGTTATGGGAAAATTCAGCGCATATTCAACTTCTCACAAGGTCTAATATTAGTCGATAAACCCGGAGCAGTAAACAGTGAATAAGATGAAAATAAATTGAAAAACCGACTAAAAAGCGCAAATTTCCAGTAAGAAATCTTCTACTCTTTCATTCTCTTGTTTTATCCCTCAGGCTCTTGATTTTTCATTCTCCAAGGCTGTCTTCTTCAACTGACCGTTCTCTCCCGTTCCAGAGCAGCAGTCCGATCAGCACAAATGCCGTGAGCGCCAGAAGCGGAACCGTCACAAATCCGAACCAATTGAGATAGTCCTTGGTGCATGGGACGCCGATGCTGCAGGATGCAATACGTCCAAGAGCGGGTATTTTCTGTTCTGCGTAATGATAGGTCGAAATGCTCCCTCCAATTATGCACAAAGGCAAAATGTAGGGAATGATCTTCTTGTCGTTCCGGTAGGTCGCAATGCCGAGCAGCACGAACTGCGGGTACATGAAAATCCGCTGAAACCAGCACAGCTTGCAGGGTTCGTATTTAAGCACTTCGCTTAAGTAAAGACTGCCTGCTACCGCAACCAACGAGACAAACCAGGCAAGGTACAGACAGTGGCGTCTTACGAACTCCTTCATTTCGACTCTGCCGCCTTCGCCGCCGACTCGATTGCGTCTCCCACTTCGTTCAAAGCAAGGGCATTTCGGACCGCAGTCCCGTTGACAAACAGCGTCGGCGTGCTTGACACCCCATTGTCGGAGGCTGTCTTGTTATCGCGTGACAGTTCGTCGGCATAGGTGCGATTCTGGATATCAGTGCGAAGAAGTTCGTAATCGATATCGAGCTGCTCTTTTTGGGCCAACTCCACCAGCTTGTCCTCGGCAGCCCATCCTGAGTTCTCTTCTCCCTGGTTCTCGTACATCGCATCATAGAATTTCCAGAAGGCATCGCTGTTCTGATGATAGACCGACAGAGCGGCAAGAGAAGCTGTCTCGGAGTCGGGGCCGATAAACGACATATTGACGAAATACAGCGCCGCCTTGCCCGTATTGATATACTTGTCCATCAGTTCAGGCTTGACGCTATTCGTGAACTGAGCACAGGAGGGACATTGGAAATCGCCGAACTCCACAAGCTTGACCGGTGCGTCGGCCTGTCCAAGCCTTGGGAGAGTCGAATAGTCGAACTCGGCCGGCGTGGAGGCGGTGTTCTTGGTTTCTGAATCTTGGGAGGCTAAGGCAAACAGTCCGGCGAAAATCGCGATGACCAGAACCACTGAGGCGATCAGCAGTATTCGCGTTTTCTTTTTTTGGCGTTCCTGCTCCAGTCGCCGCCTCTCTTGTTGACTCTGGGCATTGGAAGGAGTGCTTCTTCTTCTCGGATTGCTCAATGTAAGTCTTTCCTTTCTGTCCCGTCGGACTTCATATTCAATAGATGATTTCTATTGGTAATAGTAAAAAGTATATAGTTCAGCTTATATCCTTGCAAATGGAAGGGAAAGGGAACTCAGCCTTCTTTCCTGTCCTGAGAGCGCCCGAACATGGACATGCACCTATTTCTGCCCTTTAAGGTTGTGATTATGCATTTTTTTCCCGGCAAAAAAAGAGCGCACGCCCATATAGGCGTCACGCTCTCCTTGCTTACGTCTGCTTCGGCTTACCAGGTTCCCTTCAAGCCCCCGCCTCTTCGGCCAGAGGCTCCGCCTTCAGCAGCCTAATGCGGGCAATCCGTTTGTTGTCGGTCTCCTCGACCACGAACAAATGATCATCATGCTGGTAGGACTGTCCCTTCTGCGGCGGATTCACTTCAAGTCTGGCATACAGCCAGCCCCCGATTGTATCGTAATCCTCCGTCTCCAGCAGCAGATCGAAACGGTTGTTCACCTCTTCGATCAGCAGCAGGCCGTCTAGGGAGTATTCATCTTCTCCCAGCTTCTCCACCTCAGGGCGTTCCTGGTCAAATTCGTCCTGGATCTCGCCGACGATTTCCTCCATGATGTCTTCCAGCGTAACCAGTCCCGAAGTACCGCCATATTCGTCAATAAGAATGGCGATCTGGGTCTTGGCTTTCTGCATCGTCTTCAGCAGGGCGCTGATCTGAATGGATTCGGGCACAGTCAGAATCGGCCGGATTAATTCCTGCAAATTCATCATATTCTCGCGAATCAGGTCTTTCATATGAATAAATCCGACAATATGGTCCTTGTCGCCGTCGAATACCGGATACCTCGTCCGCATACCCTCAAAGGCGACAGTGAGATTCTCCTGAACGGACAGATGACTGCTCAGGCAGATCATTTCCGTCCGCGGGATCATAATCTCTCTGGCCGTGGTGTCCGCAAATCCGAAGATATTGTCCACCAGAGCCATTTCGGTGTTATCGATCAGTCCGCTCTTGTTGCTCTCCTGCATAATAATCCGGATTTCCTCTTCCGTATGCGCGGTTCCCGTCTCGGAGACGGGCGTCAGTCTGAACAGCCTCAGCAGCCCGTGGGCCAAGCCGTTCACGATCCAGATCAGTGGATACATCAACCGGAAAAAGGCTGTCATAAGCCCCGCCGTCAACAGCAGGACGTTCTCCGCTTTGTTCACGGCAATGGTCTTGGGCGCGATCTCGCCGAGTACGATGTGCAGAATGGCGATCAGCAGGAACGCAAGGATTACGGAGCATACATGCACCGCCGTCTCCCCAAAGCCGAGCCCCGACAGAGCAGGAGTCAGCAAGGTAGCGATTACAGGCTCTCCGAGCCATCCAAGCGCCAGTGAGGACAGCGTAATGCCGACCTGGCAAGCTGATAGATATGAATCCAGGTTACGGATGATACGCCGCGCAGACAACGCTCTTGCGCTGCCTTCCTCGGCCAGGTTATCAATCCTTCCTCCCCGCGCCTTCACCATCGCATATTCGACAGAAACAAAGAATCCGTTTAACAGCACCAAAAGTAAAATCAGACATACTCTCAATAAACCGGGTAAACGGTCGCTCAAATTCTGTTCCTACCCGTCCACGTATTCAGGCAGGCGGGTAGGCCCACCTCCTTCGTTTGTTCAAAATGGTGACAACCGACAGTGCGATCGTTCCTTCCGCTACATATTTCCCAACGCATTCAGCTCCTTGCTTGATCCGGGTGTAATGAATTATTCATTATTATATAAATATATACCTCCTGACCGCAAGCATGCGCGTCCCTTCTGAAAATAGGGAACAGCCTGTCAATGCTGCCTCCAGAGGCATAAATGAGTTCAAATCGCGGATTATGGTGAAAAAAACTGCAATACAGTTCCCTGATTCTCCGATACCTCAACTACCGCTTGCGCCCCGTTAATAAGTGTCATTTGAGGGGGAACATGGCCGCAATCGATATCATAAAGGACAGGCAATTTCAATTCCTCAGCCAGTTCCGCGTAGACATCTTCAGCTGAATATCCATCGACAGATTGATTGGCGGAGCTGCGCCCGAACAGAAGGCCCGAGCAATGATCGAACCAGCCCGCCAGCTTCATATGAACAAGCGTCCGGCGCAAATCGGCGGTATTTAGCTCGCAGTTCTCCAAAAACCAAATAATCGGCTCGCCGTGAATGTAATTCTTCTGGAATTCACCGACATTTCCGTAAGGCGTGCCGATCAGATGTCTGATCACATCGATGCATCCGCCTAACAAACGGCCCTTAATATTCACTTTGGAGCCGGAAACAATCTTCCATGAAGTCGATTCCGTCAAATGAAAAATACATGCCGAAGGCTCGTCACGGCTCCACTCCCGCTGATACTTCTCCGAGGAATGCTGCAGGACGGATTTTCCCATCCGGGTGGACAGCACCTCCTTCCACTTGGCTGTGGTCGGGTCCGAGAACTCGCCTCTAAGGTCAACCAGATTCGTGCCATGTGCAGTCGCAATACCTGTACACAAGGTAACCGCAAGCAGCAGGAGACTGATATCCGAATAACCCAAAATCCATTTTTCCTTAAAATGATCAAAATCCAGAAATTCCAAAATCTCAATCAGCAGTTCTCCGCCCCAGGGCGGGAACACCATATCCACATGCTCACCTGTCATCATCTCGTTGAACTCGGCTGCGCGAACGTGTGCAGGAGCTGATTTCGCCTTATTCTGGGTCCAGATGGTCTCTCCGAATTCCATCCTATACCCTTGCTCCTTCAAGCGGTTGCCCGCCTGCTTAAGCCGATCGTGATATTCCGCTTTCACACCGTAGGACGGAGCCGTCACTCCGATGGTAATCCCTTCTTTCAAATGCGGGTAACGGATCATACGAAGCCCCCTATTCTGGTATTACCTCCGTGATTTGGTTAATTGTACCGAATTATCCGAAGTGCAACAAGTGTTCATCCGATGTGTAAAAAAAACGGCACCCTCCATAATATTGGAGAAATGCCGTTCGGATATTATGTGCTTCACGCTTTGAATTAACGGTATCCGCGGGATGCAGGCGGATTGCCGACCACGCCGGGGTATTGATAAACAAGCGGCTGATCGAAGGTAGCGTAATCCAGGTTGACCATGAGCAGGATCGTACGCACTCCGGTTGTCGGATCGCTGATTATAATATGGTCGCGTCCTGCCGCTTCCAGCACGCCTTTGAAGATTTTGGCGTTCCATTCACTGTTATTCTCATAGGTCATGTAGAAAGTTCCGACTTTGCCTAGATTCAGCCGGAGTATGTTCTCGATGTAAGATTGCTCGAAGGCGGGCTGCGCGGTGCTGACCACCGTTCCTCCAGGGGTCATCATGCCTCCGCTGGCAACCTGAGACGGGTTGCTGGGCGCCGGCACTCCGGTTCCTGTTCCGCTGCTCATGCTTCCGATCGTGTAAGTCACGGGACGATAGGGTTGTGTCAACATGAAATTCGATTCCTCCTTAAGTAGGGTTGTCAATAAACGTTGGGACAATCTTCTTGAGTCGGCCTAAAGAAGCAGTGGGCCTTGAAGCGGCCGGTATTTTCCTGGTTATACCAGGTTGCAGGGCATTCGCCCGCAGGACGAAAGAACCAAAGGGCATTGGTAGCAGGCCGGGTCCGTTCTCCGCCGATCGCGCGCCGGGCCAGCCGGATATCCCTTTCTCTCGCTCTCTGATAGAAATAGCCCTTGGTCGGCGCTTCAAAGCCTCCCGGACTCTGGAACACCATGTCATTAATGGAGCGGATATTGCGGAAATCCAGACAGTTCGAGAGAATCCGGTTAACCCCTACATTGCCGACCATCAGCATGCCAGGGTCCCCATCCTCCTCCGCCTCCGCCCGCATCAGCCGGGCCAGAATTTTCTCGTCCTCCGAATTTGTTTTAATGACGGCCACAAGCGTTCCTCCTTCAAGTACCTCCGTAAGCGAATTATTCTGAGAAACGGCTTCCCAAGGAGTTCCGCAATCATATCTGATCCGCTTCAACTCGTAAGAGCGCCGCCGCTTCTGCACGATGTATTGTATGTGCAATCGCCTAAGTGGTGCATGAAAATTTCAATCGGGAACGTAAATCATCTTGCGTGTCATCCCGCCATCAATGACTAGCTGCGCCCCGGTCACGAACCGGTTATCCGGATCAGCCAGATACAGACAAGCCTTGGCAATATCCTCAGGTACGCCTACCCGCCCCGCCGGATGCTGATCATGGTCGGATTCGCGCAGCGTGCTGTAATCGCCTGTCTCAATCCAGCCCGGCAGGATGCAGTTCACCGTAATGCCGTCCCTGCCCAGCGTAACCGCCATCGCATGGGTAAGCGCTGAAATGGCGCCTTTTGACGCTGCGTAAGCCTCTGTATCCGGTTCCGACATCAAGGCGCGTGTGGAAGAGATGTTGATGATCGTCCCGCCGTCCGGATTGTCCCGCATCACCTTGGCCGCTTCCCGGGATGTCAGGAAACAGCCGCGGGCATTCGTGTTCATCACTTTGTCCCATTCATCCGCACCAAGCTCATAGAAGCTCGCGGTATGCGGGTTGGCGATTCCGGCATTGTTGATCAGAACATCGATGTTCCCATATGCGGAGACGGTCTTCTGCACCATCGCGGCAATCTCTTCCTCACGGCTCACATCACAGGAGACGAACATTGCAATTCCTCCTATCTCCGTGATCTCGCTTACGGTCTTCTCGCCTTCCTCCCGGTTCACCTCGGCTATGACGACCTGGGCGCCTTTCTCCGCGAATGCTTTGGCAATCCCCCGTCCTATTCCCCTGCCGGCTCCGGTTACGATTACCGTCTTGTCTCTAAAAGTCATGGTCTCATCACTCCTGCCCGAATACTAGTCTGCAAAACTAATATATCCCCTGAATCCGCATTACGGAAACAGAGGATAGAATTTGTTAGCGCCCTTCCAACCTTGAATAATGGGGCTCTCGGGTAAAACCGAGATAGCGGGTTCCCTGATAGGTCAGAGTGCCCCAGTCGCGTTCCGCACTTACTCCATATTCTCCCCCTTTTACCCTGAGCTCCATCCGTTCACCATTCTCCAGCTCGAACGTGATGTAGTAGAGTGTTGTGGTGCGTGCGGGGCTTCCCTCATCCTGCGGCTTCTGTCTGATCTCGCTCCGTTTGGCGACAATCCGGGCCGGGACGGTAAGCACGGGCATCCGGTTGTTGCGGCTCCAGGCCAGCAGCTCCCTTCCGGCCGCCAGAGCGCCTATAACCGCCACCACGACGAAAAAGATCGGCAACACCGTTCCGGCAAAATCAAACATCCATGATGAATCCGGACCCAAATTCACAGCTGATTCCCCCTCGCCCCGAAGTGATCGCCCAGACCGGGCTTCCCTACATTATATGCCAGGCTATAGCGGGAGAGACTTGGGGAAAGGCAACAAAAAAGACCGGCGTCTCCCAGTGGGAAATCGTCGGTCTTCAGATTAATAAGTTATTTTCTAGATTATGCATGTACCAGGTCCAGCAAACGTTTCGTCTCGTCTTCTTCCTGAGGAATCATACCGTTCTCTGTCCAGCAAGCCATGCATTGTTCTTCAGTCTCACACAGGTAAGCATCTTCGCAGTTGTAGCACAGCTGAAGCAGGTTTTTCGTAACATAATCCGTTTCAAAAGTTGTCATGATAATCTCTCCTATCGATATGATGTATGACTTTGTGAAATTATGAACTTGTTTTCTATGTGTTAAATATATCACAATCTCTTAGGCACATGTGTGATTTTTTTCACATTCAATAGAAAATTTTAAATAATTTTTTTATTGCTAAAAAAGGAGATTCTTAAACAAAAAAACGATCTGCCCCGATCTCTGCCGGAACAAATCGCCTTTTATCATTACCGTGTATTATTCTCGATTCGAGCAATCACATCACATGCCAGCTGAGGCCGCCATCAGTCGTCTGCAGCAGAATCGAGCGCTTGTCCTCGCTTTTTTCAATCAGCAGCCAGCCTGTTTCCTCATCAATGAATTGCAGCTTCACGATCTCGGGGTATTCGGCGAGCTTCGATTTGAGGACGCTGCTGGTGGATAATGCTTTCCAGACCTTGCCTTGATCATCCGTCCGGTACAGCAGATTGCCGATCAGACGCCAGCCAGTGGTATTGTTCAAGAAAGTAGGCGGAATATCAGCGTTGGTACCTGTTTGAATCCCTAAATTGAACGAAACATATTTCCAGCTGCTGCCCCCGTCCGCGGTGAAATATCCGCCCCAAAATGTTCCGTCCTGCCCCTTCTTGCCGGCCGATACCGGAATCCAGCCGTTGTTGAAGCTGAAAAAATGTGGCGTTCCGGCGTTGATTTTTTCGTAATCCGTCAATTTCTTGATATCGGACGAGAACGACGTGTCTTTACGCCAGCCAGCCCCCCCATCGAATGAATGATACAGCTCAGGACCATCGGACCGATTCAGGATATTCAATCCGTGATTGAAATCGCGGAATACGAGTCCCCCGGTCTCTCCGGCCACCGGAAGTGCGGGATGCGGCGAATTGGGCATGTACTGGTCGTTCTGCATCACAGTCTTCCAGGTGGCACCGCCGTCTTCTGTCTTATAAAGAGCTTTGCTCTCATGCTCGTCTTCAGAGTCCCAGGTCGCCAATAACCAGCCTTTAAGTGCCGACACAAAGTAAATCGACCTGATGTCGCTCCCCTGGTTCAAGGAGGACACCTTCCAGGTCGCGCCCCCGTCTCGGGTCCGCAGCACCACAGTCTCCATCATGCCGAAAGACTGCCGGATAATCCAGCCGTTACTAGGATCGGTGAAGAATATATCTTTGCCGTACACAGGGTTCGAAGAGAACTGAACCGTGGATGACGGCGAAATGTTGCTCCAGGTCTTTCCGTTGTCGCGAGTCATGTAGAGCCTGAGGGAATTCCTGGTCACGCCCCAAGCCAGCCCTTCCGTACCGCTCATCAACTCGAAGTCGGTGAGCCGGGTCTGGATCTGGTATTTGGATGTTTTGGAGGAGTCAATGTTGGACGCATCCGGTGTAATCAGTGTGATCGTCTGCCCTTCCTCCGGCGAAGCGCTTGGCAATACCGGACTTGGAGACGGTTCCGGCTTCGGAGACGAACACGATGCCAGAATCAGCGCAGCCGGGATCAGAATAAATAGAGTTCTCAGTATCTTGTGGCGGGCACCTGCAGATGGCAATGTTCTCTCTCCTTTCGATTCGAATCGCAGCCGGGACCTTAGCTCCGGCGGCTGCGTTCTTGGTTCAGGCGGCTGTTGTGGTAGCCGTAGAGGCTGTAAATAAACAGGCCGGCGATCAGCCACACGAAGAAGCCGATCCAGGTTTCGTAGCCCAGATTAATCATTAAATAGGCGCATGCGGCCGCGCTGAGCAGCGGAATCACGGGAACCCAAGGCACCGTGAAGCCTCTCTTCAAGTGTGGCTGGGTTTTGCGGAGCACAATAACGCCGAGTGATACGACCAGAAATGCGAACAGCGTTCCGATGCTGGTCAGATTCGCCAGCCGGTCGAGCGGAATGAATCCGGTCAGCAGGGCAATAATGCCGCCCACCATCCATGTGCTGCGGACAGGCGTTTGCGTCTTCGGACTGACGACCGACAGACTCTTTGGCAGCAGTCCGTCGCGAGAAATCGCGAACAGCAGCCGGGTCTGGCCGAAGAGCATAACGAGGAGCACCGTCGTCATGCCCGCGATGGCGCCGATCGAGATGAAGCCGGCGATCATATCCTGGCCCACAAATCGCAGCGCAAAGGATACCGGGTCGCTGACATTCAGGCTCTGGTAAGGAACGATTCCTGTCAGCACAAGGGAAACGGCTATGTACAATATCGTGCATATCGCGAGCGATGATATGATTCCAATCGGCAGATCACGCTGAGGCCGCTTGACCTCCTCCGCAGCGGTCGACAGGGCATCGAAGCCGATGTAGGCGAAGAAGACGGTCGCTGCGCCGTTCATAATGCCGTGAAATCCGAAAGGCATAAATGGAGTCCAGTTCGTCGGCTTCACAAAGAAGATACCCGTAATAATGAATAAGAGCACGACCGCAAGCTTGATCAGAACCATTGCTTCATTAAAGCGGGCTGTTTCTTTGACTCCGCGCGTAAGCAGAAGAGTGATCAGCAGTATGATGAAAATAGCCGGGAGATTGACGAGTGTTCCCTCATCCGCATTATACGCTCCCGACAAAATAGTAGGCAAATGGATGTCGAAGCCATCAAGCAACCCCTGAAAATATCCGGACCAGCCGCTGGCGACCGCCGCCGCAGCCACGCCATATTCCAGCACAAGGTCCCAGCCGAGCACCCAGGCCAGAAGCTCTCCGAATGCCACATAGCTGTAGGCATAGGCACTCCCCGACACCGGAATGCTGGAAGCGAATTCCGAGTAGCAGAGAGCGGACAGGGCACAGGCCAGTCCGGCGATAATGAAGGAGAGTACAAGCGCCGGTCCGGCGTGCTCGGCGGCGGCTACACCCGTCATGACGAAAATGCCGGTCCCTATGATGGCGCCGACTCCAAGGGCGGTCAAATCGAGGGCGCCCAGTGTTTTGCTCAGCTTGCTGGCATCGGTATCGTGAGATATGGCAAGCGGTTTTTTACGAAAAACGTTCATGCTTAAAAATCTCTCCAGTCTTCATGCTAGTCGTATTATGGTGATGTCGTCAACAGTTTAAGTCCAAGCAGAGTAAAGATGGACCCGGCGACGATATTCGCAGCCTCGTTTACTCTTGGATTCTTAAGGAGCCTGCCGGCGGCGGCTCCGGCGAAATAAGCCAGCGCGCCAAAGATCAGAGCCGTCAGTACGATGAAGATCAGACCCAGAGTTATCATTTGCACAGGCACGTATCCGTAATCATAATGGACGAATTGCGGCAGAAAGGTCAGAAAGAAGATCGCCACCTTCGGGTTCAAAACGTTCATGGTCAGCCCCCTAATAAACAGAGACCGGTCATTCGCCGTTTGTTCTCCCTCTGCTGCTGTAATGGGCATCTTCCGGTACTTAATCGACTTTCTCGCCAGGTTAAACAAATACAAAGCTCCTGCGATTTTAAATACGGTGAACAATATAGGCGAAGTCTTGACCAGAACGGACAAACCTAGAGCTGCGGCCAAGGTATGAATAGTATTGCCCATCGCCAGGCCAAGCGCCGTAACGACTCCCGCTCTCTTGCCGTTGGTCATCCCCTGTGTCACCGCGAAGATCAGATCGGGACCGGGAATGAGGATCAGAATGACTGCCGCTAAGGCAAATAGTGCAAGTCCGGATAATGTGAACAAATTAAATTCGCCCCTTTCCTGAACACGGGTATAAGTTGTATGTAATATTGGGTAATGGATTAAATAACGGGTTCTTGAAAAGACTATCGAATGAGGCTATGATGGATAAGATTGGTCAAGAAAAATTCATAATTTCTAAGGAGATGGAACTATGGCCCCCCCATTCAAACCTAATCGAGTCGTTGTCATTGGCACAGGAGCCGTCGGCACAACTACAGCTTACACCCTGCTGCTGCGCAACCGGATGCCCGAATTGGTCTTGATCGATGTTAATCACCAGAAAGCGCTTGGCGAAGCGCTGGATATGAACCACGGCCTTCCGTTTGTCGGAGGCGTCAAGCTGTGGGCCGGCACCTATGAGGACTGCCGTGAAGCGGACATCATTATCGTTACGGCAGGCGCTTCACAGAAGCCGGGTGAAACCCGCATCGATCTGCTCCGCAAAAATATTTCGATCTTCCGGGATATTATCCAGAAGATTACCAAATATAATTCTCATGCGATTCTGCTGATCGCCACGAATCCGGTCGATATTCTGGCTTACGCCACGCTCAAGATCAGCGGCTTCGACCGCCGCCGGGTCATTGGCTCCGGCACCGTGCTCGACAGCGCGCGCTTCCGCTATCTGATCGGCAAATACAAGGAAATCGATCCCCGGAGCATCCATGGCTCCATCATTGGGGAGCATGGCGATTCCGAGGTGCCGGTATGGAGTCTGGCCAATGTCAGCGGTACCGACCTCGGCTTCGACGAAGACACACGCAAGGAAATTTACGAAGACACCAAAAATGCCGCCTACGAGATCATTAATGCCAAAGGCTCCACTTCCTATGCCATCGCGCTGGCGCTGGACCGGATTGTAGCGGCGATCCTCGGCAATGAAGGCGCCGTGCTGAATGTATCCACACTGCTGAACAACTACAACGGCGTGTCCGATATCTTCCTGGGCGCACCATGCGTTGTAGATCGTTCTGGCGTACGCGAGGTGCTGCCCCTGCCGATGAGCGACGAGGAGACCAAGCTGTTCCAGCAGTCTGCCGAGAAGCTCAAAGGTGAAATCTCAAAACTGGAGTTTTAGGAAATAGCCGCCCATCGGCTCCTAATCCCAATATTACCGCCCATAAAGAAAGCCGCCTGCTAAGTAGAAACGGGGCATCCTCCTTCTGGAGAACGGCATCCGTTTCTCGGAAAACATAGAAGACCAGCGAAGCAAACCGCAATACGGTCCTCTATGTTTTCGAAAAGCCTGCGGCTTTTTTTCATGGACATGACCGGGTTCAAATTTCTAATCGTTCTCTGGATTACAGTCATTAATTCTTGTCATAGCACGTAAATATGATGTCAATTATTGCATTAGCTCAAGCTGGAGGCGGGACATGGCTTCCTCCTTCTCCCTGTTCGTGATATGCGTGTATACCGTCGTCGTCTGGATGGAGGAGTGTCCGAGCAGCTCCTGAACCGTTCTCAGATCCGCGCCTTTTCTCAGCAGCATAGTCGCGAATGAATGCCGAAGCTTATGGCTGGAATAAGAACGGCGGCGGGCTGCCGGAAGTCCGTTCTGGAACCGGTCGAAGGTCTCGGAAGCAATGTTCTGTATGGTACGGATCGAGAGCCTGCGCCCTTTCTGGGAAATGAACATCGCGTCTTCCCGATTCCCGCGCCAAGGCTCAAGCCGCTCTGAAATGGCTTCCTCCAGATAGGAAGCGGCTGCCTCCGGAACGGGAACAGACCGCCATTTCCGGCCTTTGCCGAAGACATTGAGCGTCCGGCGTTCCGGATGGTAGTCACCAATATTGAGCGAGTGCACCTCGCCTACTCGAAGGCCCATATAAGCCATCAGCAGGAACACCGCCAAATTCCGGGTCTTGTACTTACCGCTTACATGTGCAAGGAAATGCCGAAGATCCTCCTCCTCCAGATAGACCGGCTCCCGATTTTTCTCGGTTCTCGATTTCTTGATGCCTGAGGCGGGGTTGGCCTGAAGCAGTTCCAACTCGTTCAGCGCCTTGAAGAAGCAGTTTACCGACGCATGCTTGCGGTTACGGGTCGAATCACTGACCCCGCTCTCGCGCATCCGGCTCAGGTACGAGATCACATGCAGCTTCTTGACCGAGCCGAGAGGCTTGCCTTGAAGGCCAGCCAGGAACTGCCGGACATCGTTTATATAGGATTTTTGAGTGTATGCCGTATAGCCGGCATCCTTCATCCAGATGACGAAGGCTTCCAGTTCTTCTTCGTATTCGGTCATCTCTTCCTGCAAGGCGCCCTCAACCTCCTGTTAAAACCGACGTTCTATTATAGCATAAAATCGGTCTGGCAGACCTATACGGATATCTTATCCTGACGCCAAAGACCGGCGTGCTTGCGGGTCGTCTCCAGGAACGCCTCCAGCGCGGGAGATCGCCATTTCTTATGGTGAAAAGCCATCTGCGTCGCTACGCGGTGGGTCGAGTCATCCCAGAGGAGCCTTGCGAGCCTGCCCTCTTCAAGCTCCTTCCGCACCGTAACGAGCGGCAGCAGCGACAATCCAAGCCCGGCCATGACGCACTGCTTGATCGCTTCAATGCTCCAGAATTCCAGCTTGGGGTCCGGATATACGCCGGATGCGTTCAAATACCGCTCGAAGAGCAGGCGGTAGGAGCAGCCTGTTTCGGTGTGCAGGATCGTCTCGTTGCGCAGATCATCCGGGCTGACCTGAATGCCATTCGAGAGTCTGTGACCGACTGGCGCAACAAGCGCCATTTCCTCATGAATGAGCGTCTCTACATGCAGGTCCTTGTCACTGAACTCCTCCTGAAGAAGGAATGACAAATCCATCTCCCCAGACCGGCTCATTTCCCGAAGTTCCCAGCACGAACCCGGCTTCAGGATGATCTCGACCTGCGGGAACTTGGAGCGGTACTCGCTGATGATGCCGGGCAGCCGGAACGCTGCCAGCGACTCCGGCGCTCCGATCCGCAGCAGGCCCGAGACAGCGCTGTGAGCGCGCAAATCCTCTTCGGCCATGCTGTGCATTCGCATTATTTGCCGTGCATAAGGAAGAAGCCGCCGTCCCGCATCGGTCAGAACGATCTTCTTCCCGATCCGGTCGAACAACGGCTGACCCAATTCCTGCTCCAGCGCCTGAATCTGGGCCGTGATGCTGGACTGGGCATAATCCAGCTTCTGCGCGGCGCGGGTGAAGCTTCCCGCCTCCACGACTTCAAGAAAGGTGAACAAATGTCTGGACTCCACTCTCTTCGCCTCCTGCTATCGGAAATTTGAATGGATATCATTCAAAGAATCTGTTTTTCTAATAGGACCATTATCTGATACGCTATAACAAATGACAAGAGAGGCTGATTTATAATGAAGCAATCCGTAACGCTGCGCAGTCAGATCGGCATGCCGCAGGCCATCGCGCTCTACATCGGAGCTGTTCTTGGATCCGGCATCCTGATTGTCCCCGGGCTGGCGGCCGAAATGGCCGGACCCGCCTCCCTGCTCGCCTGGGGCCTGATGACGCTGCTTATTCTGCCTATGGCGCTGTCCATGGGCTTTCTTTCCGCCAAATACCCGAATGCGGGCGGCGTCTCGCACTTCGTCACGCTCGCATTCGGTGAACGGGCCGGCTCGCTGACAGGCTGGTTCTTCCTCATGTCTGTACCGATCGGCGCACCGGTTGCCGCGCTCACCGGTGCAGGCTACATGACGGCGGCCATGGGCTGGGGCGAGCCGGCCCGGATCGGCCTTGCCGCCTTGATGCTGGCTGTCGGCCTCGGCATGAATGTCGTCGGCATGTCGCTTGCCGGCAAAGTGCAGATCGCGGTGGTAGTTGCCATCATCGCGGTGCTGGTCTGCGCCTTCGGAACGGCGCTGCCGCATATGGAGCGGGCCGCCTTCACCCCGTTCGCCCCGCATGGCTGGCTGAATGTCGGCCGCTCGGCAGCCATCCTGTTCTGGTGCTTCATCGGCTGGGAAGCCGTCTCCCACCTGTCCGAAGAATTCAAGGACCCGCAGCGTGCGGCGATTAAGGGCATTACAATAGCGGCGGTCATCGTCGGCACGCTGTACTTCCTGTCGGCGCTGGCGACCGTCGGCACCGGCAGCTATTTGGACGGAGCCGCTTCGGCGGCGCTCGTCCGGATGATCAGCGGCCCGCTCGGCCGCTGGGGCGGCCTTACTGCCGGGCTCACCGGCATGTTCATCTGCACGGCGACCATTATCGCCTACGCAGGTGCCGCCTCGCGCGTCGCATATGCGATGGCCCGGCAGGGAAGCGCCCCGGCCTGGATGGGCCGCATGTCCCGGCGCTTCCATACGCCGATCGGCGCGCTGCTGTTCCTGCTGCTGTGCTTCATCGCCGTTATGTCGCTCTATGGCAGCGGCCTGCTCTCGCTGACCACGCTGATCACCTTCCCGAACGCTACCTTCATCCTGACGTATATCGGCGGCTGCGCCGCCGGGGTCCGTCTGCTGAAGGGAAGCCGCTTCGGGTCTGCAGTCAGCTGGATCTCCCTGATCGCAACCGTCGCCGTCTTCCCGTTCACGGGAATGGCGATCGGTTACCCTCTCGTGATATGCCTCGTGTACAGCCTCTTCGTACTATTGCGCAGCCGTACTGATCGCAGATCGGCATCCGCAGAGCAGCCTGTGCCCGGTTCATCCGGCGACCGCACAGCCGCACACTCACGCAGACGCGCATAGCAAAAAGCCTGCGGAGCTTAACCTCCGCAGGCGATACACCCGTTAATACATGGTGGCACAGGGCGAACAGATTAGATGGACTCTTCCGTTCGCCCATTCATTTACCACATTAAGTTAACATAATATTTATTATATGAATATCTTCTTGAGGATTGGCAAAGATAACATAATAATAATTATATTACTGTCTTTTGTTGAGATCGCTATCACTTGATTCATACGTTTTGCGAATCTCCCGATTCTTGGAATAAATATAAAGATCAAGTGCCTCGATTGCTCTACGCAGAGCTTTAATGACCAGCACCACTAGATAAATCCCAATGACCGTCCAAACCAGCGAGATCAGAATGCCGAACACAGTAAATCCACCAAAGAATAATCCGCCAAATGTATCGTATTTCGCTACCACTTATTCCCCCACCTTTCCGCAAAAAATAATCTCTGAATACCTCCAGAGTCATCATGGCATAATTCTCCAGCAGACGCTATGTATTGGATCATTCCTGGTTGATTACCTCACAGCGCTTATTTTGCAGCTCCGAGCGCCTCTTTTTCGATGCACTTGGACATAAGCCGTGAAATAAATCCCTCTGAATCAAAACAGCGTATAATTTATGTTATACGCCGTTTTTTTCGGGGTATTTTATCGCCAAAATCCGGATATTCCAACTTGCGAACCTCTCGAACACGTAAATCTCACCAGTGATCGCTTTTGGGGCTAATCTTCATAAAAAACAGACCCAGACTGTCATCCTACAGCTTGGGTCTGCTCCAAATGTTTATATAGTCCACGCTAACAATTGCGAATATCCTTATACATATGCCGGTGGGGGATGCCGATTTCCGTAAACCTTTCTCCTTCGCATATATATTTCATTTTTTCATAAAAAGGAACCGCCGTCTCACGCGCATGCAGTACGATCCGGTGATAACCTTCCCGTCTGGCAAGGGCTTCGGCAAATTCGGCCATTTGTGTGCCCACCTGCCGGCCCCTCGCCGCCTCGTCAACGGCAACCTGTTTCATTTGGACCGTTGTGTCATCCAACTTCCGGAGCAGCAACACGCCAATCAGAACATCGCCGCTGCCGGCACATACATGTATATCTTCGGTTTCCTGCTGCCAGGGATCGTCCTTGATACTCATCCCAAGCGGACGCCGGAGCACTTTATCCCGCAGCGCCAATGCCTCATGGTATTCCGGTGTTCCCCAGCTCACTTGTCTGATCGTGATGGATTCCATCTCTCATGCCTCTCTTTCCGATGAAGAACTTGGTCCCTGCGGGACTCTCTTCATTTTATATGGTGATCGAGTGCATGGTCCAAAGAAAAAAGCGCCCCTCACAGAGCGCTGTTTAAATTTTACAAATATTTAAGTTTACATAATAATTATTATGTTATCAAACATCAAACCTCTGCCTTTTGCAGCAATGCCCATGAAACCAGTGCCAGAATCCCGAGCAAAGGAATGGTAATTACAGCCATCGTGGACGCATCATGATCACCTATCCAATTCGCAGCGTCCAACAATAGCTCCCGGCCTCCCGGTATATAAATGAGAAGCCCGAAGACTACAGCACAACCACCGAAGAACATCCACACTCCAATGCCTTTAAACCGCCGATAAAGTGAGCCTATAAAAAATCCGCAGAGATTAAACAACAGCATAAGGACAAAGATAACAAAGAACTGCCGGAATATCCCTCCCACATTAATATATGGCAGATTGAAGAATTGGATGGTTCCGCCCCAATGGGAGGTCCACCTCTCGAGAGCACCCAGAATAAGGATAATCACCGTTGTTACAACGCTGGTGAAGCCCAGGAACAGCAAGGTTCCATTGAAATAATCTGCTCTGCGGACGCTCATGCTGATTGCGTAAGGAAAGGTCTGGCTGACGAGAACGATGCTGAATACAAATGCGTAAATATAGAGCGTTGCGATAGATCCACTATAGGTGCTATCTGTACTTGTTGAAGCACTCGCTACCTGAATTCCCAGATAATTTAATACGAAGATTGCGGCAACGATCAGCCAAGGATTGTAAAGCGCCCCTCTAATACCTTTCATTTGAAGTCCCCAAACACCCCGGATCCGGTTCATAACGCGTTGTCCTCCCCTTGTGTTTCATCCTGCCTCTTCCCGGTCATATATACAATAAGCTGCTGCAGCGATACGGAGGATAGATCAAGACCCAGCTCCATCGATTGTCTCTGTGCCTGAGGATTGAGAGTCTCCCGGACCGATGCTTTGATGTAGCCTCCGATACGCTCGCGGCTCATGACTTTGCGCCCTTCAAGATAGGTTTCAACGGCGGACGCAGGCCCGGTCACGGTATAAGCGGTTCCGCGAAGCTCATCCGTCTCTGTATCGAGCACAAGCCGTCCTTTGTCAATGAGCAGTATATGTTCGAGTATGCGGCTGATTTCGTCAATCAGATGAGTCGAGATGATGAATGTTCGGGGGATGATTTGATAATCTTCAAGCAGCCGGTCGTAAAAAATTTCTCTGGCTACCGCATCCAATCCCAAATACGGTTCATCGAACATCGTCAATGGAGCTCTGCTGGCCAGACCGACGATAATGCCGAGACTTGAGAGCATTCCGCGCGAGAGCTTCTTCACCTGGCGCTTCTCGGGAAGGTCGAAGTCCCGCATCAAGCCCTGCGCAATGCCCGCGTCCCACTGCGGGAACAGCTTGGCTGCAACATCCAGCACATCGCGAACTTTAAAATGATCCGGATATTGCTGGCTCTCCTTGATAAAGCAGATCTGGGAGAGCACCCGGTTATTCTCCCTGGGATGTTCACCGAAAATCCGGATATCCCCTGAACTGGCCTCCATTTGGGCAGTCAGCATTCGCATCAATGTCGTCTTCCCTGCGCCGTTCCTCCCGATCAGTCCATAGATCCGATCCTGCTCCAAATTGAAGGAGATGTCTTCGACGGCAGTCAAGTCCTTATATCGTTTGGTCAGACCTTTTACGGTCATCATATTCATCTGTCCCCGGCTCCTTTCGAGATCATCGCGGTAACCTGCTCCACCGATATGCCAAGCTTCTTCGCTTCCTGGAGCAGCGCTACCACATACTGCTCATAGAAATGCTCCCGTCTCTTCTCCATCAGCTTCTCTCTCGCTCCTTCCGCCACGAACATGCCGATGCCGCGCTTCTTGTAGAGAATCCCTTCATCCACCAGCACATTCACACCCTTGGCCGCCGTAGCCGGGTTGATCTGGTACAGAGCCGCGAACTGATTGGTGGATGGAACCTGGCTCTCCTCCGGCAGCCTCATTTCCAATATGTCATTCTCGATCTTCTCTGATATCTGCAGAAAAATCGGTCGGCTGTCATCCATTTGTCGCACCTCCAGACAACCTTGCTGGTTCATTACTCATGTAACTAACTATATAACCATCCCTTCAATTTGTAAAGAACGATTCGCCTTTTTTTCCCAAAAAAAGAAGCTATTCTCCGGCGGATAACCGCCAAAGAGAAGCTTCCAAGTTATTTCTGTATCTATACTGCCATGCCTTTAAGTAAGGATCTCAAACACATGATTCAATCTCGTCAGCTGAAAGACATTCATCACGTTGGGTGAGAGCGATTTTAGGCGGATGGTGCCGCCCGCTTCCACACATTTTTTGTAGGAGCTGACAATCACCCCGAGCCCCGTACTGTCGATAAAGGTGCAATCGCTGAAATCCAGCATAAAGACAAGCGTTCCTTCTTCAATAAGGCCGCGGATTTCATCTCTGAACAGCCAAGCTTTCTCGACGGAAAATTCCTGCGGAATCCGGATCACCGTTTCATTCATGATGTTCACCTCGTATAATAAAGTTCTCCGCCAGATGCTCCAGCTCCACTGAAGTTGCGCTTACCTCTTGCGCCGAAGCGGCGATCTGGTTGACAGTCGACGCCTGCTGTTCAATTGCGCAGGCCACGCTCTCGCTCGCATATACCGCCTGCTCCGACACCGAACCCATGGAATCGATCAGCTTGATGATCTGATCCGATGTGGCGACTTCATCCCGGGTAATATCCACGATTTCATCAACATTGCCCTCGATATTTTGCACCTTTTCCATTATTCGCATAAAAGCCTGGTCGGTCTCGTGTACGACTCCCCGGCCTTCCTCCACCGCTTGAGAAGCGCCGCGCATTGCCGTTACGGCTGTCGAGATCGAGTTCACCATCTCGCTGATCATTTCCGAAATCTCGGTAGCTCTGAGGTTCGATTCGTCGGACAGCTTTCTAACTTCGCCAGCCACTACGGCAAATCCTCTTCCATGCTCTCCGGCACGCGAAGCTTCAATCGCCGCATTCAATGCGAGCAGATTAGTCTGACGGGCGATACCGTTAAGAACACCGATAATCTCGGAGACATGCGCCGATTGGGCATGAACTGCCTCCAGAATGGTTTCTGTCTCTCCGGTATTGGCATGGATCACTTCCATGGCCTTAACGGTATCCGCGATTTTGACTCTGCCATCCTGAGCGGCTTCATTGGCCGCAGTCGCATTGGTATTCGCCGTACTCGCTTTGCTCTGGGCCAGCTGAACCAGACTGGACATCTGAACGAGCACCTGGGAAGCCTCCAGCACCGAACGGTTGCTGTTCTCCGCCCCCGCCGCAATCTCCTGAGAGCTGGAGTTGATCTCTTCGATCGACGCGCTGAATTCCTCGGATGAGCTGGCCAGCGCCTCCGACATGTTCATCAGAGCTAGGGAGCCAGCCTGGATGCTTCCGATCATTTCCTCCTGCTTCTGGACCATCTGATTAAAGGACTCGCCCAGCGACTGGAACTCGTCTCCCGTTCTGATGTCGGACCGGACTCTCAAGTCGCCTTCGCCTGCTACCTTCATGGCAGCCTGGAGACGCTTGATCGGACGCAGGATGCCAAGCAGGGTAAGGATCAGAGCAACCACGATAGCTGCCACAATACACGCAGCGGTGATCCAGATCGTACCCGTCCGGATTTTAAATGCGGGTGCCATGTATTCCTTGTAATCCGCAGTTGTTGCAACCAGCCAGTTCCCCGCCTTCTGAAAGGTTACAAACTTATGTATGCCTTCAAAGGTATAGAATCCTTCATTGCTGCTACCCGCTACCACCTGTTTGATCAAATCGTTCATTTCTTTATGCCCGTTATCCGTAAAGTTCTCGCTCATAATCTTGTCTTTCACCGGATGAGCCAGCACGAGCCCGCTCTTGTCGAGCATATAGGCATAGCCATTCTCGCCGATCTTCACATCATCAACCGGAGATGAGATGGCGGTGAACGGAATGGTTCCGATCAGGACTCCCGCCGTCCTTCCTCCACTCTTAAGAGGCAGCGCAATGGCGACAACCGGGTTCCCGCTGTCCCGGGATACGATAACATCGCTGACAGCCGAATTACCTTGCAGTGCCTGCTTGAAATACTCGCGGTCGCTTACGCTCAAGTCAGGTGTGTTCGACGCGCTAGTTACTAAGGCTTGTCCCTGAGTATCCGCGATAATGAGCAGCTCAATCAGATCTTTGTTCTGCTGCTGGACATCGGCGGCATAGCGATATACGGCACTTTGAAGCTCCGAATTGTCCGGATTCACAGCCAGTCGAGCAAGATCGGCGTTCAGGGCCGCAATCTCCAAATCGTGGCGAACGGTATCCAGCTTGGTCTCCACAGCTTCCGAAGCTGAAGCGGTCGTCTTTCGGAGTTCGTCCTGAATGGCGGACTGCAAAGCGTCCGAAGATTGATTGTAACTGAAATACCCGGATATAAGAAGTGGGACGCTGATAATCAGCACAAGACATATGCTTATTTTAACTTTTAGACTCAGTGTAATCATTCCTCCGTGTCAAGCTAATGAATATCCGGCTGTGCCGGTGCTAAATACGCTTAACCATGGTAATGCCCCGGCCATCCGCCAGAACTTCATCCGCGAAGCTGCGGATCAAGAACAATCCCCGGCCGCTCTCTGCAAGCAGATCCGCCTCTTCTATGGTGTCTGAGAGAAAGCCGGGGTCAATCCCGCCGCCCTCATCCTCAACCTGTACGGACAAAAGTCCATCAGACAGGGAATAGCGAATGGTAATCGGCTTGGTATCGCAGCAGCCGTTGCCATGGCTATAGGCGTTGGTCACAGCTTCGGTCAGCATTAACTTGACGGCGAAAGCGGCTTCCTCCAGTTGAAGATCCCGGATGATTCCATCGATCACACCTGAATGCCTCTCCAGGCCGTACACGATTACCTCTTTGCCCTTTCCGGGAAGACGGTCACCGCTATTTACTTGATTAGCAGACTTAACCATGTGCAGTCATCCTTCAATACAGATTCATGGATCGCGAACTTCAGTGAATCGTAATCGAAATACCTTCTTTCCCCTTCGGCGCCACCGTCAAGCAGCTCTAATCCATCGCTGTAGAAACATAAGCGGTCTCCGGGTACAAACGGAACGACCGAGGATTCAAAATTGCTGTGCGGGAACATCCCTACCGGTGCGCCCGGTACGATCAGTTTCGTCACAGCGCCGCTCCGGGCCTGGTGAATAAATTCATTGATGCCGGCGCCGGAGGCAGTCAAGAGACCTTGGGTGAATTGCAGATGAAAGCACAACGCGGAGATATAATCCTCCTCCATATGCTTCAGCGCCCGCCGGTTGAGCTCGGACAGAAGACGAGCCGGATCGTGGATACGCATAGCCAAGTCCGAGAACAGCATACGGACCGCTGAGATGCCGAGTGCCGCCGAGATGCCTTTGCCCATCACATCGCCGACCAGACCGATAACCTCATCGCCGCTAATCCGGTGAAAAAAATAAAAATCCCCGCTCAGCGTCTCGGCCGGCACGTACAGCTTCATGAAATCGGCTTTATCGGGAAGCGGAAAATCCCCGGCGAAATGACGCTCCTGCAGCTTAACGGCACGTCTGATCTCCTGTCTGCTCTTCGTTACATCCCGCAGTACAAGCTGCACTGCCGGCTCGCTGCGGAACGTAATCGGAGCGCCTGCGATTTCGAGATCAAAGGAGCGGTTGTCATGACGGATTACGGTTACTTGAAGACGCGTGCTCCTTCTCAATGACTTCAGCCGGAGCATCTTGCGGTAATCCTGTGAGGTTATGCCGGAGCCGGTTAAATAATCTTCCAGACGCTTCCCTACAAGCTTGTCCCTGCGGGCACCGAACAGAGCTTCGCTTCGCTTGTTGGCGAATACAATTGTCCCGTTTCGATGAACCAGTATGGCGTCGGGACAGAGCTCGACCACTTCCCGATATCTCTCTTCACTCTCTTTGAGCAGACGTTCGGAGCGTACCCGGTCGCTGATGTCATGAACTACGGTATACAACAAATTTCTGCCGAGCATGGTTATGAAGCCGGTATGAATCTCAACATCGGCTTCCCCTCCATCCGCAACCCGGTGACGCAGCTGAAACCTCCGATTTGTACCCGATTCCTGGTTCACACCGTCAAGCGCCAGTGCTAAAAAACCGGAGCTTCCGGGATCGCCGGCCAACGTGCGCAAATCGGAAATATTCATTTTCTTCAACTGCTTGAGGCTGTAGCCATAAAATGAACAGGCCGCTCTGTTGGCATCCGCAATGCTCCCGTCTTTAGGATCGATCAGCAGAGTTATGAGATGATTATTCTCATAAATGCAACCGTAGTGCTCCATGCAGGTCTCGGGAGAGGGGCTCGGATTCAAGTTTTTGCAGTTAATAGGCTTGATAGTCATTATGGACACGCTTTCCAGTCAGTTTTGCTGGAATTATATCACAAAATTCTATCGTTTCTCTGTTAATTCGACAGTTGCAATTTAAAAATTTTCCGCATATGATACTTTATCTTGTGATAAAGGCAGGGAATCAGGAATGTCGAAGAACAAACGGGGCAAGGCGCTGTGGCGCATTCCTTCACGAGGCAGGGGAACCTGTCCCTTTTGCGGAAGCACCCGGATCAAGCTTTTGTATACCGCCAAAGGCAGTACGGGAGAGACGCTGAATGTGTGCAAAAAATGCCAAGGCAAAAAGGCCGGGTAATTCCCGGCCTCGGCCACCCGGTCGCCCTTCAGCATGACAATCCGTTCTGCGCTGCAGATTGTTCCGGAGAAGGGCGCCAAATTATGTTAAACCTGAACCATATTTCGAGAATACGCGGCCAGAGAATGTCCGGAAGAACGCCTATTGCTGGCCGTGAGTCATCACATCCAGCTCCCGGCTTAATCATGCATAGCGGCTATGCATTTCCTCCAGCTTCTCCCTGACATACGTCCGTATCTCCTCTGGCTCCATCACTTCCGCAACTCCGATCCAGGGCAGCAAATCGCGGCAGGCGACTTCATAGCCATACATATTCACCGTGACCCATGTCTCCCCATCCTGGCGGTTGATATCCAAAATATCCAGATCGGCTTTCAGAAGCAGTGCCGGATCATCCATCCTGAGTACGACCGGATATCGTTCCTCATCCCGCCGATGCTGCTTGAAGCCCCCCTCCTTCTCCTTCCAGAAGGTCTCCAGTCTGAAATCCGGCGGGATTTCAAATTCTTCCTCCTCAAGCTCCGCTTGTTCCACACGTTCACATCTGAAGATTCTCAAATCCTGAGCGGTCTCGCAATATGCAGCCAAATACCAGTCCCCCTGCTTGACAACCAGTCCGTAGGGCTGGACTATTCGCACTGTGCTTTCGCGGCCGGGCTTCCGGTACTGCAGCTTCAGCTTCAACGATTTCCATATTCCGGCACGGATCGTCTCCAGACAGGGTAATGGCTTCTTCTCGCTCCACCAGGGGGTGTCGTCGAACCAGAACCTTGATTTTGCCCTATGGAGATCAGGCTGGTAGGACTCGGGTAGAGTTTTCTCCAGCTTGAGCAGCGCAGCTTGAAGCCTCTGACCCGATTCGCTTCCTCCCCCGGAGCGGATGCCGAGACCGGTCAAATACAGCTGTATGATGTCGTCGTTATGTATCGTTTTGAGATCAAGGGTGTACCCCGGCATTAGAGCCAGGCCGCCTCCCGGCCCGGATGTGCTTATGATGGGAACTCCCGCCTCGCCAAGGGTGTCCACGTCCCGGTAGATGGAACGTACTGATGTTTCCAGCGCCTCGGCAAGCTCTCTTGCCTTGATTCGGCCTCTCGATTCCAGCAGAAGCAGGATCGCTACAAGCCGATGCAGTCTCAATCAGATCTCCTCCTTCATTCCGCATAACGGAAAAATTGTATTTCGGATGCCTTCATTGCTGCCAGACTGTTGTCAACGATTGAAGTATATCATGGAATCATCTGAGATAAAGGAGTGTTCAGCGGATGAAAATTGGAGTTCTAGGAACAGGGTTCGGCGCATATCATGCGAAGCTGCTTAAACAAATGAGCGATGTGGAGGGCATAACAGTCTTCGGCCGAAATCAGGAGAAGCTGCAAAAATTGGAGTCGGAGCTTGGGGTCGGCATCAGCACGGATCTGGATCAGGTGCTGCGCGATCCGTCCATCGGCATCATCGATATTTGCCTGCCCACCCCGCTACACTGCGAGGTTGCAATCAGAGCGATGTCATACGGCAAGCAAGTATTCTGCGAAACGCCGGTCAGCTGTACGCCGGATGAATCGGAGCAGATGCTGGAGGCGGAAGTCAAATATGGTCAAAAGGTACTGGTCAACCGCTTCATCACGTTTGACCCTGCCTATGCTTATTTGCGGGAGTGCGCACTTCAGAGCACGTACGGACGCTTGCTGTCTGTATCGTTGGTAAGAGAGACGGCTCCGTTATGGGGTGATCTCGGCCTATCCAAGCTGCCGCTTCAGCTGATGATCCATGAGCTGGATTTCGCCGCTTCACTGGCTTCGGAGCCCGCTCTCAAATATGCATGGGGCACGGAATTCCCGAATCCCGGAGAGTCTCTGGTAAATGCAGTCATCGGATACGGGAACGCGTCTCCCCGGGTTACGGTTACGGCCTCCTCCGGCTTGCCGCCCTGTTATCCCTTTACTGTGGGCTTCGAGGCGTATTTTGAATCCGCCAAGCTCGTCTACCACGAGAACTGCGACAACGGCGAGTCCTCCCTACTGGCATATACGCCGGAAGGCGAGCACAAGGTTGAGCTTACGGCTGCAGACCCTTACGCCGAAAGCCTGAAGCATGCCCTTCAGGTATTGGGCGAGCGTAACGGGTCTTCATCACCCAATGAAGATTCCCCGCTATCCTTATGCCGAGCAGCCGAGTCTCTGAAGCTCTCGCATGAGATTACGAGACAAATATACCGTTAGCATCTTGCACTTCTGTATAGTTTGGGTTAATCTGTAAACGGACAACATCATAGCACACGGGAGCTTGGAACCGGCCAGGCTGAGAGGATGACCGCATGTCGTCGACCGTAATACCTGATCTGGGTAATGCCAGCGGAGGAATCATTACAGGCTTTGTATGTACAAAGACCGCTTCTTTCGGGATGCGGTCTTTTTGGCGTACGGGCTCCTCTGCGCTTCACTAACTATGAGGAGGAATCGTAGAATGGCCAGTCAAAAGGTGTATGTGGAAGGCTCCCGCGAAGACATCCGGGTGCCGATGAGAGAAATTGCGCTCAGCCGTACGGAGAGCGCGGAAGGAACGGTGGATAATCCGCCGGTCCGGGTCTATGACACAAGCGGACCGTCCGGGGGAGAGCCTTCGCCAGCCGACATCCGTCAGGGACTTCCGCCGTTTCGGAGAAGCTGGATCCTGGAGCGGAATGATGTGGAGGAATATGCGGCCCGGCCGATTAAGCCGGAGGACAATGGACTGCGCAGAAGCGAAGCTGAACAAGGTGACGGAATAATCTATCCGGGCCTTAAGCGAGAACCGCTGCGAGCCAAGATCGGCGGCAATGTGACGCAGATGCACTACGCCCGGCAGGGCATCATCACGCCGGAAATGGAGTTCATCGCCATCCGCGAGAATGTCGACCCCTCCTTTGTCCGGGATGAAGTGGCGGCAGGCCGCGCGATCATCCCCGCCAATATCAATCATCCGGAATGCGAGCCGATGATTATTGGCCGGAACTTCCTCGTGAAGATCAATGCCAACATCGGCAACTCAGCCGTTACCTCCTCCATCGAGGAGGAGGTCGAGAAGATGACTTGGGCGACCCGCTGGGGAGCGGATACTGTCATGGACCTGTCTACCGGCCGTCATATTCATACGACCCGGGAATGGGTCATCCGCAATTCCCCGGTTCCCGTCGGCACGGTTCCGCTCTATCAGGCGCTTGAGAAGGTGGGCGGCCAGGCGCAGGATCTGACCTGGGAGCTGTACCGCGACACTCTGATCGAGCAGGCGGAGCAGGGCGTGGACTATTTCACCATCCACGCGGGTGTGCTTCTGCGCTATGTGCCCATGACCGCGGGGCGCGTCACAGGCATCGTCTCGCGCGGCGGCTCCATTATGGCCGCCTGGTGCCTGGCGCATCACGAGGAGAATTTCCTCTACACACACTTTGAGGAAATTTGCGAGATCATGAAGGCGTACGACATCGCCTTCTCGCTCGGCGACGGCCTCCGTCCCGGCTCGATTGCCGACGCCAACGACGAAGCGCAGTTCGCCGAACTGGAGACGCTCGGCGAGCTTACCGAAATCGCCTGGAGACATGATGTCCAGGTGATGATTGAAGGCCCCGGCCATGTGCCGATGCACAAGATCAAAGAGAACGTCGACCGCCAGATGGACGTCTGCAAGGAAGCCCCCTTCTATACACTGGGGCCGCTGACGACGGATATTGCGCCGGGCTACGATCATATAACATCGGCCATCGGAGCGGCCATGATCGGCTGGTTCGGCACGGCGATGCTCTGCTACGTGACACCCAAGGAGCATCTGGGCCTCCCGGACAAGAACGATGTCCGCGAAGGCGTCATCGCCTACAAAATCGCGGCGCACGCCGCCGATTTGGCCAAAGGCCATCCCGGCGCGCAGCAGCGGGACGACGCCCTCTCCAAGGCGCGGTTTGAATTCCGCTGGAGAGACCAGTTCGCGCTCTCGCTCGATCCGGAACGGGCCGCCGAGTACCATGACGAGACGCTCCCCGCCGAAGGGGCAAAGGCAGCCCACTTCTGCTCCATGTGCGGGCCGAAATTTTGCAGCATGCGGATTACGCAGGATATCCGGGCCTATGCCAAGGCGAATAATCTGGAAAATGCCGAAGCGATCGAACAAGGCATGAAGGAGAAATCCGCCGAGTTCGCCAAAGCCGACCACAGCATTTACAGTTGAGCCCTTTGAGGGCGGACATGTCGGCAAATTGCAGTAAATAAGCCCAAATGCCGTGCTCTGGCTAACCGATAATTTCAAGGCTCTTCCGGTGGACAGGATGGATCGGGAGAGCCTTTTTTCACGCCTGATATCGGGGCTAAATGGTACAATCATACAAGAAGACCAGCATCCATCCAATCCGTTAGGAGTGAGTACAGTGGCATCTATTTTTCATACAAATGAGCTGTCGTTCAACAAGAGATCTGCACCTCTGCCGGAGTTCGCTTTCTCAAGCACCGATGATTTATGGAAGTCCGTCAAGGCCTCCCGTCTCGACTTTGATGTTCGCAGGCTGGAGCCGGGCGTGTTCTCTTACCCGTACCATTTTCACCGCAATGCTGAAGAAATGTTCGTCATCCTCTCGGGACGGGCCTTGCTTCGCGCGCCGGAAGGCATCACAGAGGTGAAGGAAGGAGATATCCTGTTCTTTGAATCGGGACCTGCCGGAGCACACCAGCTGTACAACCATACGGACCAGCCCTGCACCTACCTTGATTTGTCCACACTGAACGGTCTCGACATCGCCGAGTATCCCGATTCAGGCAAAATCAATATCCTGCCCGATCAGGACATCTATCATCTCGGCGAAAAATCCGATTATTACGATGGCGAGGAACGGGTACGCGAGATCTGGGGAACACTGGGCTACCCTGCCTCAACCGTTTAAGTCTCCTTGGCACCCGTATTTTTAACCCAAAGCCTGGAGATATCAAGAAACCCGAACGAGCCGGTATGTCTGCCGAGCAGGCTGTCGCTGAGCTTCGCTTTTTTGTTGAGATGACAAGTATACAGCATCCAGAGATTGTCCCGGACCAGAGATTCGGCTTCCCGAATCCGGTTGAACCGCTCATGCGTTGTCAGCTGAAAAACGTTCTCCAGAGCTTGATTCAATGCTTTCTTCCCCGCCGGATCAAGCATCTGTCCCAGATAATTCCGGTCATTTTTGTAAAAATTCAGCATCCCCCATTCCCAGTCGTCCTCCAGCACCTCTTCGGCCAGCAGAAGATCGGCGTCCGCCATGACCGTCCGTGAATCCCGGTTGCTGAGCGGCATCAAGACCAGATTGAGTCCGATCGACCGGGCACGCGCCAACAGCCATTCGGCCTCCTCCATCTCTTCCTTTTTCGTGGTATAAGCGAATGTCACTGGCTCTCCAGCATACTCCGCCTGCATCAGCAACTCCTTCGCTGTCTGCAGGCTCCCCTCCGGGATGTCACGCTCCCGGCTGATCTCGGGCAGAAGGCTGTCCGCCGGCTTATACCTGCTGCCTCCAAGCTCGCGGATGACGGCCTCCCTGTCGTACAAGTGCCGCAGCGCCTGCCGCACCTCAATCCGGTGATGAACGCCCTCTCTCCCAAAATTAATCATGATATAACGGCAGCCCGATGCCGGATAATCAATGCTGCTGTTGTACTGGTTCCAGGACATCAGCTCCTGGACCGGACTTTCCTCCCCTGCAACTTCGTACCGGCGCTCACTGCCTGCATGTTCAAGGAAAAACCAGATTTCCACGCGATCCAGAAGCGGACGGATACCGTAATAGTTATCGAAAGCGGTCAAGACGAGCACATCTTCGTTCATTTCGCTCACCCGAAAGGGTCCGGTACCGACAGGGATTTCCGACCGCCCAACATCATGAGGAAGTATGGACATATACAAGCAGGCTGCGGTGTGCAAAAAGAAACGGTTCGGTTTCTCCAGGTAAAAACTAACCGTATAATCGCCTGCTGTTCTCACTTCCTTCAGCTCCCTGAACTGCCAGAGCGAGGGACTGTCCAGCTGTAATAAACGCTCCAGCGTATACTTCACATCCTTAGCGGTCAGCAGTCCGTCGTGATGAAACCTTACCCCTTTTCGCAAATAGAAGGTCCAGACCGTATAATCCGCATTGTGCTCCCAAGTATGCGACAGTCCCGGTGAGAAACGATCCTCCGCTACATTGTAGATCACCAGAGTGCTGCACACCTGACCAATGATATAGGCTTCAAAAGCCGTAAATACAAAGGCCGGGTCCAACCGCTCAAGCACCCTTCCTCTCATCATGCGCAGCACATCCTTGCCGGATGATGAGGCTGGATCGCTGCGGAAGCCCATATGCCTGGTCAGCTCGGTCATTAGCCGATCCCGAAGCAGATCGCCAGCCGCAGACATCCGGATCAGCTCAATGGCCTCCTTGATCTTCCCCTTGCTGAGTAGGTCCCGGAAGTTCTCTTCCACCATATCATCCGTACTCCGAAAAAAGGTCAGGGAAGACAAGTGCCCTCTTCCTCTTCCGGGCTTCCATGCGATCAGCTCCTGATCCTCCAGCTTCCGCAGAATAAATTTCACGTTGCGCGGTGTACAGCACAGCAGCTCAGACAGCTGCTCAATCGTAACCTTAACCGGAATTCCAGGGTTATCCGGATTATTTAGCGCCTTCGCCAGCCTGTAGTAATGAGACTGTTCCATCTCTCTCCCCTCTCTATAAAAGGTGAAAACATCGCGTGTAAGATTTCACTTTTCCTTCCTCTTTTTAATATTAAAATTATATACTATACAACATGGCTGTTGACAATAACGCACTTGTAAGGAGAACATAATGAAACTGACACTAAGGCAAGTTCATCCGCTGGCTTGGACCATCATTATCGGAACCATGTTCGGCAGACTGGTTACCTCGATGAGTATCCCGTTTCTGTCCATCTACCTGACCCGAGTGCTTGGCGCAACGCCGACCCAGACCGGGATAACAATTGCCGCGAGCTCTCTGGCAGGCGTCTCCATTTCCTTCTATGGCGGCTATATCTCGGACATCATCGGACGCAGGAAAGTAATGCTTATCTCGATCTTCTGCTGGGCGGCCGTGTTCGTCGGCTTCGCAATCGCCGGACATTTATGGGTATTTCTGCTGGTCAATACGCTGAACGGCCTGTGCCGCTCCGTGTTTGAGCCGACCTCGCGGGCACTGCTGTCGGACATTACACCAAGCAGCCAGAAGCTGCTCGTCTTCAATCTAAGGTACGCCGCCGTCAATCTCGGCGTCGTCTTTGGGCCAATCATCGGTCTGCAGCTCGGCTCCGCCCAGTCGACCTATCCGTTCCTGATTGCGGCGGCTGTGTATATTCTATATGGACTCGTGCTCATCATGCAGTTCTCGGTTCACGGCGGACAGCTTCCTTCCCGCTCGGCAGCCCAAAGCCCGCGCCTTCGTGAAGCGCTGTCGGTGACCGGGCGCGACCGTGTCTTCTTGCCGATACTTATTGGTACGACTTTCTGTGTACTGGGATACGGTCACTTCAGCTCTACGCTCGCACAGTATCTGGCACTGAATACGCATTTTGCGAACGGCGGACAGGCCTTCTCCTATATGCTCTCACTGAATGCCGTCACCGTGCTCGTCGTCCAGTTTCCTATCGTTCGGACGTTTCGGAATTTCCCGCCTGTTATCCCGCTAATATTCGGCAACTTGTGCGTGTCGGCATCAATGCTTGTCTTTGGTTCCGCAAACGGACTGCCGCTGCTTATGTTCGGCGTTGTACTTTTTACAATCGGGGAAGTTCTGCTCTTTACCATGATGGATATGCTCATCGATCGGGTTGCGAAGCCGGAATGGAAGGGAACCTACTTCGGCACGATCGGCTTCAACGGCATCGGCAGCGTCATCGCCCCGATCCTTGGAGGAATCCTGATCGATTTCTGGGGCGCGGATCACGGGCTTGCTATTTTCTTTCCGCTTGCTTTGACAACGGCTGCCGGTCTCCCATTTCTCTTCACTGCGCACCGCCGGCTTACAGCAAGGGAGAGCGCTGCGGCCGCTCCTGTAGTTATAGAGAAGGAGAACGCAGTGTAGCAGTTTGTTGCGGGACGCCTCGGTGTCCCCTTTTTACAAAAAAAGGTTGGATGCTTGTTGCTGTGAGGATGGATTAGTGTGAGTGATGCGAGAGGATAGGTGATTATTGATTCTATTATGAATTTTTCATATGATGTGTTTTTAGAATAAATAAAGGCGGGATCACTTGTTAATTGAGACAACAGAATGTACATGTTTCATATGTAGTTTACATAATATTTATTATATCTATAAAAAAAGAACGACACCTTGCGGTGCCGTTCGCTTTTCTGCTGTGCAGAGATTATGCGACTGTGAATTCCCGGAGATACCGGATTGTGTTTGGAGCTTCTTGCCTGACTAATAAACGGAACACTACACTTTACCGCTGGACAACCTTTACGAAGTAATTGCCGCAGGTTTTTGCGGAGCTTTTATAAAGGCGGACATAATAAGTACCTGCAGGCAGGGACTCGTAAAGCTTCTTTCCTTTATAATAGACCAATTTCGTCTTGTCTACATTTCCTACATCACTAAGGTATCCGGACAGAGTACCGTCGATAACTGAGCTGGTCACTTCATATTTTATGTACCCGGCGGAAACATTGCCGCTTACCACGAGATCCACCTTGGTAGGCTTGGTTAAAGTAAACTTAAACCAGTCACTCGCACTAGTTTTATCCTCAAGGAAAAATACCCCGCTCTTGGCAGTTCCCAATTTCAAGGCTGCTGCGCTGTTTTTTGAAACACCGCTGCTGTCCGATACCCCTTTGGCGGAAGCTTTCACCCTTACCCACCAGGCATTTGTGCTAACCTTCAAATAATAGGTGCCCTTCTTTACGACTAAGGCTTTCTTGCCTTCCGTACTTGCAATGGTCATACTATCTGTTATTGCCTTTTTACTGCTGTCGCAGAGGGTGATATTGGAGTTGGTGTTTTCCGCCTGGAAATCCACTTCCAGCAAAACTGTTGCAGGAACTGACACTTTGTAATATACCGGCTTTGTGTAATCCGTTATACCGGCAGCCTGCCAGTTATCCGCCTTCAGCTCCGTGACATCGGGGAACAGCTGGCAGCTGAAATCGGCTTTTAGGGAAATTACATCCTCTGCGCCGTAGTCTCCATACGAATTCACGAACTTCACATAATAAGTGCCTGCCTTGGGAATCACACCAAACGCATTATTGCTGTTATAATCAAGGGCTGATGTGCAGGCGGCGTCGCTATAGAATTCAACGTCGATATTTTGCGTGTCATCCTTAAGAAAAACCTGGAATACACCTGCAGCCTCCGCCTTTATGGGCACTACCAGCTCTTCCACATCCGATGACAGATTGATCTCGTATTGTCCGCGCTTTCCCATATCTATGGTATCTCCGGTAGTCAGTGTATGCATCTTAATCTCGGATACACTCTGTCCGGTTGTCTGGTCTACCACTTGTGCGGTTTCCGCATTTACACTTCCATGTCCCCCCATGAAAATCGCTGTTACAAGCAGTAGAAGCAGCGCTCCCTTCCATGCTTTGAAGCCTTTTGTTGTTTTCCTCGACAAGATAAATTCCCCCTTCTTTTTATTGAAATCCAATACTGTTAATAATAAGACAACCTGTTTTTGCAGTATTGTAAAATGGCGACATTCTGCTTCACACCCGATCCTGGCAAAGGATTCCAATCATGCGCTGACAGTCACAGATAACGCAAGCTTGTGCTACTCCGCGTTTTACCCTCGTGAAGCAGTCAAAAAAATAGGCCAGCCGTAATAACCGGTTAACCTGATCATGCAAAAAGGCCGCCTTGTGGGCGGCCTAATCTCGTTCTGCTCTACCGTTCGAGCGACTCCTGTAAAAAGAACTCATAATGAGCTCGCTATCATTGAGGCTCTGTTACAACACCGGCTCACCGCTGAACTTCTTCTCCGTATGGTTCAGGATATTGTCTTCAAGCACGGCGAACTTATCGCCATACTCGTTGATGATATGTCTCTCTCCCCAGGCGCAGAGCGAGTCCAGGATCGGCTGAAGACTCCAGCCGTATTCGCTGAGCTCATATTCCACTTTCGGCGGAACCTGGTTGTAGACGATCCGGTTCACGATACCGTCATCCTCCAGTTCGCGAAGCTGCTGGGTCAGCATCTTCTGGGTAATTGACGGCATTTGCCGTTTCAAATCGCTTGTGCGCATCTTTCCGTGCGTAAGGTGACACAGGATCACGCACTTCCACTTTCCCCCGATAATCTCGAGAGTCGCTTCCACGGGAATATTATATTTTTTCACGGCCATACCGGCACGCCTCCATCTCTTCGGGATTTATAGGTACTTTTTAGTGCCTATGGTACTTTGAAGTACGTACTATTCAAATTTCACGGTTACGTACATAATAACACATACCGGCCGGAGAATACCAGATAGGAGTGAGATTCCATGAAAGAGACAGCGAACCGCAATAGACTGGCACTGCTGGCGCTGGCCATCAGCGCGTTTGCCATCGGCACTACCGAATTTATCAGTGTGGGGCTGCTGCCCCTGATCGCTGAAGATTTTCATATATCCATTACCTTAACCGGATTAACGGTTACCTTATACGCACTCGGAGTAACCTTTGGGGCGCCTGTGCTTACGTCCCTTACGTCGGGAGTTCCCCGTAAGATCTTGCTCCTCGGAATCATGATCGTCTTTGTGCTCGGCAATTCGGTCGCCGCTCTGTCTGGCGGAATCGCGATGCTGCTGATCGCACGGGTTATTAGCGCCCTCTCGCACGGTGTCTTCATGTCAATCGGCTCTACGATTGCCGCCGATCTCGTCCCTGAAGACAGGCGGGCCAGCGCGATTGCCCTCATGTTCTCGGGCTTAACCGTCGCCACAATTACCGGCGTTCCGCTCGGCACCTTTATCGGCCAACAGTTCGGTTGGCGGGCTGCTTTTGCCGCTATTGTGCTCATCGGCATCATCGCGTTCATCGCCAATCTGATTCTTGTGCCCGCGAAGCTTAGAGGCGGCGTAAAGACCCCAGTGCGCGAACAGGTCAAATTGGTTACGAACGGTCCTTTACTGCTCGCATTTCTGATCACGGCGCTCGGCTATGGAGGAACATTCGTCGTGTTCACCTACTTGTCGCCGCTGCTTCACGAGATTACCGGCTTCGCTACCTCGTCGGTCGCCCTGATTTTGCTGCTGTATGGCGTTGCGATTGCCATCGGCAATGTGATCGGCGGTCGCGCCGCCAACCGGAACCCGCTTGCCGCGCTGCTTCGCATGTTCATTCTGCAGGCCGTCGTGCTGCTGATTCTTACCTTTACCGCACCATTTAAGATTCCGGCCCTAATCACTATTTTCGGAATGGGACTGTTAGGCTTTATGAGTGTATCCGGTCTGCAGATCCATGTCGTTACACTGGCCGAACGCTACGTGCCCAAGGCTGTTGATGTGGCTTCTGCGGTTAACATTTCCGCGTTCAACGCGGGTATTGCACTGGGCGCTTTCCTCGGCGGAATTGTCGCCGATTCGCTCGGACTGATCCATACGGCATGGATCGGGGCGCTGATGGTCGCCGGAGCCGTCCTGCTAACTGTGTGGGCGCTTGCTCTGGAGAAGAAGGGCCGGACCGCGAGTCATGCAGCTGCCGGCTATCAGGCGCCTGATTTGGTCTGCGCCGATTCGGCGCAATCTTAACTTAACATTGCTTGACTTTACAAACTCAGCACAGGAGGACTTAATAATGATCACCAATATTCACAGCACTACGACGCTGCATAACGGAATTCATATGCCAATGATGGGACTGGGCGTATTTCAAGTGGAGGAAGGCCGCGAACTGATCGAAGCCGTGAAGTCGGCAGTCAAACATGGATACCGGAGCATTGATACCGCTGCTGTATATGCGAATGAATCCGGCGTGGGTCAAGGCATTCGCGAAGCGCTTGAGGAAGGCGGGTTGTCCCGTGAGGAGCTGTTCGTTACCTCCAAGGTATGGAATGCCGATCTGGGATATGAGGAAACGCTATCGGCTTTCTATGCAAGTCTGGAACGGCTTGGCCTGGAGTACCTCGATTTGTACCTGATCCACTGGCCGGTGGCCGGGAAGTACAAGGATGCCTGGCGTGCTCTGGAGAAGCTGTACCGCGAAGGTCGCGTCCGGGCGATCGGGGTGAGCAATTTTCAGATTCATCATCTGGAGGACCTGCTGGCAGATGCGGAAGTGAAACCTATGATTAACCAAGTTGAATTTCACCCCTATTTGACGCAAAAAGATCTACTGCGCTACACACGGGAGCAGGGTATTCAGTTGGAAGCCTGGGCGCCTCTCATGCAGGGAGGGTTGCTGGATCAACCGGTTCTGAAGGAAATCGCCGGTTCGCATGGCAAAACCGTGCCTCAAGTTATTCTGCGCTGGGATCTTCAGCATGGCGTCATTACTATTCCCAAATCGACGAAGGAGCATCGCATTGCCGAGAATGCCTCCGTGTTTGATTTTGAACTTAGCCTCGAGGATATGGCACGAATCGACGCGCTTAACCAGGACCTTCGCGTCGGTCCCGACCCGGATAACTTTGATTTTTGATTGCTGCTGGGCTAGCACAGACAAGACGCCTCTTATCGAGAAGGGGCGTCTTGCCCATTTGCAAAGATTTGCAACGTTCCATTGCACGATTCTATTGCAACGATATCATTGCACAATTCCATTGCAACGTTCTATTGAAACTATTCCATTTTGCCAAGTTTCTATCTTGCCTGGGTTCTATTTTGAATTTTTCATATGATGAAATTATTATCTATCTCTTACTTATTCTAAGCAAAGCAACGGAGCAAACGGAAAGCAAGAATCATGATTTGCCTTCTTTAGTTTACATAATATATATTATAGTATCACATTCGTTCATTTCGCTTCGCGCCGGACCTGCCGCCCCCTCCTCGCACTTATTCTGTCCGCCCGCTTGAACAGGACCCGCAGAATTGGAGGAACGGCCAGGAAAATAAAGAACGTCCGGAACAACTGGTAGCCCGCAACCATGGACAAGTCAGCATTCACTTCATGAGCGATCAGACTCATTTGATCCATGCCGCCCGGCGCCAGGCTGAGCAGCGCGGTTGCGTGCGACGCTCCGGCGCTCGATGTCAGAAACATGCTTAACAGCCAAGCCCCGCCAATCAGCAGCACACTGCTGCCAAGCGCCAGCGCTAAGGTCCGCACTTTATGCTCCAGGGTTGCAGGCTTCAACAGAAGTCCTACGTAAGTTCCGATCGTCAGCTGCGCCGCAGCCAGCAGAACTTGCGGAAGCGCCGGACCGGATAGACCGCACAGCTGCAGTATCGCAGTTACGATAGCGGGTCCAAGCAGATACGGAGTCGGAAACTTGATTTTCGATCCGAGAACCGCTGCCGCGATGCTCACCGGGATGAACACCAACAGATTTGGAAACAGCCCCGCCCAGGTCGCCTGCTCGGCTGCCGAGAACACACCTGCCGCCGAAGCGCCGCCTCCGCTGACTCCGCCGAGTGGCCCGAAGACCAACAAGGGCACCGTTATGATGATCATCATTAGACGGATAACCTGGGTCACTGTAACGATTGTGATATCGATGCCTTTCGTCTCCTCCGCCAAAATAATCATCTGCGTAAGACCTCCGGGAATGCTTCCAAGCAGCATCGTTTTATAATCGATTCCGGAGATTTTGGAGACAGTCGCCGCAATAAGCGCGCACCACAAGATCAGCATTGTAGTCATGAGCAGCATACTCGGAAGTCCGCGTGACATCTCCTTAAGCGCCGGTGCGGTCATGGCCAGCCCAATCGTATAACCTACGATGATCATCCCTGCGTTTCTAGGTAGAGAAGGCCATGCATAGCAGCCTTTTGCCGCATTGGAACCGATCAGCGAACCAAGCATAGGGCCCAGCAGCCAAGGCAAGGGGAGATTGAAGAGCTGAAATAATATACCGCCGAGTCCAGCGGTTAACAGCGTAATTCCATACTTGGATTTAGGACTTAGCATTTTACGGGCATTTTCTTTCTCCATTACCACTCCCAACTTTCTTTCTCTGTTTAGTACTCCATCAGAACAATTCCAAGGTAGTCAGACGCATTCTCTGCTGTGAATTTCAACTCATGCACTCGGTGCACTGGAAGTCCGGACTCCTGAATAAAGGGCTCGACTCTGTGAAAAAGCACTTTACCGGCAAAACCAAGCGCCTCTGTCCGATAATGCATCGGAATGGCGATCTGAGGCTTGATTAGCCGGACCGTCTCCGCTCCGTATGCACCGTCCAGCGTCCTGGTTCCGCCAACCGGAACGAACAAAACATCGATTCTCCCGATTTGTTCCAGCTGTTCGGCTGTTGGAAGATGACCGAGATCGCCGAGATGGCATAGCCGTAATCCGTCTATTTCGAAGACAAACACGGTGTTCTCTCCCCTTTTCCTACCTCCAACATTATCATGAAAGGTGGAAATTCCATATATGACAGCATGCTCCAGCTCATAACGTCTGGGTTCATTGACGAGCACATAGCCTCCCTCAACAACCTGGACATGGTTATGATCGCGGTGATCATGCGTTACGGCAACGATATCCGCTTGTAGCGAGGGCATGCGATAGCCCAAAAATTTTCCATAGGGATCAATCAGCACCTTGAGTCCGTCTTCCGATGTCAGAAGAAACGATGAGTGGCCATACCATTTGACAATCATTCTGTTCTCCCTCCGTCAATACGGGATCTCCGTCTCCAGCATATCCGCCAAGTTGTATGAATCCAGAACTCCCATAACCTGAAGTTGGATATCCGACATGATTTTATCGAATGAGCCGCGTACCCGGCTTCCGAACAAGTTGTTGCCTGTCGTCTCAAGCATCCCGTCCCACAGCGGTTCCTCTTCATGGACGGAACGGTATACCTCAGCCAAGGTTATCGAGGAAGGAGGCTTCACGAGACGGTACCCGCCTCCTCTGCCTTGCTTCACTTCAATAATCCCGGCCTCGGTCAAACGTGCCAGAATCTTTCGAAGCGCCGTCGGTTCGCATGATATCTTGCCGGCCATCTCGGCGCTGGACACCTGCTCTCTGTCCATTGCCAGCAGGATCAGAGCTTGGAGACCGTACCCGAATCGTTTGACTTGAGCCATCCGAATTTCCAGCTCCCTGCTTCGTATTTAATGTGCGAATTATAGCACACTATCCTCTGTCCAACAACTTACGCATTTTGAAGCTCAGAAGCAAATTGTTTGATACGATCTTCGAACAATCCGCCGCTTTCCTCACTTTTGCCGCTGACCACCCGCAGTACCAGCCTTTCCATCCACGACAGCTTCCCGGGAATAATCCTGTTCCCGAGTACCGCAGATGCCGATGCACGGTTCAAAAGTTCCTTTGGGAACACCTGCTCAAGCTCGGCCTGTGCTTTATCTCCCTCCGCTGCAGCGCAAATGTACAGTCCGATTGTTTTTGCCAAAAGAAGCTGTTGCTGCTCGGTGTTCATATAGGCCGTCAGCTGCTTCTGGACTTGACCGTAATAGATGGAGCCTCCCAATATCACCAAGTCGAAGCGCTGTAAATCGGAGGGCTTAGCCCTCATTAAATTGACCATCTCCGTTCCAGGCCCCAATACATTCTGCAGAGCCTTGGCCGCCTCTTCGGCGCATCCATGTTTGGAGGTGTATAAAATAACGGCATTCATTCGACCGCTCCCTTTCCGTGGGCATATTCAACAGGATTATTGTCATCATTAGGATCACCGGCTCGGCAGCTACCTTTGCTTTCTCCAGAAAGCGCATTAGCAGATTTCGTACGTTCTTCGGGCGGCTTGGAAGATTTATCGACCAACATATTTTAAACATTGTTAATATTTTGATCACTGTTCAGTATATGAGCATACGGAGTTTCGGTCAGTGATGATTTTACTTTTAAAAAACACAAAAAACCACTGCTGATTATTCAGCAGTGGTTCATGTGCTTGGCAGCTTCCTACTCTCCCAGGACCCTTCGGTCCAAGTACCATCGGCGCTGGAGGGCTTAACGGTCGTGTTCGGGATGGGTACGCGTGGAACCCCTCCGCCATCGCCACCAAACGGTTTTTCCGCTCGTATTACTTCCCGGAATCTCTTCAGGAAAATAACCGACTGCAGAAAAATATTTAGGTTCAGGTTTCAGCATCGCCAAATGCTGAAAGCAAATCGTCGCCTCACGCAGCCGCGTGGACTGGTAAAGTTTAGGTCTTGCTCCCTGAAAACTGGATCGAAACGAAACATTGCGTCTTGCCCCTACCCAGTGTTCCGGGGTCCCCGAAAAGTACTCGGTGTACTCTTCGAAGCCTCCGCTTCACTTTTTGGGGTATGCTTATGGGGCCCCCGCAAAGTACTCGGAATCGGCTTCGTCAGCGTCTTCCTCACTTTGTGGGGTAGTCTTGGATAAGCCCTCGACCGATTAGTACTGGTCAGCTCCATGCATTGCTGCACTTCCACCCCCAGCCTATCAACCTTGTCGTCTTCAAGGGGTCTTACGTATTGGGAAATCTCATCTTGAGGGGGGCTTCACGCTTAGATGCTTTCAGCGCTTATCCCGTCCGTACATAGCTACCCAGCCGTGCTCCTGGCGGAACAACTGGTGCACCAGCGGTACGTCCATCCCGGTCCTCTCGTACTAAGGACAGCTCCTCTCAAATTTCCTGCGCCCACGACAGATAGGGACCGAACTGTCTCACGACGTTCTGAACCCAGCTCGCGTACCGCTTTAATGGGCGAACAGCCCAACCCTTGGGACCTACTTCAGCCCCAGGATGCGATGAGCCGACATCGAGGTGCCAAACCTCCCCGTCGATGTGGACTCTTGGGGGAGATAAGCCTGTTATCCCCAGGGTAGCTTTTATCCGTTGAGCGATGGCCCTTCCATGCGGTACCACCGGATCACTAAGCCCGACTTTCGTCCCTGCTCGACTTGTGGGTCTCGCAGTCAAGCTCCCTTCTGCCTTTGCACTCTTCGAATGATTTCCAACCATTCTGAGGGAACCTTGGGACGCCTCCGTTACGCTTTAGGAGGCGACCGCCCCAGTCAAACTGCCCGCCTGACACGGTCCCCGTACCGGGTTACGGTACCAGGTTAGAACCTAGATACGATCAGGGTGGTATCCCAACGTCGCCTCCACCGAAGCTGGCGCTCCGGCTTCCTAGGCTCCCACCTATCCTGTACAGATCGTACCCAAGTTCAATATCAAGCTGCAGTAAAGCTCCATGGGGTCTTTCCGTCTTGTCGCGGGTAACCTGCATCTTCACAGGTATTAAAATTTCACCGGATCTCTCGTTGAGACAGCGCCCAAGTCGTTACGCCATTCGTGCGGGTCAGAATTTACCTGACAAGGAATTTCGCTACCTTAGGACCGTTATAGTTACGGCCGCCGTTTACTGGGGCTTCGGTTCACAGCTTCGGGTTACCCCTAACCGCTCCCCTTAACCTTCCAGCACCGGGCAGGCGTCAGCCCGTATACTTCGCCTTGCGGCTTCGCACAGACCTGTGTTTTTGCTAAACAGTCGCTTGGGCCTTTTCACTGCGGCCCCCTCGGGCTATTCACCCTACCGAGGCACCCCTTCTCCCGAAGTTACGGGGTCATTTTGCCGAGTTCCTTAACGAGAGTTCTTCCGCGCGCCTTAGAATTCTCTTCTCGCCTACCTGTGTCGGTTTGCGGTACGGGCACCTTCTCCTGGCTAGAGGCTTTTCTTGGCAGTGTGAGATCATGACCTTCGCTACTATAAGTTTCGCTCCCCATCACAGCCCAGCCTTATGGTGTACGGATTTGCCTATACACCAGCCTCGCTGCTTAGACGGACATCCATCAGTCCGCGTCACTACCCTCCTGCGTCCCCCCATTGCTCATAACGGATTATGGTGGTACAGGAATATCAACCTGTTGTCCTTCGACTACGCCTTTCGGCCTCGCCTTAGGTCCCGACTGACCCTGAGCGGACGAGCCTTCCTCAGGAAACCTTGGGCTTTCGGCGGATCAGATTCTCACTGATCTTTTCGTTACTCATACCGGCATTCTCACTTGTGTACTGTCCACCAGTCCTCTCGGTCCAGCTTCAACCTATACACAACGCTCCCCTACCCCTGGATCGACTTCACTCCTGCCTCGAAGCCTTGTGTTTATCCCCTGGGAACCATTTGGCCTCAAGCCTGGATAACCGGCTCTTCGGCAAATATGTTCTTGTGATAAACACCGCCTCAAAGAAGCAGTGAAGTCGATCCAAGCCATAGCTTCGGTGGTGTGTTTAGCCCCGTTACATTTTCGGCGCAGAGTCACTCGACCAGTGAGCTATTACGCACTCTTTAAATGGTGGCTGCTTCTAAGCCAACATCCTGGTTGTCTGTGCAACTCCACATCCTTTCCCACTTAACACACACTTGGGGACCTTAGCTGATGGTCTGGGCTGTTTCCCTTTTGACAATGGATCTTAGCACTCACTGTCTGACTCCCGGTTAATCAGTCTATGGCATTCGGAGTTTGACTGAGCTTGGTAACCCTTGCGGGCCCCGCACCCAATCAGTGCTCTACCTCCACGACTGTCATTTCCGAGGCTAGCCCTAAAGCTATTTCGGGGAGAACCAGCTATCTCCGAGTTCGATTGGAATTTCTCCGCTACCCCCACCTCATCCCCGAACTTTTCAACGTTCGTGGGTTCGGGCCTCCAGTGCGTGTTACCGCACCTTCACCCTGGACAGGGGTAGATCACACGGTTTCGGGTCTACGTCCACGTACTCATTCGCCCTATTCAGACTCGCTTTCGCTGCGGCTCCGGCTCCTCGCCTTAACCTTGCACGTTAAACGTAACTCGCCGGTTCATTCTACAAAAGGCACGCCATCACCCCTATAATGGGCTCTGACTTCTTGTAAGCACACGGTTTCAGGTACTGTTTCACTCCCCTTCCGGGGTGCTTTTCACCTTTCCCTCACGGTACTGTTTCACTATCGGTCGCCAGGGAGTATTTAGCCTTGGCAGATGGTCCTGCCGGATTCATACGGGGTTTCACGTGCCCCGCACTACTCGGGATCCGTCTCGGAGGGAACAGACTTTCAACTACAGGGCTTTTACCTTATCCGGCGGGCCTTTCCAGACCTCTTCGTCTACCCTGTTCCTTTGTAACTCCATGTGAGACGTCCCACAACCCCAGGGAGCAAGCTCCCTGGTTTAGGCTGTTCCGCGTTCGCTCGCCGCTACTGACGGAATCACTCTTGTTTTCTCTTCCTCAGGGTACTTAGATGTTTCAGTTCCCCTGGTCTGCCTCTTCATTGCCTATGTATTCAGCAATGAGTGACTGTGCATTACCACAGCCGGGTTTCCCCATTCGGACACCCCCGGATCAACGCTTGCTTACAGCTCCCCGAGGCCTTTTCGTTGTTCGCCACGTCCTTCTTCGGCTCCTGGCGCCTAGGCATCCTCCGTGTGCTCTTACTAGCTTAACCAACGCTCTGGCGTTTGGCTGTTTCTGCTCCGCTTGGTGGAATCTCTTCTCCGCCGCTTACGCTGCTTCGAACACCGTTTCCATCCAAATTCGCTCAACATCCAAACCCCTTCGCTCTAAGCATCACTTACTTCAACTTGCTAGACACAAGTTTCAGCTAAAAGATGTTCTAAAACGCAATTTTCGTTTCGGTATCCAGTTTTCAAGGATCAATCTCTGAATTCTTCGGTCGATCACAGATTGTGCCGATGAAGAATTCGGAGAGTCGTCCAGACCAAGGTCTTTCCGACTTTGAGAGCTTGAACTCTCAAAACTGACCAACAAGTGAGTAACAGGCCGAAACCTGATTTTTTGAATGTCTTTGCTACGAAAGACGATTCTCCATAGAAAGGAGGTGATCCAGCCGCACCTTCCGATACGGCTACCTTGTTACGACTTCACCCCAATCATCTACCCCACCTTCGGCGGCTGGCTCCCTTGCGGGTTACCCCACCGACTTCGGGTGTTGTAAACTCTCGTGGTGTGACGGGCGGTGTGTACAAGACCCGGGAACGTATTCACCGCGGCATGCTGATCCGCGATTACTAGCAATTCCGACTTCATGCAGGCGAGTTGCAGCCTGCAATCCGAACTGAGACCGGCTTTATAAGATTGGCTCCACCTCGCGGTTTCGCTTCCCGTTGTACCGGCCATTGTAGTACGTGTGTAGCCCAGGTCATAAGGGGCATGATGATTTGACGTCATCCCCACCTTCCTCCGGTTTGTCACCGGCAGTCACTCTAGAGTGCCCAGCCTGACCTGCTGGCAACTAAAGTCAAGGGTTGCGCTCGTTGCGGGACTTAACCCAACATCTCACGACACGAGCTGACGACAACCATGCACCACCTGTCTCCCCTGTCCCGAAGGCCGCGCCTATCTCTAGACGTTTCAGGGGGATGTCAAGACCTGGTAAGGTTCTTCGCGTTGCTTCGAATTAAACCACATACTCCACTGCTTGTGCGGGTCCCCGTCAATTCCTTTGAGTTTCAGTCTTGCGACCGTACTCCCCAGGCGGAGTGCTTACTGTGTTAACTTCGGCACCAAGGGTATCGAAACCCCTAACACCTAGCACTCATCGTTTACGGCGTGGACTACCAGGGTATCTAATCCTGTTTGCTCCCCACGCTTTCGCGCCTCAGCGTCAGTTACAGCCCAGAAAGTCGCCTTCGCCACTGGTGTTCCTCCACATCTCTACGCATTTCACCGCTACACGTGGAATTCCACTTTCCTCTTCTGCACTCAAGCCATCCAGTTTCCGATGCGACCACAGGTTGAGCCCATGGTTTAAACACCAGACTTAAATCGCCGCCTGCGCGCGCTTTACGCCCAATAATTCCGGACAACGCTTGCCCCCTACGTATTACCGCGGCTGCTGGCACGTAGTTAGCCGGGGCTTTCTTCTCAGGTACCGTCACTCTCTTAGCAGTTACTCTAAGAGACGTTCTTCCCTGGCAACAGAGCTTTACGATCCGAAAACCTTCATCACTCACGCGGCGTTGCTCCGTCAGGCTTTCGCCCATTGCGGAAGATTCCCTACTGCTGCCTCCCGTAGGAGTCTGGGCCGTGTCTCAGTCCCAGTGTGGCCGTTCACCCTCTCAGGTCGGCTACGCATCGTCGCCTTGGTGAGCCGTTACCCCACCAACTAGCTAATGCGCCGCAGGCCCATCCCTCAGTAACAGATTGTTCCGTCTTTCATCCTTCCTTCAGGCGAAGAAAGGAATTATCCGGTATTAGCTACCGTTTCCGGTAGTTATCCCAGTCTGAAGGGCAGGTTGCCTACGTGTTACTCACCCGTCCGCCGCTAAGTGGTTCGGGAGCAAGCTCCCTCACCACTCCGCTCGACTTGCATGTATTAGGCACGCCGCCAGCGTTCGTCCTGAGCCAGGATCAAACTCTCCATTAAAGACGCGACTTCGTCGCGTTGCCCGTTCCGGAATGGGTCGATCTCAGCTGAGCCGATCATTCCGGAACGAGTATAGAAAGAGATGATTTGCTCATTTTGAATCTGACGAGAATTAAATTCTCTTAGTACTCACTCGTTGTTCAGTTTTCAAAGATCAAGCTTCAATTAAGACTTTCATTGTCGCTTCGCTTTCGCATCAGCAACTTTTATATCTTATCACAACCAAGTCATCAACGCAAGCTTTTTTTATTTCTTTTTTTGAATCAACAGCTCGAATTTCTTGGCCGGAATAAGAATATATCATATTCAGACAGAGTCAATCAAGTGGAAGATTCAACCGGCTGCTTTTGCACTGTCCCTTTTTGTATAGGAATGATGCGAGTAAGCAACATTTTGCACCAGTTGTCGATTCTTAAAAGTACTGTGATTTTTAGAACTGGCAGAATTTGCAATTATGATAAAGTAAGTAGAGTCAATAGGATCGAACAATCGCACTTAATATGAGGAGGTATACGAATGAGCATCAGCAATGCTTTTCTGACTTTTGCCAAGGAGGCACCGCAGCAGCAGAGTGCTTGGAGCGAGCTTGTGGAACGTTTGGACATCGCCAGTGCACTGGATAAGAAGACGCAAGCCCTCGCATATTTGGCGGTCTTGGCGGCAGCCCGTCTGGTGGGCGGGATTCCTTTCCATGTCAAACAAGCCAAAGAACTCGGCGCAACAAGAGATGAAATTATCGGCAGTATTCTGGTCGGACTGCCCGCTGTCGGCAATGCTGTTATTCAGGCGCTGCCTGCTGCGCTTTCCGCTTTTGATGAGGAGTAAAGCAAAAACGGCTGCGGAGAATATTCACCTTTCCCTCAGCCGTTTCCCCTAATCTAACTGCTCCTGAAATGACAGACGCTTGGTGCCCATATTCGGGCTAGCAAACTATTGCCGTCCATGGTCAACCTCAGACAGCCTTAAATAGTAGATCCGCCAAACCGGTCTTCGCCCGATGATGCGAAACGCTCAAATCTTCATCAATCAATCTGCGCAACCTTCCATTCTCCCTGTTTATTTTTCAAAAGAGAGATCAAATAGGTTCCTTCCGATAAATAACCGTTATCGTGTATGGCCTGATACTCCAGCAGAAAATCCACCCGCTTCGTATTCTTAGGCTGTCCCTCATAGGTCAAAGAATTGAAGCGGTACTTGACGTCCGGACTGAAGAGATAGCTGAAATAATCCGCGGTCTCCGGGGAATACATAGAGGAGTTGAACAGCTCCCGGTCATTCGCAGCCCAGCCTTTCAGACAGTCCATTACCGTGTCAACAATCTGCTTCTGCCCTTCCCCGCTGAGTGTGGGGCGCATAACATACACGCCAGGCTCGGGAAGCTGTCTCTTCTCCAAATACTGGGCCGATCCAACCATTTGCGTAAAAAGAAGAAGCCATTTATCCCTCTCTTCCACCGTTAACCGGACCTCGGCCGTGTACGGCTTGCCATGTACGGTGAAGGCAAAATAATCCGCAGACGTCTCGCTGTCTCTCGCTGTCCCCTTGTACTCTTTGTACGGCAGCAAATCCGGCTCGTGCTCATTCGCTTGCACCGTCAGATTGCCCGGGTGAAAGACGAGGTAATTACGCTGATCCGGCGTTCCCCATGCCTTACTGCTCCCAAGCGTGAATTCCACCATGGTCTCCGGAACAAAAACGGCAATCGGCGTCAGGGGATCGCTTAACAGCTTGGCATTGACATCGCCGCCGTCTATAACATAGCCACGTCCCGAGCCGTCATAATCCGGCACCTTGCCGTCCGTAAAGATCGACTTGGAAGCGGCAGCTGCGAACGATCTAACCGGAGTAGGAACGGCACTCTTGGCGGCAGGCGTTACCGGTGAAGATGGCAAAGGTGAAGACGGGGCAGTCAGAGAATCAGCGGTATATCCGGGTGCAGATGTTGTGCTATTCTTGGAGGCTTCGTTGTCCGCCGCACAGCCCATCAGGAGGGTTAGCGGGATTAGCGAAGCCGCTGCGCATTTTCGAGTCCAGTTCATGGAACAATCACCTCATTCCCCAGACGGAATATCTCTGGAAAAAGTTACATCTTGTTCCTCAATCCAATCTCACTAAAATCCGAAAATGCTTAATCCGCCGTCAATAAGCAGAGTCTGACCAGTCATATAATTGGCGGCATCCGAAGCTAGGAACACAACCGGACCAACAAGTTCTTCCAGACTGCCGACCCGTCCCATCGGGGTACGGTCTGTAATCCGTTTCAGGTAGACCTCATCATTCAGCAGCTTCTCGGTCAGCGGTGTACGGAAATACCACGGGCCTACCGCATTGACCCGGATGCCGTATTGCGCCCATTCCAGCGCCAGATTCTTGGTCATCTGGATCATGGCCGCTTTGGTCGAACCGTACACAACGCCTGTGCGCAGCGCCGTATGGCCGCCGACGGAGGAAATATTAATGATGCTGCCGCCTCCCTGCTCCTTCATGATCCGGGCTGCAATTTGAGAGCCCATGAAGGCTGACTTCAGGTTGGTGGACATAATGATCTCCCATTCCTCATCGGTCACGTCAATGGCGGGAGTGCGGATATTCATCCCTGCGTTGTTCACCAGGAGATCCAGTCCGCCCAAATCGGCGGAAGCGCGGTTAATGGCATCCTCCAGTTGCTCGCGGCTCGTGACATTGGCCGGGTAGCAGAAGCTCCGGGACGACGAATGCTCGGCAATTAGCGCCGCTGTAGCCTCAAGATCGCTCTGTGTACGGGAGAGCAGCGCGACGTCGCATCCGGCTTCAGCCAGGCCGACGGCAAGCGCGCGCCCGATTCCTTTTCCCGCTCCGGTGACGAGCGCTTTTTTACCCTGCAGATTGAAAGATGGCAAGTACATGGTTTCCCCTCCACGATCCTGTTATTTATTGACTCTACCGGATTTGCCGGCGTGCAGCGTGCTGAAATACTGGCTCGGATTGCCCTGCTGGGAATTATGCTTCTCCTCAAAAACTCCACCGGTATACTCGCTGATTACCTTGTGCCAGAACGTTCTGGCCGGTGTATTGGCGCGGATCTGCGACACCTTCCAGTCCCCCTGGAACATGTCGAACAGCCGGTGGGCAGCCCAAGTGCCGACGCCGAATCGGCGGTATTTCTGCATCACAAAAAACTCGGTCATATAGAACTCGCCTTCCTTGCTGCGAAGGAGCCTGTCCACCAGCGCAAAGCCCGCAGGCCGCTCATTGCAGGTGATTAAATAGGCAAATTTATTGTGGCCGCTGTTCCAGTAGGCTTCAAGCCCCGGATAAGCGGGAAAAGCACCTTCCCGGTCCACATCCAATTCCAGATAGCGGGTGAAATCGTACAGATAGAACTGCATCAATCTGCTGATAATCGCTTTTCGCTCGGCGGGAACAAGCTCAAGTCCAAGTTCCATTGGAGTCACCTCTGCTAGTCGCTTTTTGTGTTTCTTACACATGATATAACTTTGCTATCCAAGGAGCAAGGCGACAAGGCAGGCTCTTAAAAAAGTAATCCGAAGCGAAACATGTTAAAATGAGTGCATTACGATTTTTATCGGAAGAAGGTGACCTCATGAGCATTCAAAAATGGAGCGACCGTCAGAAGCTCGATCTGAAGCTGCCGGCCATGCCCTGGTTCGTCCGCCAGTTCATCAATTACAAGCTCCCCGATCTTTCGCCTTCCTCGTTGCTGGAATATGTGCGCGATTATGAGTCGTTCTTCGGATGGCTGCGCGCTGAGGGCATCTCGCAGGCGTCTTCCAACGCTGAAATTACGCTGCTCGATCTGGAGACGCTCCATATGGACAGCATCACCGGCTACCGTCTCCATCTGACCTCGCGGGCCGAGAGCGCCAATTCACGAATTACGGTATCCCGCAAGCTGTCCGCGCTGCGCTCATTGTTTCATTACCTAAGTCAGATTGCCGAGGATGAAAATTTCTACCCGCTGCTCAAACGAAACGTCATGGCCAAGGTAGAGATCAAACGTGTTCACAAGCCAAAAGATACAGCCGCCAAGCTGAAGGGCAAAATTCTGGAGGAGGATGAGCTGCTGGAGTTCGTCGGATATATTCTGGAGGGCTATGGCAAGGACGTTGAGGACAATAAGCAGGCGTATTACGCTTTTCAGCTCAATCGTGAACGGGACGCCTGCATTGCCAGCCTGATTCTCAATTCCGGTCTTCGCGTATCTGAAGTCGTCAATTTGAACGTGGATGATCTGGACCCTAATAACAAGCTGCTGTATGTATTCCGCAAGGGCAACAACGATGAGACCTTTAAGACTCCGGTATATTTCCGGGAGCAGGCCAAGGACGAGCTGATGGCCTATTTAACTCTCAGACAGACAAGGTACAGCACACCGAAGAAGGAAAAGGCGCTGTTCGTCGCGAAGCCCAACGGAAGCAATGAGGGCAAGCGCATGACGAAGCGGGCAATTCAGGAAATGATCATCAAATACGCCAAGCGGTTCGGCAAGCCGTATTTGACGGTCCACAAGCTCCGGCATTCTTTTGCAACCGACTATTATCTTCAAAATGATATTTACAAAACGAAGGAACAGCTCGGGCATGCCTCCACGGAGACGACCGAGGTCTATGCGCATCTTACAGACAAGACGATGTCTGAGGCGATCGAGCGGCGTCAGGATTCCTGAGGTTGGAGCAAATCGTACAGTTGAGTTAGCATCCGCCCAGATAATCTTTAGTCTGCTTCTTAGAAATCAGGCCGCACCGAGAGGGTACGGCCTATTTTTGCCGATCCGGCCTTTATGCTGCCTTTTAACTGTGAGGAAAAGTAGGCAAGATAGGCGTTGGATGCTTGAACCGCTCTAAGATGGACGAGCTGCAATCTATGTTTTTCTATTATGAATTTTTCATATGTTGTAATTCGATAATAAGTTGTGTTGCTGCTGTAAAAATCCCGCGACCGCTTGCGGATCGCCGATTTCGAACACAGGGCAGCCCAAGGCGGCTAATTTGCTCAACGCGAGCATATCCGGCCAGCAGACGGCAGCTTTCACATTTTTCAGACGGACGAGCAACTCCAAATCCTCATGCTCCCGGATCAGAACCATTTTGGGAAGGTCCTCGTCCTTAAACCCTTCGACAAGCACATAATCATATCTGACAAAACCGTTCACGAGTTCCTTCAAGCTTCTGCTTCTCGACTCCCAGACATAGGAGCTCTCATTCGACGTGATGGACACGGCTTCCGCTCCGGCTTCCCGATGAAGCCAGGTGTCCGTTCCAGGCCGATCGGCCTCGAAGCCGTGGACGTCATGCTTGATTACAGCCACGCTGAATCCCTGCCTGCGAAGAATCGGAATCAATGCGCCAATCAGCGTCGTCTTGCCCCTGTTCTTATAACCGACAATTTGACAGACGGCAGGTCTGCGGCCTCTCCTAGCGGCTTGTCCCAATAAAGGACGAACTCTGCCCTGCACGCGACTGCTTGACCCATTACCTTTGGTCGCAAGCCTTGTCCCGCAGTGGCGTTTAAGAGAGCGTTCCCTATGCCGAGAAGAGACTTCCATCGTCCTCATCATGGCAGCTTGATAAAGCGAACCTTTGAGCCCGCGATGAGTCCCCGCTCATCCGGCGAGACGACCAGCAGACAGTCGCTGTCCTTGATCGTGACCATTACCGAGGATTCATCAATAGAGGCCGGGTAAGCGTGCATAACTCCATCCTGCAGCTCCAGACGCGCTCTCACGAAGCGGGTAAAATTGTTGACCTTCTGGTAGTCCTTCGCCAGCACCGCGACTCCTTCGGGAAGAAAAGGAGATGGAGCACCCTGCATCGCAGCCAGCACCGGATAAGCGAATAGATGAAATCCGACGAAGCAGGCGCCCGGATTGCCGGACAGCGCGATGATAGGCGTTCCGCCGCGAACGGCTGCCGTCGTTACGCTGCCGGGACGCATGGCGACCTTGTTGAAGAGCATGCCATCCGGGTCTTCACGGATCAGATCGCCCATAATATCATAATCGCCGACTGACACACCGCCGATGGTGATCACGAGATCATAAGCTTCCAGCGCCATCTCCACCTTCGTGCGCGCAAGCTCCAGATCGTCGGCGATGGCGCCCAGCATCACCGGCTCGCCGCCCGCTTCCCGAATCAGCACCTCCAGCATCGGCGAATTGCTGTCCCGGATCTTGCCGGGTTGGAGCGGGTCGCCAACTCCAAGCAGCTCGCTTCCCGTCGCGAATATCGCCGCCTTGGGTCGCCGGATCACCGGAATCTCGGCGATGCCGAAGGCCGCCAGAACGGCAATGTCACCGGCCGTGATTTGCCGGCCTGCCTCCAGCACCTTGTCCCCGCTGCGGATTTCAAATCCCCGGGGCGTGACGTTGCGCCCGGCCTGGATGACCGTGCGTACGCCAACCCATGACACGCCATCTTCCTCACGCGTCATCGTCGCCTCCAGCATAACGACCGCGTCCGCTCCCTCCGGAACCTGCGCTCCGGTCATGATTCTCGCCGCCGTACCCGGCGTAATCTTCGCTTCCGATACGAACCCGCAGGGAATTTCATCGACAACCCTGAGCCATACGGTCTCTTCGTCTCTCGCCGCTCCCGTATCCGCCGCAATGACTGCGTAGCCGTCCATTCCGGAACGATTGAACGCCGGAAAGGGATGCGGCGCTGTAATATCCTCCGCCAATCTGCGTCCGGCCGACTGTCTGATCGGAACGTTCTCCATCTCCAGCGGAGAGGCATATGCCATAAGCTTCTGCTGAGCCTCATGCACCTGAACCACTTTTCTGCCGAACTTGCCGCTCTTGGTGGTCTCTTCCATCATGACGATCCCTCCGTTATCCCATAGTAATAACTCCCGCCTAGTACTGCTTCCCTCCGAATCCGTTTCATTGTAACATACCGGAATAATCGTCCCCAAACCTGTAAAGATGTTCCCGATAACGAGAAAAAGCGGGCATGTCTGATGACATACCCGCTTGATGACATACCCGCTGTCATATATTGATAAATCCATTTGTTCGATCGGCTTTCTTAAAAAGCTCTAGGAAGCCCGGATGACCTGAACGTCGCCCGGAATAATCTTCTCCCCTTCGTACAGCATAAACCGCCCGTTCTGCCACTCAATTCGAAGCAGCTGGCCTTCGTCGGACTGATACTGCCACACATGCTGGTCGCCCGCATTCATAAAAGGCGTCTGACCGGTCACCGCCACATGGCCCTCGTACTCTTCCTCCAGATAGTAGAGGATATCGTCGAGCTCCATCGTAGTTGGAACCTCGGCCAGGCTGTCCATCCGGCCGTCAATCGCCTTGTACAGCGCATACCGCAGCTCTTCCCGCTGCTCCACATGCAAATAGGCCAGCGCTGCTCCGTCGCGAAGCGTCAGCAGCGCTGTGTTTCGGCCGAAATTACTGACCCGTCCAGTCACTTCATAACTAACAAGCGATACCTCGCAAATATCGCCTGGCGACAGCTGAAGCACGCTCTTAGGTGCGGGAAGCGGTTCATCCTTGGCGAACAGATTGCCAATACGTTTCCATATACTCATGGTCGTTCCTCCTGTCAGGTCCTTGTACATACAAGGACGGGGAGAGCGACTCAACGCTTCTCCCCGCCTATCGCCTTCACGATATCGTGACGGGAGGCTCTTATTGCTTCTCGTACTGCTTCATCAGAGCGGCCAGTTCATCTTCAACGCCCTGGTCCTTCGACAGCTGCTCGAACTCGTCGTCAAGCGACTTTGTGCCTTTGCTCATTTCGTTGCTTGCTTCCGCCTGGGCTTCGGCCTGCAGCATCTTCTCTTCCATGCGCTTCAGTCCGGCTGTTGCGGAGTCGGAGCTGAAGCCGCTCATAGCCTTATTGATTTCAGTCTGCGCCTTGGCCGCGTTATAACGGGCTACCAGCGTCTCGCGCTTGCTCTTCATCTGGCCGAGCTGCTTGCGCATCTCTTCCAGCTTGTCGCGGAGATTGTCAGCCGAAGCCTTGTTCTGGTCGTAGCTCGTCTTATACTCGGCGAGCTTGCCTTCAGCCGTCTTCTTCTCTTCCAGCGCCCGGCGCGCCAGATCGGCGTTGCCCGCCTGTGCGGCGGCGTGGGCCTGCTGGTTACGCTTGTTCACAAGCGCTTCCTGCTCTTCGTACAGCTGCTTGAATTTCTTCTCAATCGCGATCTGGGCGGCGACTGCTTTCTCGGCGTCTTCCAAATCTTCGGTCATATCCCGGATATATTGGTCAGTCATTTTGATCGGGTCTTCAGCCTTGTCGATAATCGCATTGATATTGGACATCGTTAAATCGCGCAATCTTTTAAAAATGGACATATGTTCATTCCTCCAAAAGATGGTTTTTAAACTTGTTGATATGTTTTACGCAGGTCAGCGGAATCCGTTTCATTTTTTGTTTCGTAAAAACTGATCCACCTTGCGATCCACCGTCTCAACCACGCGAAATATTTGCTCCTTGGTCAGATTGTCGTAATGGATGCCCATCACAACGGTCACGGTTCGCCCAAGCGCCTCGGCGGCTTGTCTGGCGATCCGCTCGCTGATCGTATGCTCCTTGTGTCCGGGAACCGCCGAGGTTCCGGAGGAGACGCCGCCCGTATCCGGATATGCAATGCTGGCCGCCCCGATATGCCTGACCCCGCCGGTAATTACCAGAAGAAGATCGCGCCCCACCTCGAAATCGGTGATGACTATGTCTTCAGGGTCAAATGCTTCCGAAGGCAAGAAATCTCCCTCCTTCATGCACCTGCATGACTGCGGAACTTAAATGATGCCGCGGATTTCATCCAGGGAAGAGATATTTTCTTCGATCATAAACTGCCGGAGACCGGTTAGCAAGTCCCGTCCGGCCCGCATATTCATGAAATTATAGGTGCCGACCTGAACGACAGCGGCTCCGGCCATAATAAATTCGACAATATCTGTCGCGGAAGCGATCCCGCCCATGCCGATGACCGGTATGCTGACTCTCTTCGCCACCTGATGCACCATGCGCAGCGCAACCGGCTTGATGGCAGGGCCCGACAGACCCGCATACAGATTATTGAATACGCTCCGTCTGCGCCGCACATCGATCTTCATGCCGGAAATCGTATTGATCAAGGAGACAGCGTCCGCCCCTTCCTCCTGGCACATTGCGGCCATGTCTGCGATGTCTTCGGCGTTCGGAGACAGCTTGACGGACAGCGGCAGACTCGTCGCACCGCGAACGGCGCGGACAAGCTCCCGGGCATCGCAGGTGCGGATGCCGAAGGCGATGCCGCCTTCTTTTACATTGGGACAGGAAATATTGAGCTCTATCATATCCACTGCTTTCGTTCCATGCTCCGCCCGGCGGTCGGCATCCTGCTGAATCAGTTCCGCTCCGGTAACATAATCCTCAAAGGTGTTGCCGCCAAGATTGACGATTCTTGCGGTGTCCAGCGATTCCCAATAGGCGCCTTCCTTCTTAAGAAAAGCATGAATGCCCGGATTCTCCAGACCGACGCTGTTCAGCATGCCCGAAGGTGTCTCGTACACCCTCACGCCCGGGTTCCCTGCTTTGGGATTCAGCGTAAGACCTTTGCCCGAAATGCCTCCAAGCTCATTTACATCGTAAAACTTGGCATATTCCCGTCCAAACCCGAAGGTTCCTGATGCCATCACAATCGGATTCTTGAAGGTAACCCCCGCAATAACAGTGCTCAGATCAAGCTTCGTATCCGCCGCTCCGCTCGTTTCCGTTCTAATCATGAAATACCACCTCTTCCGCCAAAAATACAGGTCCGTCCGCACATGCCTTCCGCTGTCCGTCCTTGCACGATACGCTGCATACGAGGCAGGCTCCGATGCCGCACGCCATCCGGTTCTCCAATGAGAGGTACACATTCACCCGGCTGCCCTCCGACTGGGCCGCTGCAGCCTTATGCTGTGCTGCTTTGAGCATTGGGTGTGGCCCGCAGACGAACACATGGTCATAGGCCTTGAAATCGACGCTGTCCAGAATGAGGCCGCCGACATCCACCGTCAGCTTATCAGCGTAGGGACGAAATTGTTCAGTCGCGAATGGCTCCCGGCTGTATCCCAGGAAGACGTCGCAGCCCGGAAGCTCACGGGCACAGTACATGAGAGGCGCAATGCCGATTCCCCCGCCTACCAGAGCGATCCGTCCCTCAACCTTGGGAAAGCCGCTGCCGAATGGCCCTTCCAGCTGAATAGGATCGCCAGGAGTCAGCTTCGCGAACAGCTCCGTACCTTCGCCTACAACATGATATAAGAAATCGATGCTGTCTTCCCCTACCTGATGGATGCTAAGAGGTCTCGACAGCACCGGATAGTTGTCCCATGCCCGCAGCATATAGAATTGGCCCATTTCACCGCTGTAATCTCCGCCGACCCGGAGATGGTAAACATTGTCCGCCAGTTGTTCATTACTAATAACCGTCCCCACGTTATCAAGCTCCTTCAAATTTTATCTTATTAAACATGCCTGAGAAGAAACTTAAAATCTGTGATATTCTTCACACCTTTGAATGTTTTTCGCGTGAAAGACAAATAATAGACGGAAACGCCTTTACGGGAAGGAGAACGTGTAATGAGATTTTTTCCAGCGGCTCGCTTGCTGACGGCCGTTTTAATCCTGACACTGGTCTGCGGCATGTCTGGCTGCTCCGGTTATATTCCGGCAGAACGTTCTTCCGGAGCATCGTCCTTTGGGGAGTGGAACCTGTCCGGGAAGGAGCCGGCAAAAACAGAAGCCCGTCCGGTAGCCGCTGCTTCCTCTCCCCTTACCCTTAGCCAGCTGATCCGTAAATATCCGAATGCGATCAAAACAAACGGTCCCCGGGTCAAGCAGATCGCCCTGACCTTCGATGATGTACCGGACCCCCGGTTCACCCCGGTAATTTTGGATGTCCTCAAGAGATACAATGTGAAGGCGACGTTCTTTCTGGTGGGAAGCCGGGCAGCCAAGCATCCCGCACTCGTCCGGAGGATCGTCCGCGAAGGGCACAGCATCGGTAATCATTCATACAGTCATCCACAGTTCAGCAAGCTTGATCTGCAGAGCTTCCGGAAACAAATCTTGAGGTCGGAGAAGACAATATCGGGGATTACCGGCATCCGGCCCAGACTGATTCGTCCGCCATACGGCGACGTTAACGAGCAGCAGCTGAAATGGGCCGCCGCTAACGGCTATACCTTTATCAACTGGAATGTCGACTCCGAGGACTGGAAAGGGCTGTCGGCTGCACGGGTCAAAGCGAATATTTTGCCGCATGCCGGTCGGGGTGCAATCATTCTTCAGCATGGAGGCGGGGGTGCAGGCAGCGATCTGAAGGGAACGATTCAGGCCCTGCCCGACATTATCAATAACCTGCGCCAGAGAGGGTACAGTTTCGTAACCGTCCCCCAGCTCCTTCATCTCGCTGCAAGCCGATCTTAAGCGGACGCTTTAATGAATAAGAACGCTGGGCAGCTATGCCCTGATATTGAAAAAAGCCGGCCTCGGTCTGTGCCCGTCCGGCTTTGCAATGCCTGTTTAATTGATCAAATAGAGCTCCACGTTCTGAAATCCGAATTCCGAGACAAAGCTCTGGCTGCCTGGAATGAAGATATCGATCCGGTTGCCTTTAATGGCGCTTCCCGTATCCAATGCTGTGGCGACAAATGCCTGCTTCGGCAGGCCGGGATGCGAATACCCCGTGACCAGCACTTTTGTGCCGAGTGGAATAATAGAAGGGTCAACGGCGATGGTGCCCAGCTTCAGCGGATTGCCGAAATAGTCGACGGAACCCCAAGGTCCGTTCTCGCTCGCAGCCGAAGAATAGGCGGTAGCCTTAGCCTGCACGGTTTTGTCGTAGGTAAAGACCTTGCCCCAGGCTTCCACTGTCTTGTTCCCTTGACTGCCCGACTGTTTGGCTGATTCGGCACTGGCAATTCCCGATCCGGCCAGGGCGGTGCTGCCCGGAACGACCAGACGCAGGCCCGGATATATGTTCTGTGGATCGACTTCCGGATTAGCCTGCATCAGTTGCTCCAGACTGACGCTATATTTTTGGGCGACTCTGTAAAAGGTGGTCTGATCTCCGGCGACATGGATACGCTCGGCATGAGCAGGCGCGGCCATCAGCATTACGCTGAGTCCGAGCAGGGCGGCTGCAGTTTTAACCGTCTTGATGTTCTTGATCATGGTGCCTCCTTAAGTACTGCGCACAAGCTTATGTAGGTTCCTTGCGGCAATGCGGTTTTTTGGTTTCCCCGTTCAACAGTTTTGAATATATCACAATTTTGTAACCAGTGCACTTACAAATGCTTCCAACAAGCGTGAAAAGCACGCTAAAACTGAGTTTTTTCTACCGAAATTTGTTTCAAATAGAATAATAAGCGGCTTTTTTCATGTCAGATTTGTTATATTTATAGTATGTGGATGGATTGGCTGCACAACAATAACCGGCCTTGTAATATCCGGTAAATATCCGTCCCGATAACACGCACCGCAAGACAGCAATTCTTATGTCAGGTTTTTTTTTCGATTTTACACTGCGTTAACATTTCATTCCCTGGTAAAAGGTAAAATGAATACGATGCAGGCGATATGATAAAATGGAGTATATTCATTCTGGTAGCCAATTTGGAGGAAACATGAGCGAAGAAGAGAAAAAACATCACAGCAGTCCATCCGCCGCCTATCTGAACCGGGACCTCAGCTGGATCGAGTTTAACCGAAGAGTCCTTCATGAGGCACAGGACCCGGACAACCCCCTGCTTGAGAGGGCCAAGTTCCTCGGTATTGTATCAAGCAATCTCGATGAATTTATCAGCGTTCGGGTTGCAGGGATTCAGGACCAGATCAGGGCGGGCTATACCAAAAAGGATTTTACCGGATACACCCCTTCCGGTCTGCTCAAACGGCTGTATAAGCGTGTCGGCCAAAGCGTGAACGAGCAGTACCGTTCTTTCCGCGATCTGTCGCGCAGCTTACATAAAGAAGGCATCGTCTTCGTGGATTATGAGGATTTGACCCATGCCCAGGAGACAGCTGTTGAGGACTATTACCGGGACATTATTTTTCCCGTGCTGACGCCGATGGCCGTGGACCAGAGCCGACCCTTTCCGCTTGTGCACAGCTTGTTCATCTACCTGGCGGTCGTGCTGGGCAAGAAGGATCAAGATGACGACGAGCTGTTCTTCGCCATCCTGCAGATTCCATCGAATCTGCCCCGGTGCATTCCGCTCCCCCACCGTTCCAACAGCAAACGCCGCCAGTTTATCTTTATTGAAGATGTGATCAGAGCCCATATCGGAACACTCTTCAGCGGCTATCAAGCGCTTGCGGTTAACGAATTCAGGCTGACTCGAAACTCCGACCTCAGCATTGACGAGGAAGGCGCCGAGGATCTGCTGGAGGAGATTGAGAAGGAGCTCCGCAAACGGCGCCGCGGCGTTCCGGTAAGGCTGGAGGTCCAGAAAGGCATCCATCCGTTCGCACTGGAGCAGCTGCAGACCGAATTTGAAACCGAAATTTTTACCTTTGAAATTGACGGTCCGCTTGATCTTGGCTTCTTCCGCCAGTTCGCCTCAGGCCTCAAGGGATACAGTTATCTCAACTATCCGCCGATTGAGCCCGTCTATCCGGCCGAGTTCGATGAGACAGAAGATTTCTTTGATGTATTAACCAAACGCGATGTCCTCGTATACCATCCGTATGAGTCATTTGAGGCGATGATTGACTTCATCACCCAGGCTTCGGAAGATGATCAGGTTATGGCGATCAAAATGACGCTGTATCGGGTGAGCGGCAACTCGCCGCTGATCGGAGCGCTTGCGCATGCTGCGGAGTCGGGCAAGCAGGTTACAGTCGTGGTGGAACTGAAAGCGAGGTTCGACGAGGAACGCAACATCGCCTGGGCCCGGAAGCTGGAGCAGGCGGGCTGTCACGTCGTCTACGGCCTTGTCGGATTGAAGACTCATGCCAAAATTACGCTGATCGTCCGCCAGGAAGACAACGAGCTGCGGCGTTATGTTCATATCGGCACCGGCAATTATAATGAAAATACCGCAAAAATGTATACCGATATCAGTCTCTTCACCTCAAATGACGATATCGGCCTCGACGCTTCGGAGCTGTTCAATCAAATTACCGGGTATTCCTCGAACCGGGAGTGGAACGCAATCGTCGTTGCGCCGAGCAGTATGAGCACCAATCTGCGGCGATTGATCCAGCGGGAGAGCGAGCATGCCGCCGCAGGGCGTCCGGCCAGAGTCATCGCCAAGATGAACTCCTTGTCGAACCAGCAGGTCATCGACGATCTGTATGAAGCCAACGCTGCTGGCGTTACGATCGACCTGATCGTACGAGGGGTATGCTGTCTGCGCCCGGGCGTTCCAGGCCTGAGCGAGCATATTACGGTCCGAAGCATCGTCGACCGGTTCCTGGAGCATTCCCGGATTTATTATTTTGAGAACGGCGGAGATCCGGAGGTCTACATGTCCAGTGCTGACTGGATGACGCGGAATTTGACCCGGCGTGTGGAATTAATGTGTCCGGTGAAGGATAAAGAGACGCGCGGGCAGGTCGTCGAGATTCTGCAAATGTCGCTGCGGGACAATCAGAAATCCAGCTTCCTGACTCCAAGCGGGAACTATGAACGCCCGGACGACAAAGAGGCTCCTTATCGGAGCCAATTCGAGGCCATGGCGGTTAGTGAATGGAAGTATAAATCAGAGTAACCTTAATCCCCCATGCGCTCTTGAACGCTTTAAGCGCATTATCGATTTCCTCCAGCCGAAGAAGCGGGCGTTCGCTTACCATCAGCTCGATGTCCAGCATGCTGCCTCTTCTTACCGGCTTGATTTGCAGCTCGATTCCGATATCGCTGCCGTCCAGCGCAGCGCTTAATTGCACGAGTGATCCAAGCTTGTGTATCCAATCCTCGTCGGATGCGAGAAGAATGTCCTTATGCTCGGCGGACAGCTTCTGCTTCCGGCTTTTTGTGCTGAAGGAAGCAATCAAGGCGCAGAGAACAAGCTGACGGTGCGTCAATCCGCGGATGGGCGAATTCATAAGCCAATACTGGGTGTGGCGTTTGGATTGATAATAGTTGATGTTGGCCCCAAGCCGGTGCAGCATGACGGACACGTAAATCAGCATCTCCTGCTCTTCTGTATGCTCGTCCTCTTTTAGCGCAGCGAACAGAGCCCCAGCCAGCTTGTAGACAGGATACAGAAAGAAGCTCGACGCTTCCCGGTTAAGGAGCTGAATGGTGCGGAGACTATACTCCAGGGCGCTTGGGCGGACCGGGTGCTCCGGCTCCAGCAAATCATGCAGCATTCCTTCGCGCAAGCCCTCGCCGCTGATGACTGCCCCGCCCGCATCGATATACTGGTATACAGTATGAAAGATGATCAGACCCGACACGATAATATCGGCACGGCTCTTGGATAAGCCATCCACATTTTTGCGCTTGTCGTATGGCATTGCCGGGAGCGTCTCCATGAACTTCTTCACGGTTTCGGTAGACAAGGTGTAGCCATGCGAATTGGGCAGCGAGTAATTCCGCCGCTTCTGGTCAATTTTGCCCAAGGTGCGGATCGTTCCGCCCAGACCATACAGCAGAAGTCCCTTGCCCTCCTTCAACCATTCGCATTCCTCCAGCCGTTCCCGCACATAGCTCTCCAGCTTCCGGACCTGCTCTCCGCTCCAGTTGCCGTTCTGCCCGAACATGACATTGGTGTTGACGGCTCCGAAGGGAAAAGAGATGCTGTAGGCGTGTCTTCTGTTCCGGAACAATGTAATTTCCGTACTCCCGCCGCCGATGTCGATGACAAAACCGTCCTGTGCGTCAAAGGCGTTGATCACGCCAAGAAAGCCGAAGTAAGCCTCCTGATGACCGCTTACAATCTCAATGGGCAGCGAAGCCTGCTCCGACAAGTATTTCACGATCTCTTCCGAATTGACCGCATTGCGGATCGCCGCAGTCGCTCCGACGCGGATGCGCTCTGCGCCATACATCCGGCACACGCTCTTGAACTGCAGCAGCACCGGTACTATCGATTGAAGCTCTTCGTGTTCAAGATGCCCGTCCTTCGTAATTTTTTCACTTAATCGCGCCGAATTTTTGCATTCCTTGATAATCCGGAACCCGCCTTCCGGCGTTGTTTCATAGATGACCAGCCTGATCGAGTTGGAGCCGATGTCGATGATCCCCACCCGGCTTAAGTAGTTATCCATATTTTGTCCCCTTTTTATGTCGCTGAGCCTTATTATACAACCGTTTGCAGCATATTTACATTTTAAACGGCCTTCATTTTTCTAAACGCTGATCTTTCGTTCAAGCAAAGTTATTGCAGCGGGGATGACGAAACGACCTCCGGATAGCGGCTGGTTCGCTTTGTGTCCGATTGAAAAACGATCCGTTCGCTTAGCGTCCAACTAAACGATTCAGTTGATCCGGGTAATAAACAAGCTGCCCCAGCAGCCATCACATGGCATTTGGGACAGCTTCTGATATCGTTACAGCACCTTGCTGAGAAAATCTTTGGTTCGGGAGTGCTGCGGATTGCCGAACACTTCTGCCGGCGTGCCCTGCTCGACGATAACGCCGCCATCCATGAACAGAATCCGGTCCCCCACTTCCCGTGCGAAGCCCATCTCATGTGTGACAATGACCATCGTCATTCCTTGTAGAGCCAGCTTCTTCATAACCTCCAGCACCTCACCGACCATTTCGGGGTCAAGCGCGGAAGTCGGCTCGTCGAACAGCATGACATGGGGCTGCATCGCGAGCGCCCGGGCAATGGCGATCCGCTGCTTCTGGCCGCCGGAGAGCTGCGAAGGATAGGCATCCTTCTTGTCCTCAAGGCCAACCGTGCGCAGCAGTTCCATGGCAACCCGCTGAGCTTCCGCCGCTGGCTGCTTCTTCACCTTGACCGGTGCGAGCGTAATGTTCTCCAGCACGGTTTTATGCGGAAACAGGTTAAACTGCTGGAAGACCATCCCCATCTTCTCGCGGGTCGCGTTGATGTCATGCTTACGGTCTGTAATCGAAGCGCCTTCGAATGTAACCTCGCCCCCGGTCGGCTGTTCCAGCAGATTCAGGCAGCGCAGGAAGGTGCTTTTTCCCGAGCCGCTCGGTCCGATGACAACTACGACTTCCCCTTTATGAATCGTCAGGTCGATGCCTTTCAGAATTTCCAGTCTTCCGAATGATTTCTGCAAATTATTAACGGTGATCACTGGCGCTCAATCTCCTTTCCAGTAGCCCAAGCAGCTTGGACAGCGCAAAGGTCAGCACGAAATACATTAAAGCGATGATCAGCAGCGGCGTCAGGCCGTCATAGGTAATGGACGTAATCGTACGCGCCTGGAGCAGCAGATCCGTAACACCGATCATGGCGACAATCGAGGATTCTTTGATAATGGTAATGAATTCGTTGCCGATTGCCGGCAGCACACTCTTAAAGGCTTGAGGCAGCACGATATATCGCAAGGTCATTGCCTGTGTCATCCCGAGCGAGCGGGACGCTTCGGTCTGCCCCCGGTCAACGCCCTGAATACCGGCCCGGAATATTTCAGCCAGGTAAGCGGAGCTGTTGATGGTCAAGGTGATGGCGCCCGACTGGATCGGCGAGAATTCCAGCCCGATGGCCGGAAGGCCGTAGTGGATGAGAAAGAGCTGGACGAGCATCGGTGTGCCGCGCAGAAATTCAACCCAGGCCGTGGCGATCCAGCGGAGGACAGCCAGGCTGGACATCCGCATCAAGGCGACTACGACACCCAGTATGAAGCCGCACAGCACTCCGATGACCGCAAGCAGCAGTGTATATTGCAGACCCGTCAGGAACAGGTCGCGATAGTCGTAAGCCATATTGAAAAAAGTTGCCATATAGCTAGTAATAACCTCCTTGTCAGCAGGAATAAACAAGCGTGCAGCCATTCAGTCTTAGCCCTCCTGAGGTAAGAGACGGGTGCACGCTTGTCCTTTCATTATGGAAACCCCGTAATTATTTCGATTCGGCGAGTTCGGCAGCTTTCGTGACATATTCGTCGATTTTACCGGAGGATTTCAGTTCGGCCAGCTTGTCATTGATCTGCTTCAGCAGGTCGTCATTGCCCTTCTTAACGCCGATTACATATCCGTCATCCTCTACTTCAGGCTTGGCATCCGTAATAGCCAGTCCCTTGACGTTCTGCACGAAGGACTTGGCAACCGGGCCTTCCATGATGGAAGCATCCACACGGTTGGACTGCAGCTGAAGCACGATATCCGAAATTTTGGCTAAAGATGTCAGCTTCGCGCCTTCAATCCCCTTGGCGATATCTTCCTGGATCGATCCAGTCTGAATGCCGATCTTGGCGCCTTTCAGTGAATCCATCGTGCTGAATTTGTCCTTGTCGGCTTCACGCACAACTACAGCCTGCTCAGCTTTGTAGTAAATATCGGACAGACCGACGGCTTTGGCTCTTTCCGGTGTCGGGCTGAGACCCGAGATGACCATATCCACCCGTCCGCTGGACAGCTCATTCAGCAGCGAATCGAAAGGCAGGTCCTTGATCACCAGCTCAGCACCTATGCTGGAAGCGATATCCTTGGCGATGTCGATGTCGAAGCCTACAATGGTATCTTTGCCATCAATAACCTTGTGAAATTCATACGGCGGAAAATCCGCGCTCGTTCCGAGCGTCAGCGTCTTCGTCTGTGTGCTGCCTGCGTTGTTACCCGAAGCCGCATTCTCATTCGATGTATTTTTGCTGTTCTGACCGCAGCCGGAAATAAGGCTTGCTGCAAGCAGCATCCCCATGGATATTTTTACCCATTTGTTCATCTAGTTGTGTCTCCCCTGTTCTCTTGTCGGGCGATTATTTGGCCCTTGTCTATTTGTTGTGTTAAATTGATGTTACTTCGTCCCGGACCGATTTATTATAATTCATGTCGCATGATTATGCAAAGTTTTTTTCCTCCATTCTTGGCACACTATACGAAAAGAACGGGTTTCATAGCAACGATTTCGGGTATTTAGCTACGTAACCTTATAGCGTTCACGAACAACATTGATTGGAGGGTCTGATATGCAGCTGGAAGCATTGTATCATGTGCCGCGGGATAAATGGGCCTATGCTTACGACAGAGAAACCGTACATCTGCGGATTCGCGCCAAACGCGGTGACGCCGCTGCAATAACCGTTGTATCCGGCGATAAATACGATTGGGACGGTACTTGTGCCGAAGCTCAAATGGAAGTCGCGGCAGCGGATGACCTGTTTGATTATTGGGAAGCACATGTGAAGCCGAGATTCAGACGCCTGACTTATTATTTCCGGATTGAATCCGGGGATGAGACTTTTTTTGTATGTGAAAAAGGCATTCTGCCGGAAGAGCCGCTTCCGCCCCGCGGCAACTTCGAATATCCGTTCATCCATCCGGTTGATCTGTTTGAGGTGCCTGCATGGGCCAAAGACGCCGTCTTCTACCAGATTATGCCGGAGCGGTTCGCGAACGGTGATCCCGGCAATGATCCGGAAGGAACGAAGCCTTGGGGCGGCAAGCCTGAAAGGGAGAATTTCTTCGGAGGTGATATCCAGGGAGTTATCGATCATTTGGATTACTTGAGTGATCTCGGGATCAACGCGATCTACTTCACTCCCTTGTTCCTGTCTCCCTCCAATCACAAGTATGATATTGTCGATTACAAACAGGTCGATCCTCATTTTGGAGATAACAAACTTCTTAAAGAACTGGTTGAACGATGTCATAACAGAGGGATACGCGTGCTGCTGGACGCAGTGTTTAACCACTGCAGCCGGGAATTCCCCGCGTTTCTGGATGTGCTGGAGAACGGAGCGGATTCAAGGTATGCCGGCTGGTTTCATATCAAGTCCTTTCCGCTTGAGGTTGTGGACGGGATTCCGACATACGATACCTTCGGTTTCTACCCCGATATGCCCAAATTCAACACGGCGAATCCGGAGGTTAAAGCATTTCTGCTGGACGTGGCCGAATACTGGATCAAGGAAATCAAGCTGGACGGCTGGCGGCTCGATGTCTCGGATGAAATCGACCATTCGTTCTGGCGGGATTTCCGCAAAGTCGTGAAGCGGGCGAATCCGGAGGCTTACATTGTCGGCGAAGTGTGGAGTGACTCCCTGTCCTGGCTGCTTGGCGACCAGTTCGATTCCGTTATGAACTATCCGTTGTCGGATACGGTCTTAGAGTTCTTTGGAGGCAAAATGGACAGCGGCACGTTCAGCAACAGGCTTGGCTCTCTCCTCATGCGCTATCCGCAGCAGACCAACGAAGCGATCTTCAATCTGCTGTGCAGCCATGATACGCCCCGCCTGCTGAACTGCCTGGGGGAAGACAAGCGGCGGATGAAGCTCGCAGTCGTATTCCTGTTCACCTTCATCGGCACCCCTTGTATTTTCTATGGCGACGAGATCGGGCTGACGGGCGAAGGCGATCCCGACTGCCGGAAGTGCATGGAATGGGACCCGGCTAAACAGGATCATGAGCTTCACGATTTCTACCGGACCCTGATCGGACTGCGAAAGAATCACGTAACGCTCCGCAGCGGCCGTTACCGGATGCTGAAGGCTTGCCGGGACGAGTCCTGCTTGGTGTATGAGCGGGAAGACAGCAAGCAGCAATTTACAATCTGGATGAATAATTCCGCAGAGCCGCGTACTCTAACTCTTCCGTTTGAGACAGATGACTGGAGGGACGCGTTATCCGGAAACCGTGTAAAGACGGATGGCGGCAGGATTAGCCTCACGCTGGAGCCGTTCGGCTTCCGGATATTGCAGCGCGAGCTGTAGACCTGCGGCTGCTCTTGTTGGGAACGCAGGACAACCACCGTCTCTCAGGAGCCATTGCTCCGGCAACAAAAAGGCGTGCTTTCCTCCCGAGTCCGTGTCTGGCCCGGCGGAAAGCACGCCTTTGTTAACTTTTTTCTAATTGGCAGAGATTAAATCAGCCTTCTTCAATTGCGACACCCGGGTCGGCTTCGGAAATGGCCGGCTGGATTAAATCCCGGTAGATAGCGGTATACTGCTCCGCCGATACATCCCAGCTATAGTCGCCCGCGAAGGCGTTGCGGGTCACCCGCTTCCAATGCTCCGGCTGATGGTAGAGTGAGACGGCACGGCGCAGGGTGTGCATCATGTCATGTGCGTTGTAATCGCGGAACGTGAAGCCATTCCCTTCCCCGGTCGCTTCATTATAGGAATGTACGGTATCGTTCAATCCGCCCGTCTCGCGGACCACCGGAATGCTGCCGTACCGCAGCGCCAGCAGTTGGCTGATGCCGCATGGCTCGAACTTCGAGGGCATCAGAAACAGATCGCTGGCCGCATAAATTTTGCGGGATAGCTCATCGCTGAACTTAATCTGAGAGGAGAGCTTCGACGGATAGCGCCATGCTGCGTCGCGGAACCAGGCTTCATACGCCTCGTCCCCGGTTCCCAGCAGCACGAACTGGATGTTGTCGTAATAGAGCATCTCGTCCAGAACCCGGGTTACCAAATCAAGGCCTTTGGAATCAACCAGCCGTGTCACCATGGCAACCATCGGAATATGCGGCGCTATCGGGAGTCCGAGCTCCTGCTGCAGGCCGATCTTGTTCTCAACCTTCTTGGCGAGATTCGTCCGGTATTTGGAGAAGATTTTGGAATCGGTAGCTGGGTTGTACGCCTTCGTGTCTATCCCGTTGACGATTCCGCTCAAATGATCAGCGCGTGAATTAAGCAGCCCATCGAGACCATATCCGAAATAAGGCGTCCGGATCTCCTGGGAGTAGGTCGGACTGACCGTTGTCACATAATCGCTGAATACGATTCCGCCCTTCATGAAATTCACGTTGCCGTAATACTCTACGCCAAGGAAGTAGCTGCTGTCCAGCCCAAGCAGATCGCCCAGAACCTCGTATGGGAACACACCCTGATACAGGAGGTTATGTATGGTGAAGACGGTGCGCATCCCGCTGTAGAATGGCTGGCTGCGGTAATGACCATTCAGCAGCACGGGAACGACGGCGGCGTGCCAATCATGGCAGTGAATGATATCCGCCTGAAAGCCGATCTCCGGCAGGATCTCGAGCACCGCCCGGTTAAAGAAAGAGAACCGCTCGCCGTCATCCATATAGCCGTAGATGCCGTCCCGGCCGAAATAGTATTCGTTATCGATGAAATAGAACGGGACGCCTTCATGCACAATACGCTCAATCCCGCAGTATTGGCTCCGCCAGCCTACAGGAACCTTGATAACTCCAACCGGCTCCATCCGGGAGCGGTACTGCTCGGGAATGCCCTTGTATTTGGGGAGCACCACCCTAACATCCACTCCGGCTTCCTTCAGCGCTTTCGGCAGCGCTCCGATCACATCGGCCAGACCTCCCGTCTTGATGAACGGATGTCCTTCCGCAGCGGCAAATAGCACTTTCATGGCTTTTCCTCCTATGATTAGATGATTTATCGTTTGGAACGCGCTGCACGGCCACCTGTGCTTCCAGCCGCTTCACCCGGAGTACCGGATGACATCTGCACAGCCGCCGGTTTATCCTCCGCTGTCCGCCGTCCGCGCTTTTTCAGAATAACCATGCTGAGAGGGTCCAGCGTCAGCGACAGACTGTTCTGTTGCCCATGCATCTCCTTCTTCTGCGTCTTCAGCGGCTCCAGAACGGCTCCGGCACCGCCGAACTCCTCCTTCCCGGAGTGAAAGACGATATCGTACGTTCCCGCCCTCGGTACGCCGATCCGGTAATCAGGCCGCTCCACCGGCTGGAAGTTGATCAGAATGATGAGCGTATCACCCGGTTTTTTGCCCTTGCGGATATAGGATATCACGCTCTGCCCTCTGTCGTCTGCCGTGATCCATTGGTATCCCTCGAAGCTGTGATCCAGCTCCCAGAGCGCTTTTTCAGCCAAATAAAAATGATTCAGCGCAGCCGTATAGACCTGCATCTTCCGGTGGCTGTCGTATGACAGCAGCAGCCAGTCCAGCTCCTCCTGGTCCTTCCACTCGATGAACTGGCCGAACTCGCCGCCCATGAACAGCAGCTTCTTGCCAGGGCTTGTTATCTGGTACCCGAGCAGCAGCCGGAGTCCGGCGAATTTCTGCTCATACGTGCCCGGCATTTTGCTGAGCAGCGATTTCTTGCCGTGAACAACCTCGTCATGAGACAGCGGAAGCGTGTAGTTCTCGGAGTATGCATACGTAATCGGGAAGGTGAGCAGGTTATGATGATGCGGCCGGTCGGAGAAATCCTTCTCGACATAAGCCAGCGTATCGTTCATCCAGCCCATGTTCCATTTATAGTTGAACCCAAGCCCGCCTTCGTACACAGGGGCTGTCACACCAGGCCAGGCGCTGGATTCTTCAGCCATCATCAGAGCGTTCGGATAGTGATGGAACACGGCAGTATTCAGCTTCTGGATAAAAGCAATGGCCTCCAGATTCTCCAATCCGCCATTGATGTTGCGCCGGTACTGCCCATCACCCTTCTCGAAATCAAGACGCAGCATGCTGGTTACGGCATCCACCCGCATTCCGTCGATGTGATAGTACTCATACCAGAAAAGGGCGTTGGAGATCAGGAACGAGAGCACTTCCGGCTTGCCGAAGTCAAATGACAACGTGCCCCATCCCGGCTTCTCCGCCATCAAGGGGTCGCTGTATTCGAAGGTCGGGGTTCCGTCAAACAGGCGCAGACCGGGCGCATCTTTGGCAAAATGGGCAGGCACCCAGTCGAGAATAACGCCGATGTTCGCCTGGTGCAGCCGGTCGATCAGAAGCATAAGTCCTTGCGGCTCGCCGAAACGGCTGGTCGCTGCGTAATAGCCTGTACCCTGATAACCCCACGACAGGTCATAGGGATGCTCAGCAAGCGGCATAAATTCCACATGGGTGTAACCCATCTCCCGGAGATAAGGAATCAGCAAATCCGCGATTTCGGTATAGGAATACAGCTCTCCGCCTTCCTTGCCGTGGATATTCTCCTTCTGCCTCCATGTCGCCAAATGCATTTCGTATATATTCAGGGGCTTGTCATAAAGGGCCTTGCTGCGGCGCCTCCAGGCAGCGTCACCCCATTTATAGCCGTCCAACTGCGTTACGACCGAAGCTGTAGCAGGGCGAACCTCGGACATGAAACCGTAAGGATCGGCTTTTAGAAAGCTCGAGCCGTCCGGTCCCTTAATACGGTATTTGTAAAATGTTCCCGGCAAAACTCCGGCAAAAAAACGAGTCCATATTCCCGATTCGGGTATCTTATATAACGAGTCCTCTTCGCGGTTTCCGTCCCATCCATTCCGGTCGCAGGCCAGTCCTACATATGCCGCGTTGGGAGCCCAGACAGTGAATCTTACTCCGGCCTGGCCCTCCTCCACTGCGGGATGAGCACCCAGCATCCGGTAGCTGCGGTAGTTGGTGCCTTCATGAAACAAGTAAATATCCTCGGGTGACGGCATGGTTACTCCTGCTTGTCGCTCAGCCAAATGAATACCACCTTTTCTAATAAATAGAGACATGTCTTCTAAGTGTAAGCAAAGCTGCGCATGCGGGGTATTTCCATACAGGATACACCTAATACATTAACCGAATTCCTAACATTTGAAAATAACGCCAAAGCGAGATTATTTGAGCATAAAATCACGTATTTTTAGTTCGTGGAATGAGCCCAAGCAATGCGTCATATATTTCATCCATGCTCATTTTGGCGTCGATTCAAACCTAAACTGCCAGGTTATATAACATTCATTGACATCGACAATGACAAACATCACCACTAGATGGAGGGGTACACATGAGTAAAAAAGATTGCATCGCTATGCTTCTCGCAGGCGGCGAGGGACGCAGACTTGCTCCTCTTACATCCGATATGGCCAAACCGGCAGTCCCATTCGGCGGACATTACCGGATCATCGATTTTCCCCTCAGCAACTGTGTGAATTCCGGTATTGATACGGTTGGGGTACTGACGCAATATGCGGCAGAATCCTTACACACCCATATCGGCGAGGGGGACCCTTGGGGACTCCGGACCGAGGAAGGCAAAGGAATCGCTCTTCTGCCCTCCGGCACCGAACAAAAAGGCAGCTATGTAGGAACCGCAGACGCCATTTATAAGAATATCGATTATATCGACAGCCTGGACCCGGAGCATGTGCTGATCCTGTCCGGCGATCACATTTACCATATGGATTACCGCCAGATGCTGGAGCACCACCAGCGTATGGATGCGGACGCAACCATATCCGTTATGGAGGTTCCATGGGAACAAGCGAGCCGGTTCGGCGTGATGAATGTGGATGATAACCTTCAAATTACGGACTTTGTCGAAAAACCGCCGAAGCCGCTGAGCAACCTCGCTTCGATGGGCATATACCTGTTCCGCTGGAGCTATCTGAAGGCGCATCTTATGAAGGATGCGGGGAGCAGCGCTTCCAGCCACGACTTCGGCAAGGACGTCATACCCGCCATGCTGCAGAATGACGATTCACTGTTCGCCTACCGCTTCAAGGGGTACTGGCGCGATGTCGGTACAGTGGAGAGCCTGTGGGAAGCCCACATGGATCTCTTGGCCGGCGACAATGATTGGGGCCTCGATATCAGCCAATGGCCGATGTACAGCCGGACGCTGGTTGCCAGACCAGCGGCAATCCGCTGCAAGGCACAGGGTTCGTCTCATAATGCTCTGATCAGCGAGCATGCTTCAGTTGAGGGCGTCGTGAAGCGCTCTGTCGTGTTCGCCAATGTGGAAATCGGCAAATTGGCAATCGTCAAGAACAGCGTCATTATGCCTGGAGCGCGAATCGGCAAGAATGTCTATATCGAGAACGCCATTATCGGCGAGGATGCTGTCATTATGGACGGCGCGGTCGTAACCGGCAGCGTGGATACCATTACTGTAATCGGTCCTCGTGAGACGGTTGCCCCCAAACCGGCTGTCCGCACATCCCGGTTGTTCCAGGAAGTATACGAGAACACAAGCAGACTGCGCGCCGGCGGGCTGCTGTCCTAGGCGGCGACTAAGAGCTGCCTACAGGAAGCATGTTCCGCTTATTCGCCTGCTTCATTAATAAAGGGTGGTTTCCCGGTCCTTTCCGGAATACCACCCTTTATTACGCTGCCGTATCATTATATCTACTTGAGAACCGAGCTTCTGATGTTCTTCCATTCGCGGTCCAGCATCGCCATGTCGATCAGGTTGACATAGCGGTCGCCGAAGCGGGCGGCTTCCACCTGCTCGCCTTCCCTGCGGAATCCAAGCGACTCGTATAACGAGAGTGCCGGGGCGTTGAAATCGAAGACGCCCAGAGACAGCCGATGCAGCTTCA